>NZ_CP036267.1:3146540-3481540 GCF_007744255.1 Thalassoglobus polymorphus | reverse complement strand
TGATCGGGACAACTTGTTGTGCTGCCTGCTGGTAGTCTGGAGATGTGCCTTGTGAAAGGGATACTGCCATAGAGGTTTTGCCAAAGAAGGCCCCTTCAATGGCTGCTGCGACTGTGCCTGAATACAGAACATTGATGCCCACGTTGGCTCCGGCGTTGATTCCACTGACGATCAAATCAGGTTCGCCCTGGCATAGTTCCAAAACTCCCATTTTCACGCAGTCAACCGGGCTCCCATCGACAGCCCAGCCAAACTGTTTGTCGTGATCCATGATCTCATGAACCATAATTGGATGAAGATAGGTCACACCCATTCCGACTCCGCTTTGCTCTGTCAGAGGGGCAACAACATGGACCTCGCCCAGTTCCTGCAATGCATCCCGAAGTGCTCGAAGACCGGGAGCGTAGATGCCGTCATCGTTGGTGAGCAGAATTTTCATGAGTTGTCAAAGTCAATCGGCAAATAGAAAGAGACACCGGAACAGCGTTCCGGTGTCTCTGAGATGTTTGGATTCAGCTAGAGCATCTTTCGAATTGGTTTGCAGCATCTGGCTCGTGGCGAACAGCATTTTTACAAGAGAAATGCGTTCTTCACGGGCACACAGTAGAGCAAACTGCTCTAGACTGAGAAACTGCTTCCGCAACCGCATGAGCGGCTCACGTTTGGATTGTCGAAAGTGAATCCTCGTTTTTCGAGACCTTCATAAAAGTCAATTGTGGTTCCGTCCAAGTGCAGGTCGTGGTTCTTCTGAACTGCGACTTGAAGTCCGTGCTGTTCAGCAACGTGATCCTGCTCCAGATTTGCTACTTCATCAAATCCGAATTTGTACTGAAAACCTGAACAGCCGCCACCTGCGACACCAACGCGGACGACAGTCGCTTCGGGCATGTTTTGTTCGCTAATGACTCGTTTGATTTCCGCAGCAGCTTTTTCGGTGATGGTCACCATCGTAACTTCTCCCTCGCCTTGAAAGGACGAACAGAACAAATATGTGTTTCAAGAATCACTCACACTCACTCAACTTGAAAGCAGATCAGGATTTCAGTCAATGATCTGAATTTTCGAAGTTGAGTTCATATTACAAAATTATAGCAGCCTGTCTTGTAGGTGAAAGACCGTCTCCAATTGTTTTTATGAATCAGTCGTCGCCTGATCCTAGATAAGATCGGTCAATTCCTAACAAAACCTTCAAACTTGTTGAAGCAATTCCGAGTGCAATCCCAATCATGATAGCACGATTCCCAGCTGTGTTGAAGATTTTCATGATGTAAACCGTCATCTGGTCGATCTTCAATGCAGATAAAGCATCTGGGACCCAGGCGGTCAATTGGACACCAAGGTAGGTGCGCCCCAGCAACACGATGAAAGCCGTCCCCAGCAACAGAGTGGCCTCCAGGTTTTTGGCCCGAAAAGCACGAAATGCTGCCGATGCGACATAAAACGCCAGCATCGCAAAGGTCGTTGTCATCAATGGTTGAAGGACATATTCATAAATCCACCAAAATGGATTTCCTTGAGCTGTGTAAGAACCAGACCAGGGATATTTGATTTGATGCGATGCCACGAAAAGCCGACCGATGTCTGTTTTCCAGGCATAATGAGTCGCTGCAGGTTGAAAGAGGACCTCGCGTTGTTCAGGAGTGAGTGGCCCAGTTCGGAGCAACTCCAGTCCGAGTGCTTTCAGAACGTCTGCGTGCCGGGGGAGTCCGTTGATGAATTCGTCGATGGAGGCCAATTGTGCGGCGGTAATCTCGCCGAGTGAGCTCAGTTCCGTTTTCAGCTCCTCGACGGTTTGTCCCGGTTCGTTGACGAAGCGAGTGACCGCCCTGATTTGCTCGGGGTTCAGCAATGTTGGCTCGGGAGTGGGAAGTTCCAGAACAAGTTCCTTCGCGCCTGCCTGTTGTTCTTCCAGAAGTTCGCAAGCGGTTTTCTCTTTTTGAGGAGGAATCCCAGCCGTGTTGATGGCGGCAACCATGACATCGGGATGCCATTCCGCAGCAAAGAAGTTTTTGAATACCACAGATTGTTCGTCTGTGAGTTTGCGACCAGCGTTCTCGATTTGAACAAAAAGCTCTTCTTCCTGTTCGGCAGTCAACGGCATCGCTGGCTCGAAACCGGACCAATTGAAAACGATCTCTTTTTGTAACTCTGGGGAGAGTGGGCCGACAAGCGTGATCTTTGCTTGATCTTCTTTGAAGTACGTTTTCGCTTCTTCCGGAATCTTGAACGACTCAGGAATTCCGCTCGATTGGATTGTTGTTGTTTGACGCGTTCGCGATGCAAGCTCTTCAATTGCCTGCTTTGCAGTTTCCGAATCGGGCAAGAGTGTTCGGAGCTCGGCCTCGCGTTCTTCGGTTAATACACCTTTGAAAGCCAGCGATGTGTGTGCCGGATAAAACCTGACGCGGTCTTGGAGTAAGCTTGGCTGTGATGCTGTGAAGAGTGTTTCGACTCGACACTGCCAATCGAGTGTCTCTCTGTATTTCAGCAGGTCTGATTTCTGGTCCCTGCTCATCCAACCGATGAATATGAGTTCTCCATTTTCCTCGCGGAGTTGTGTCCGAACCGAAGCTGGAATCGGTTTGTCGTCCTCACGATGAGGGAGTTCCCCAGCGATGCGGAATTCTGGCATCGCCTCAAGAGGATAGGAGACGAAGGTCTCTCCGTAGAACTCTACGTTTGATCTTGGCGGTGATCCAATTTTGAACAATCCGAAGATCAGAGTCACCAGGAAGGCGACAATCGTGATTGCCGAATATCCCCAACCTGGCTTTTTGTCACTCATCGTCTTCAAATGCAGCTTCAACAAATTTCCGCCGCCGAGCACAAAGGCGATGGCTGCCAGAATGTCAAACCACACAGCTGCGTCTTCACCCCACCCTTTCAGGTCAGGGATGAAGAATGAAACGATCAACACAAAACCGGCAATGGCGGTGATGAGTAATGGAACGGTGCGTTTCATGTCTCAAACTGTCATGTGGAAGAAATTTGCAGTAGCTTAGCAAAATGAGGGATGACGCATCAGTCAGGAGCGACTCTCACCCTACAGGGATCGGTGTGGCTGTCTGGATACTCTCGGCTTCTGCATAACAAAGCTTGAGGGCATCACATGCCAATTCTCCCGAGAGGACTTTAGGAGCCACCCCGGCTTGGACTCCTTCGACAGCTGCCTGAATTTCGTCTGTGAATGCTGCACACCATTCGCCGCTGCCACCCGGATCGGGAGTTTCAATCGGACCTTCATTCGGAATGACAGTTAATGGTCGATTGACCACCCAATCATCTCCGTACGTTCCGCAGTCAAATTGAATCGTTGCTTCTTCGAGAATCAGTTCGAAGCTGTGTGCGAACTTCAATTGTCCTGCTGCGATTCCTCCACTGATGCAGCTGACTGTGACATCGGGATCGTCGTAAAGATATTGAGTGCAAACGTGATTCACGAAGCCTTCTTTGAGTAGCCCCCGCGAGAAGACTTTAGAGGGGACACCACAGAGCAGGCCGATGTAATGGTTGTCGTGGATGTGCAGATCGATTCCCCAGCCACCGAGCTTTTTGAAATCTTTGATATCTGATGACCAGTCTGGTGGCGCAATCACACGTCGGAATGCAGCTGCCTGCAACTTTCCGTAGGTTCCATTCTCAACAACATTTCTCACCCAAGCAAACTCTGGGAAGAATGGAAGCACTTGGGCCACCATCAGCAATTTCCCGGATTTTTTTGCAGCAGCCAGCATGCGTTCAGCTGCTTCAAGTTCAATCGAAATCGGCTTTTCAACGAGCACATGCTTGCCCGCTTCGAGAGCTTCGATTGCGATCGACTCATGCTTTTCGGTCGGCAGGCAAATATTTACCATGTCGATCTCTGGGTTTGCCAGCAGGTCTTTGTAGTCTGCGTATCCCGTCACCCCGGTGAGATCTGTCTTTTCACTTCCACGTGGGCCGAAGTTCCCTTGGATGCTTGACCAGTCACCAGCGAGCTTTTTCTCGTTTCGGGTCGCAAATGCAACCACTTCTCCACCCCGGACCTGCTTCGCTCCTTCGAAGTGAGTCATCCCCATGAAGCCAAGACCAACAATCCCAATTTTTACCGTCATCTTCCTCATCCTTCTTCAACCAAGATAAACATCCTCGCACGGTATCAAAGCAGTCCACGTCCGCCAACCATGACAGGAGTTGAATATGATCGAAGACGATTTCAGAAATGGACTCGCCATGTGGGATGCTTCACAGAATCTGTCGCGAGTCTGGTCGATAATGTTTCTAGAAGCGAAGTCGATACATCTGGGATATGAATGCACAATTTGTGATGAACTGTCCGGAGGAGTGAGTGTTGGATGAGAGATTGAAAAGCTGATTGAAAGATCGTTCAGGGAAATCCGCTGCGGTGCGGGTTGCGAGGTTTCTGGCGGTGATCGTTTGTGGCTTGAGCGTTACTTCTGGTGTGGTTTACACCAGGGCACCGCTTGGAAAACAGCGGCCCGCATCGCAGCAGGTTTCCAGGGACAAGATCAGCCAAGATCGTTCGATGCGTTCTTCAGAAAGCATATCACCAAAGTATGTTGCCCATGAAGCAACGTGAACGGCATCGCCAGAAAGTTTCTTCGAAGGCTTGAGGGAAGCTCCAAGTCGATCTGAGAAAGTTGAGTCGCGTCTTGCTCTCCACACCGGCGACCATACGTGGACAACTCATCAATTATCGCTTGACGCACTGCTTCGCAATTTTGCGAATTGAGGGGCGTTCTGCCGAGTGGGCCAACAGCAAATCTATTAGAACTGATCCTGAAACATTAAATTGCTCTCTCAAACGTAAAGAAAAGCGGCTATTCCAGAGGTTTTCGGACTGGCTCTAGAAAAATGCGTTCTTCACAGGCACACGGTAGCTGAAAACTGCTCCTACCTCGATCGGTCAGGAACTTGAGCAATCGCAATGCCCCAAAAAACGAAATCTGAGTCATTAAACTGCGGAAATGAGGGCCAATCAACCCATCGGTGGGTTTTGATTATTTCGTTTTTCTCACTAAAAGCTGCGGCGTTCTTCGTTGTGAGCGGTCATCTGGAGAGGTAATTTTAAAGAACAAGCTTCGACGCTTTCCATCCAAAGCACTCCCATTTGGTAGTGGCACAATGAGCCGGGCAGTTCATTATCTTTCGATTTGCACTTTTGCGTTGCTTTTGATTCCAAGTCAAGGGCGAGCGGCGATGGTCACTCTTGATTTTGATTCGTTTGCGAATGGCCAACTGGACAACGAAACCTTCAATGCATTGGGGATTCAGTTCAGTGACGATCTTGAGATTGTTGATGGTTCGACGATCCAAGTCGGAAATACTGGAAAGGCTGCTCAAAACTCCCAAATCCCAGGTGGAGACATTTCTGCGATTTTTGTTGGGACTGTGACCAGCGTAAGTTCAATTTCTGTTTTCGCTGGCGATTCAGGTGTGGATGAAGACACAGTCACTTTGAGAGGGTTTAACGCAATGAACGTCTTAGTCGACGAAGCAATGTTCACAGGTCCGACCGCTCAAACGCTCTCAATTTCAGGAGCTGGGATCACTCATTTCATTATTCTGCAGGTCAATGGGATTGCCATTGATAATCTGACTTTCACTCCCGAAACCGAATCGTCTGCTGTTCCGGAACCGTCTGCAATTGTCTTATTCGGGATCGGTCTCGCATGTGTCGCGATGGGGCATCGTCGACGGCGTCACTCTTTGAGCATCTCATAGCGGAATCGAATTCTCGTATCGCTTCCGCTTCGTCGCTTCAAACTCTCGTAAGCTCTCGCGCCGCTGATGCTTCCACAAAGCTGAAATCATCAAATGGGCCAGGCAGGGCAAGAGGCAAAATTGACGTCGGCTCCGCACTCGGCAGGTTTCTTGTTCGTTCGCTTCGTTCTCAGCGACCCAGTCAGTAGAATTTTCGATAGCAAATTCAATATTGGTTTCTCGCTTTGCCTCGTCACGAGGGCCTATAAAGTCATGAAGGTGATCCTCATGATCCTCGTTCAGGTTAAATGCACGCGATGTTTGTCGCAGCCGCTGAAGGGTTTTGCCCCGGAACAAAACTGGACATCATTCAGAAAGTCGATGTCGCACCGACGGTTGCTCATTTAACAACTACCCATTTACTGGTTTGAAGATGGACGCGGATGAGAAAATTTTGAAAGAGTTTTAAGTGAAGAGCCCGGTCAGATCAGGCTTCTGGAACAGACAGGCAAGTTGCTCACGATAAAGAATCGATACTCAAAGAAACTCAAACTTAAGGAACGACTGATGATTGAACAACTAAATTCGACATCCGATAAAACTATCGGTTTCAAGCTTTCCGGGAAGCTTCACGATGAAGACTACAAGACGTTCGTCCCTCTCGTAGATGCCGCGATTGCTGAACATGGCAAAGCAAGGCTGCTCGCTCAGTTCCACGATTTTCAGGGTTGGGATGCGAAAGCGTTGTGGGACGATATCAAATTCTCGACAACACACTGCACGAAGATAGAAAAGATCGCATTAGTCGGTGAGAAGAGCTGGGAAAAATCGATGGCCACTGTTTGCAAACCCTTTACGATGGCAAAGGTTCAATACTTTGACGCCTCTCAACTCGAGGATGCTTGGAAATGGCTTGAAGCAGAGTAAGTCTTGGCAACTTCGCGTTTTGTTTTGAATTTGTGCCTCGTGGACATGTGCGATTTTCGAAATGAAAAGCACTCTCCACGGGCACCAGAAACACGACTGTGTTCTCTAAGCAAATCCAATGTCGGTCTCAACGTTCTGCCTCGTGGCGAGCAGTCGATGAAGTCAAGAAAGCGAACTTCACGAGCACGATAACACGAAGTGTACTAAGACAGTCTTGAAGAGAAGTCCGCGACCAGTCTCGTGGGCATGAGTGGTTCATTATATGAAAATCGCCCTTCACGGACACCAAAACACGAAGTGTACTAAGGCAGTCTTGAAGAGAAGTCCGCGACCAGTCTCGTGGGCATGAGTAATTCATTACATGAAAATCGTTCTTCACGGACACAAAAACACGAAGTGTTCTAGTTTTGCTGAGGTTTCATCTCTGGTGAGCGTGCTTTGGAGATATCGTTGAAGTAGCGACGGATTAGTTTTTGATACTCTCCCGAGGCCTTCTTTTGTGAAGACTCGAGTAGCTCGGTTTGAAGTTCTCCCGGAAGTTGTCCCCAATCGCGTTTGGACATGTTGGATAAATCGATTTGCATTTGCATTAACTCTGCAAGTTGCTGAGTCGATCCAAAGTCGGAAGCTTCATTGCCAGATCCGCTACTGCTTTCCTGGGCTTGTTGGTCGGAGTCACCCGTTTTTTGTTGGGACTGTGACATTCCAGATTTCCCCGCAGCCTGTCGCATAGACTGAGCAGCCTGTCGAAGTGCCTCTGAAGAAGATGGCTGTTGCCCCGACTGTGAGGGATCGCCTTCTTTCTGCTGACCTTCACCTTCTCCACCATCCATCGGTTGATCTTGAGAGGCCTCTCCCTCTTCGGGATCACCATCTTGATCTCCTTTTGTTCCCGGAGTCGGTTTTCCGAGTTGCTGCAACATTTCGCCCGCTTGTTTCAGTTCGCGAGACGCTTGAGCAACCTGAGTTCCAACTTCTGCGGGGACGATCGAATCGGACAGCTGACTTTGTTCGGAAGAAGTCTTCTCCGATGAGTTGTTCTGCGTTTCGCCTTGTTGCCCCGGTTGCGCTTCTTCGCCCGGTTGACCTGATTCACTTGGTTGCTGCGGAGTCGGCTTTTGCTGGCCGCTCGCTTCCATCACTTTTTGAGAGGCTTGGTTCAGAGAATCAGCAGCTTGTTGTGCCTGTTTGCTGGCTTGACCCTGATTGCTTTGCTTAGCTTGCTCATTGGATTGTTTCATTGCTTCCTGAGCTTGTTGAGCCAGTTGCTGAGCTTCAGTTCCGGATTGTGCTTGTTTTTCTCTGTTGATCGGGTTTGAGGCCAACTCCTCAGTCCGCTTCTTAAGTTCGTCAGCAAGTTGTGCAACTTCTTGTTGGTTCTGCTGTTGCATTTGAGACTGCATTTCCTTTTGAGCACTCTGGCTTTTCGCGACGTTTTGCAGTTTCTCTGCGACTTCAGATTGTTGCTGCGCAGCCTGTTGAGCCGCTTGCTGAAGTGCTTTGGGGGCTTCTTGCTGTTGTAGTTGTTCCGAAAGTTTTTGTGCAGATTCAACTGCTTGTTGGGCTTTTTGTGCAGCTTGAGAGGAGTCGAGTTGTTGAGCCTGATCCGAAGATTGCTGTGACTGCGTTGCGAATTGCTCGCTTGCCTGCTGAGCCTCCTTGCTTGTCCCTTCTTGGCTCTCAACAGCTTGTTGAATTTGCTTTGCGATGTCAGCCAGTTGCTTCTGCTTCTCCAAAAGATCTGGATAGTTCACATTCTCCTTCGCAGCACTTTCTGGCTTTACAGCAGGAGCCGTTTTTACAGTCGTTTCATTTTCGATCTTCGCATTGGGTTGATCCTCAGTCGTTTGATCTTGGGCTGCGGTCTCTTGAGGAGGGGTCTCTTGAGGAGGGGGCTCTATCCCAGCGATAAGCTTTTCGAGCTGTTCAACCGACTTCGAAAGTTGTTCCGCAATTTCCTGAGCCTGTTGAGCCTGCTTTTTTGTGTCGGCTTTCGATTCATTCGGAGTCTCAGTTTCCTTCTGGGATCTAAGTTGCTCAGCAAGTTTTTCAAATTGATTTTGTGCCTGGCTCTGTGCCTCAGCTGCATCGGCAGTATTGCCTTCCGCCAAGTCAGCTTGCGCTTTCTGCAACAGTTTGGCAGCCTGTTCGGCGTCCTGCATAGCCTCCGGTTGTTCAAGACCTTTTTGCAATTCATCAGCTTTCGAAGCAACGTCGTTTTGCTGTTTCTGAACGGCCTCTAATTCCTTTACAGTCCGTTCCGCAGATTGCTTCGCAGCCTTCGCTAGATTCTCTTGCCGTTGAGAGAGCTCCTCAGTCCGTTTTGCAAGTTGCTCGAGCTGCTTCTCCAAAGCTTCAGCTGCCGCATCTGCAAGCTCAGGGCGTCGCTCAAATAGATCGTTGAGCGTGTTGCTGAGTTGCTGGTGATCTCCCCAGGCTTCACGATGATCAGCATCCCATGCCTTCTGTTTAGCTTGCTGGTTTGTGATCGGCTGAGGTTCAGCAGGTTGAGAGTTCAGCTCTTTTTGTCGATGTTCCAAATCTTCGACGCTATTCGCCAATCTTTCTGTTTGATTCGCGAGGCGCCCCAACTCCAACAGATCGCGTTGTAAATCAGCGATCTCCCTGTACTTTTGTTGTAGTTCCTCTAGCTGTTTGGCTGCGTCATTGAGTTGCTCCGACGCTTTGGCGAATTCCTGCGACTTTTGTTTCAGTTCGGCTTGCTGAGCCTGTTTGACGCTCTCGCTGGCATCTTCCAGTTTTCCCTCAGCGATCTCTTGTGTCTCTTTCGCGATCTGGTCAAAGAGTGGTTGTTGTTCGAACAATGCACTCAGCTTTTCCAATTGCTGTTGCAACTTTTCAAGTTTCTCCTGCATTTGTTGAACATCATCCTGGGCTTCCCATTCTTCACGATTAGCGTTCGCCTCTTTGGCGTCTTGTTCGAACTGGCGGGCCTTTTCTTTTTGTTGTTGCAGTTCCGTTTTCAGCGTCTCAATCACTTGGTCCGTGCGCTGCTGCTGTTCAACAACAGTTTGCTCCCCGTACGGCTTTGCGTCGGAGCGAATCAGCAAAGATCGCGTGATCGTCCACGATTCATTCGGTTTCGGAACGGGACGCTCATCCGTCGCCCGACCACGGAGAGTCAATCGCATTCCAGGTTCAAGTTTCAGTGGTGAAAGGTCCAGTCGGAAAGAATGAGTCAATGCTCGTCCCTGATCTCTCAGATTCTCCATCTTGAGGATTCCCTTTTCATGAAATGCTTCGGTGCGAATCATTTCATAATGCAATTCGACGGAGCTCATTCCAAAGTCGTCGATCACTGAAACTGGAATATCAAGGACATCGTCCGGGCGGACTGCGGTGTTCTCTTCATGATCAGTAAATTGAATGAGAGGAGGCTGGTCAGCATCGATGGTGAGCCGACGAATGGCACTTGTGTCCGATGCGAGCCCTTCTTTGTCAATTCCTCGAATCACGAAACGTCCAGACGGAGAATTTAAAGAGAGGACTTCTTCGATTGAAGCAAGTTGCTTGTCAGCACTTAATGTAAATTCTGTCCGCTTGAAGATCGGCAATCCTCCCGGAAGAGTTTCAAGCTTCTCGAGTTGCTCCGGGGAAGCGGTTCCATCGAGCCAGAGTATCTCAGCCTTTTCAATCGGCTTGTTAAATCTCACTGCAACATCCCATTGCGATTGCTCAATGACACGGATTTCACCCAGTACCAAATCATGGAATTGTGCTGGATGGCCAGTGTACGCTGGCGGGGATATTTCAACTTGCAACTCTTCGACGGCAGGCAGTGGGACAACATTGATTCGATAAGACCGAGTTTTTGAACGTGCTGCAGAAACGTGATACGAAAAGCTTCTTCCGATCCGCGGCAGTGTTCCGATGTAACTCTCAGTCTTTTGGTTCCAGTCGAGCCGACGAGCTTCCGTCGGGCTATCATCTGTGGTCCATTCTAACCACGCTGATTTCGGTAGTGTTCCTGGCTGAAACCGCCATCCCGTTTTCACTTCAATAATGACGTCACTCCCTTGTGGCACTGTGCGGTCTCCATCAACAACCTGCAGGATCAAATTTTGAACTCGCTCGTAATTGCCCCATGGATTCAGAAATCGAGAGACCAAAACAGCGTAAGCATCTCCCGCGAAGAGTGTGGGTAATACAAGTGCCAGACAGGCAATTCCTCCCCACCAACAACGACGCACAGACCGTGATGCATCGATGGAATCGGTGAAGTCAACTCGCTTCGAAAGGCTCACAGTTTCCTGCATCAGCCATTTCTTCATCATCGGAGAAGCATCTGAATCGGTGTGCTCATCCAGTTCGACCGCAGAGAGCAAGCGTTCGTTAAGTTCCGGGTATTGCTGTTCGACAATCGCTGCCAGTTCGTCGTCTTGGACACGTTGAGTCAATGGCCGAATGATCCAGAAAGCGACTCCAATGACTGACAAGCCTGCAGCAGCCACCAACATTCCCAACCGAACAGCGACAGGCAGATCGAAGAGGATATCCATCAGAATCGCGAGTCCGACGGCTGTCGCGACTGAGAAGAGTGTTAATCCCACCCCTCCTGCAGCAGCCACTGATCGAATTCGAGTACGCAAACGTTGGAACTGTAAAGCAATGATCTCAGGCATTTCCGGCTTCATTGTGTCTCTCCGAAGGACATTCCAGCGCATACTCGAAAATTCTCAATACTTGCCTTGCCTGAACTCCCTTTCCGGCAATCAGTCAACTGAGAATTATTCTGTCACAGAGTTTAACAACACGAAAAACGCATTAGGTAGCCCGAACTCAACAGAAAACCGACTCTTCAGGATGAATCATCCCAAAACCGACAGGTTTTCAATAATTTCCTCGATCGCCAAATCCTGTTCAGTCCTTTTCAATCTGTCGACTGAGCTCGTGAAAGCGATGCAAACTTACTCATTTTTGAGTGCATTTAACGTTCTGAAGGGAAATCTTTTAAGTTTATCTCCCCGACTCCTTGAGGATGAACTGCGGTGACAGACGAATCGGCAAGATTTGCGGCTTTGGCTGGGGGGCTTTCGTTTCCCGTATCACCCTACTGCCAATGCGTTTACGTGAATGTTAAGGCGGTGGAGCAGGCATAAAATCCATGCAAGGTCCAGTGAAACCAGAAACAGTTAAAAACGTATTGACCGGTTTTGAAGCACCCCGTATGTTTCCCGTCATCGAAAGCTTGATGAGTGGCTTTCGAAGGTCCGGCAAACGCTCATCGCCCCCGGGAATAGATTGAAGTCCTCAGCCCCCCTAGGACTCTCTGTTTCCGGGATTTTTTATTTTATGGCTTAATTTGTGCGGTCAAATGTGGTGACTGAATCGCTTTGCTACGAATTACGCGACCTCAGAGCTTTTTTGGTTTTCGAAAATTGTGAAAGCTTTGGATCGAGAGGGGGTATAATTCTACACGGTGGGGATTTTTAGAGTCGATGTCTGGTCTACGCATCCCTTGCTGTGTCTACTTGAAATTTGTTCTACTGTGGTTGCTGTTGATGAATGTTGATGGTTGGTCTCTCAGGCATAGGATTGCCGCTTGTCAGGCAGGGAGCACGTTTTGTGTGTGACAAGAACCAAATGGGAAAGAACATGAGACTTCAAAAATTTGATTTTCCGCTCCGCGTCGTCTTCTACTACGAAGAAGATAGCTGGATTGCGCATTCTCTTGAATTTGATCTGATTGGGGTCGGAGACAGTAAGGAAGAAGCACTTAAATTCTTGTCCGGCGCAATTGCAACTCAAATGTCGGTTGCGATTGAAGATAACGACCCGTCAATTTTGTTTAGGCCAGCTGACGCGAAGTATCTTCAAATGTGGGCTCTTGGGAAGCACATTGTTAATGGCAGTGTCACCATTCAGGTCGAGGATGATGTGAATCTCCCAGCCGGCTTTGATATCCGCGAATTTGAGGATCACAACAGACTGGGCTGCTAAATCGCTGATAGGCCGCTGAAACTGAAAGACCTTCGCAAGATCCTGAAACGCTTCGAATGTTGGGAAGAGGTCGCGAGGGGGAAGGGCGGACATACCATGTTCTTCCGTACCATAAATGGCGAGCGTAGAGGTTTTCCCATACCCACTTCCAAGAAGGAACTTGAAAAAGCATATCAAAGAGGGATTCGAAAAGCGTTTGGTTTGCGGCTAGAGGATGGCGTCACTGATGAAGAATTCTACGGTGAATAAAAGTTTTTCGGTTGCTCTGTGTGCCGCCACTGTTTTTTCTGCGTGACCTTTCTGTTTCGTTTGTCATGAATTCCCAGCATCGTCTTGATGAATCAGGTTCTTAACCTGAGGCTGGCTTTGCTTCGGATACAGGACAATCCTGTTCCAATTTCTTCACTTCATTGCCGGTGCTGGAACGAAAATCGCAAATTCGCTTGAGAACGCGTTTCACTAGAGCATCTTTCGAGTTGGTTGGCAGGATCTGCCTCGTGGTGAACAGCATTTTAACTAGAACCAGTCCGAAAACCTCTGGAACAGCTGCTTTTCTCAACGTTTGAGAGAGCAACTTCAAGTTTCAGGATCAGTTCTAGAAAAATGCGTTCTTCACGGGCATACGGTAGAGCAATCTGCTCTAAATGGATTCCTGTTCGTCACGAGGAATTACTCTAAATCGAAAAATGCTCTGGGCGACTGTTCGCAATCTTCTTTCAGCAGTCAGTTTGCTTCTGGAAGATTTTTCTCGAAGAAGTCGACGAAGTTTTTGCTCATGATCTTCTCGATGTCTTCGCTGCTGTAACCGCGTGATTCAAGGATATTCGGAATCTTCACCAGATCGGCGATAGTGTCGAGATCGCCGGGGCATTGTTCTTTGCCGAATCCACCATCGAGATCTGTTCCGATTCCGGAATGGTTTGCGTTGCCTGCGAGTTGGCAAACGTGGTCGATGTGGTCGACGACATCTTCAATTTTGACGAGGTCGGCAGAGGTCACTTTCTTCACGTATCCAGGTTTGATCATCCAGTTGTCGAAGGCAGCACCAATGACGGAACCTCGCTCGATCAACGCTTTGATTTGGTCATCGTCGAGTTGGCGATCACCTGGGACGAGTGATCGGCAATTGTGATGGCTTGCCAGCACGGGACCGTTGAAAACGTCAAGTGCCTGCCAGAACGATTCATCTGCAAGGTGCGTGGCATCGAGGAGTAATCCGACCGAGTCCATCTCTTTCAATAGTTGAACTCCATCGTCGGTCAACGGGCCTTCGCTACCGGTTCCGTGACAGTATTCATTTGGTCCATAGTGGCCGGGGCCAACAATTCGTAACCCTGCGTCGAACCATTCACCGGCTTGTGCTGGTTCAAGAATTGGAGGAGCTCCTTCCATGCTGAGGATGTAGCCAATCGGAGGAGCCTCTCCAGTCGGTGACGCGAGATAGTCCCGCCAGAGTTGTGCATGTTCCGCGAGTGCCGCTCGGTCTGGAAGACTTTTTAAGACGCCTTTTCGTTCCATTGAGCGATAGTATGCGAGTTGCCCATGAGCAGCTGCGTATGATGATTCGCGTCCCTGGTAGAACGTGAGTTCTTTGTGTTTGCGGTGCAAACGTGGCAGGAGTGTGGCAATCACGATTCCAATTCCGCCGCGTTCGAGTTCGGGGTAAGAAACCGTGCACGCACCGGGGATGATGCCTTCAAAGTTGTTCTCAAAATCGCGGAGTTCAGCAACCGTTAATTCGAGGTCTCGATTCCACTCGACGGCGTTCCAGGCGAGGTCAAGGTGTGCGTCAAAGATGAGCATGAAACAATCTTTCTCTAGGTCTACATCGACGTTCGTCACGTCGTTTTGAGTTATCGCAAAGCGTCAAAAACACGGGGATGGACTATTTGTTTTTTAAGTGCAGGTCTGCAAAGTCGAGATATTGGGTCCAGTCGAAATCTGTCACATCATGCTTTCCAGATCGAACGTGATAGCCGATGGTCCCGGTCTTCAAAGGTTGATCAACTTCTGGTTGTTCTTCTGGTGGAGCTTCGCCGCCGAGTCCATCAGTTCCGAGAGCGCGGTAGACTGGATCAGCATACTTCGCGGACAGGAACTCACCTTTGGGGTCAGCCCACGTATCTTCGACGGCACTAGCGATGTATACCGGACGTGGTGCAATTGATGCAACGAGCAAGTGTTGATCGACGGGAAGTGCATCTTCGTTATGGTTGTATTTCAAGAAGTTGTCGCAGAACCAATGTGGGAACGATGTGTTAATGCGAGTGACCGATTCTCCGATTCGTCGACGATTGAGTGCAGCCCCGCCGCACCCAGAGTTGTTTGAGATGACCAGTGCAAAACGTTCGTCGTTGGCACCTGCCCAGAGAGATGTTTTTCCGAGTCGTGAATGCCCCATGACTGCGACACGTTCCGCATCGATATCTTTCGTCGTTTCGAAGTAATCGAGCCCGCGACTCAATCCCCAGGCCCAAGCTGCAATGCTACCCCATTCGTCGGGACGAGGTTTTTTCTGTCCTTTTGCATAGTAGTGAGGGTGGACGCCGTTCTGGAATCCATCATCGAAGTCGGGATCAATGTCGCCGTAATAGATTGTCGCGAGTGCGTATCCTCGATCCACGATCATTTCGACAGGCCATCGAGATGCCGCTGTTCCGCGAGTTCTTTCAGTGGCTTTGTGATCAACGTATCCTCGGTCCGACCGGTTTCTCATCCAGTTTTTATTGAGAGTAATCGCCGGGTCGGCATTGATCGAATGATTTCCTCCGAAATTCAACGTCAGGAAAACTGGGACATTTTTCTCCCCTTTCGGGCGATAAATGAGCATTCTCATCTTCAATGGCGGTTCTCCATTGGCGAGTGTGATGTCAACCTCTTCACGGACAGCTTTTCCGTTGAGAGCGTTTTCATCCTGGTTGATGAGTTCAGACTCAAGCACCTTAGGGCCAGGGGGGGCAATTCCGTACATTTCCTTCCCGAAGATCTCCATGATTTCCTCGCGGCGTTCCTCATGCCATTTTCGAGGTGAAACTTTCGTTCCATCGACACGGACGAAGGGGTCTGGAAGTTTGAATTCCGGTATTTTGCTCTCGTCGTAGTTCGGTGCAGGGACTTTTTGTGCGAAGAGGCTACTCGTGCTGAGAACATATAAGATCGCTGCGAACAGCAGGCGGGATCGTCGAATTGTCATTGTCTTTGCTCATTCCAAAAAAAAAATCTTCATTTGCCGACTGCAATGTTGATGAGTCCGCTTCGCTTTTGCCAGTCGACCGGTACAATTCTTTGACGGCTGAACAGTACTGTTGAGTTGAGCAGTGGAGTCCGAGAACCTGTCGGAGTTCACAAGACTCTCGCGAGCGGAATCGATACACTGTTGCCGATGACCTTAAACGGAATGAAACGAAAGTCGATATGACCTCCTGGATTCTTCAGCATTTTCTGAATCCATCATTTTTCTGGCCCGGGATGTTGCTGGTCGCTGCGCCGATCATCATTCATCTTATCAATCGTATGCGGTATCGCCGTGTTCGTTTTGCCGCGATGGAATTTCTCCTTTCCAGCCAGAAAAAAAATCGACGGCGTGTTCTCATCGAACAGTTGCTTTTACTGTTGATGAGGGTCTTAATGGTGTTGATTGTCGTGGCGTTAATCGCTCGACTCATCATTGATCCAAATCAACTCTCACTCTTTCAGGGGGCAAAGTCTCACCATGTCGTCATTCTTGATGACTCCGTTTCAATGCAGGACCGCCTCGCCGAGGGAACAGTCTTTGACGAAGCCAAAGGGGTGATCCGACGACTCGTCGCTGAAGGTGCGAAAACTCCGCGTTCGCAGGTCTTCACGTTGATACTCATGTCCGATCCAGAGAAAACACTCTCCGGGCTGAGCGAAACCGATATCACCGAGGATTTACTCGTCGAACTTTCTGAACGGCTTGATGTCCTCGCTGCGACACATCAAGCGGTTGATCCGGCGAAAGCTTTGCAACGGGCTCAAGAGCGGCTGGCGGAAGATCGCTCTGCCGTTCGACAAATTCATGTGATTTCCGATTTCCGAAACTCAGACTGGATCGATAACAAGTCGGCAGCCAGCGTTCTCACTTCGCTGAGTAAAGCCAATATCAAACTGAATCTGGTGAAATGTGCATCCGAGAGTCACGAAAATTTAAGCGTGACAGAACTTGGGGGCCGAGTTGAAGTCGCAGCTGCTGGGGTGCCTGTGACTCTCGAAGCAACAATTCGCAACTGGGGGACACGAGTCGCAGAAGATGTCCGAGCGGATCTTTTCATCAATGGAAGCCGACTCCCCCGTACAATCGATTTTCAGACCATTCCCGCTGGAGAATCGATCACTCGATCCTTTGATGTTGTTTTTCCGACTGCCGAACCACATCAGGTCAAGCTGACGATTCGGGAAGATTCGCTCGAAGCCGATAATCAGCGTTTTCTGGCGATTGATGTTCCAGAACAGAATCCAGTCCTCATCATTGATGGCTCTCCCGCGACAGAACAGGCGTTCTATGTTGCGGATGCCTTGGCAGCCAATACGTCAGTCACTGGTTTTGCGACGAGCATTCAAACTCCGGAAGATCTCAGACGGACACCGCTTGAAAATTACGATCTCGTCTATCTCATCAATGTCCCGGAACTCGCACCCGACGCGGTCGCTGCTTTGGAAGATTATGTTCAAGGAGGAGGGGGGCTGGTCTGGTACTTGGGCGATGCGGTCCGTCCAGCGTTTTACAATGAGAAAGTTTTCAATCCTGAAAGTGGTCTGTTTCCTGTCCGGATTGGAGCTGCTCCTCGACTCACTGATCGACCGGTCTCAGCAGCGACTGTTCAGCCAGATTTGGTTCCAGGTGATCACCCGATTTTTAAATTGTTCTCGAATGTCGACGTTCCAATCTACGACTTAATCTTTGTCAATCTCGCCTATCCGCTCGCAGAGAAGTTGGAATCACAGGCGAACATCACCAAGGATGTCAACGTTTTAGCGACGCTCCGTCAGGATCAGCCGCTCATTTTGGAGCACCAATATGGAAAAGGGAAGATCGTTACCTGTTTGACAGCTGCTGGTCCGCTGATGAACCCAGAAGGAGTCATCTGGACAAACTGGGCAAACGGTCCAGGGAGTTTCAGCTTTGCGGTTTTCCAACTTGAACTTGCCAAGCATCTTGTTCGTTCTGATCGAACACTTCCCCAGTTGGAGTCAGGGAAGCCGCTCGCTATCAATCTGAATCAGGCGTTCTATGCACCAGATGTTGAAGTGATCTCACCGAATGACCAAATCAACCGTATTCAGGCAACTCCTTCATCCAGCGAAGACGATGGTGAAGAAGGTGCAGCGGATGTTCCGACGATTGATGTCGTCTATAAGGAAACAGACCAGCCGGGTATTTATGAATTGGTGCTCAGCACGACAGAACAACAACGCGAGCGTCGGTTATACGCAGTAAATGTTCCTGCTGACGAAGGATCGCTGGCGATCATGAATGATGAGGCTTTACTTCAGGAGCTTGGACCAGATGTCGACATCGAAATTCAGCAAGCCGGCTCCTTCGACTGGATTCGTAACGAATCCCCCGGCTCTGAAGTTCGCTGGCTACTTTTGATCGTCCTCGCACTTCTTTGCATTGCCGAACCGATGCTGGCATCCCGCTTGAGTTACGTCACCTAGTGCAGTCGACTCATCGTAGCCCGGGACCATTGTCCCGGACGGGTAATACCAGTTTGCTGCCACCGCATACCCGTGAGGAATGTGTTTATCTCATGAAATTGCTGTTCGCCACGAGGGAAGCCCTGAACACCAATTCGAGAAGATGCTTCAGACTGGACTGACGGGACAATGGTCCCGTGCTGCAATCGTCTCGTACGCCAGAGGTCCCGAACCACATCAGCTGAGTCCTTCGTGCTCGCTTAGCAGTTCCATAGTTTGGTGAACTTTTTTGAAATCACTTTTCGCGGACGATCTCTATTCAGTTCTCCAGTGAACTGAGAAGAAAGTCTTAAAATCCAGCCGCTCCGGTGTCCGGGCGACGCCGGTCGACGCCGCCGGTCAAGATATTCCGCTTCGGGTCAACCACGATAATATGAGCAGAACCTTGGCGGTCGGATGATTTCAGTTTGTGACCTTGCTCCTTGAGGATGCTCAAAGTGTCGGGTGAGAAGCGTTGCTCCTCGAATTGAATTCGATCCGGAAACCACTGGTGATGAAATCGCCCTGAGTCGACTGCTGTTTGAGCATCCATTTTGTGGTCAACCACATTCACAATGGTTTGCAAAACGGTGTTGATAATTGTTCGTCCACCCGGTGAGCCGGTGACCATGAAGAGTTCCCCATCTTTCGCAACAATCGTGGGCGTCATGCTGGAGAGCATCCGTTTTCCCGGTTCAGTGAGATTCGGTTTTGTCCCGATGAGGCCGGTCTCTGTCGTCAATCCTGGGGAAGGATTGAAATCTCCCATTTCATTATTCAGCAGAAAGCCGCCTCCAGTCACAACAATTCCAGATCCGTAACTGTTCTCTAATGTATATGTCAGAGAGACTGCGTTACGGTCTTGGTCGACGATTGAAAAATGTGTGGTCTCGGTACTTTCGTGAGGCCATTCAAATCCAGTAAGCGACGATTTAGTCGCTTTCTCCAAATCGATCTGTTGTCGAAGTTCAAGAGCGAACCCTTTGGAAGTGAGCGTGGCGATCGGCATTTCGGGGTTTGCTTCCGGGTCACCCAAATGTAGAGCCCGGTTGCGATACGCACGTCGCATGGCTTCCGTCATCAGGTGAATTGTTTTCGCTGAGCCGAACTGGCTTTCCTCTAAGTCGAAGCCTTCCAGAATGTTCAACATCTGCACGAGAGTGATTCCTCCTGAACTTGGAGGAGGCATCGAGATGATGTCGTGTCCCCGGTATGTCCCGACGATGGGGGCTCGCTGCACGGGTTCATAGTTTGCGAGATCGTCTTTCGTCATGATCCCGCCGTTGTTCGCCATTTCCGCAGCCAGGAGTTCTGCTGTTTTGCCTCGATAGAATCCATCAGGTCCCTCTTTGGCAATGCGTTCGAGCGTTTTTGCCAAGTCTTCCTGCTTGAGCAGATCGCCCGGTTGGTAAGGTTTTCCATTTTTCGTGAACTGAGCCATCGACGCCGGGTAGGGGCGGAAGCGTTCGATTCGCGATTCCAGGTCGTAAGCCAGACCGTGAGAAACGGGAAAGCCATTACGAGCCAGATCAATCGCGGGTTGGACAAGACGCTCCCAAGGGAGAGATCCATATTCTTTCCAGGCCATGTGTAAGCCAGCGACAGTCCCAGGGACTCCAACAGCTAGGTGGCTGTAGTGGTGCTTCGTCGAATCGTATTCGCCATTCTCGTCGAGCCACATTTTTGCGTGGGCGGCTGCAGGTGCTTTCTCGCGAAAGTCAAAGGTCGTCGGTGCTCCTGAGTTTGGTCGATAGACCAGAAATCCTCCGCCTCCGATGTTTCCTGCAGATGGGTGTGTTACAGCGAGAACAAACGCGGTGGTCACAGCGGCGTCTATGGCATTTCCACCCTCTTTCAAAACCGCAGCTCCAGCATCTGAGGAGGCTTGCGTTTGTGAAACGACCATCGCTTGCGTTGCGTACTGTGGAGTACTTCCCGCGTAAGAAGGTGCGGAAAGTGAGAGCAACAAACCCAGGATCAGAGGCAATGACTTATTCAAGTGAGTATTCCTCATGGAGAATGGTTGAGAATTCAGAATGAAACTGATTGTAGGCGAGAAGACCATCACGGAAAATTTTGAATGGCTGCACAATGGCAATCAAGCCTCGCGAGTGCGTCCGTTTTCGTGCTCCGTTTTACTGTCTGTACGTGTTGAATTGTATCATAGCACTTCACAGAGCAAGGTCATTGCTCAGCAAGTATCCGGGCTGCGTTCTCAAAGAGAATTGCTTTGCTACGGAAATTTCCTAACTCGGATTCCTGCATCTTGAGGAGTGAAGATTCAAGGTAGAAGAACGGAAAGTGGGAGCCGAACAGAAGCTTCTCAACCGGGATCGTCTTCAGAATTTTTTCGACTCCGCCAATCCCTTCCAGCATGGAGATTTCAAACGAGACATCTCCAGCATTCGCCAAATTGACCAGCGATGCCCCTCTGAGCGTTCGAAGTGAATTCAACAGAATCATCTTCAGCTGCGGGCGTTGTTTCAGTTGATCTGCAAGAGGAGAGGAGTCGACAGTTTTGACTTGCATGAGTGGGTGGTGCGTTCGCTCGTCTTCCATTTTCAGTGCAATTTGAACAATCAGTTTTCGCTCTCCTGACAGGTCGAGCAGCTCCTCAAACTTTGGATCATCAAGCGTGTAACCATGGTAATTCGGGTGTAAGCGAATCACTTTCATTCCGTGCTGTTCATGGCATCGTCGAAGATCATCCTGCCACGCAGGGAGAGTCGGGTTCACTGATCCGACCGGGAGCAACAGGCCGTCTCCGTAAGTTTGGCAGTCTTCGACGAGCCTTTGATTGACAGCGGCGATATCCTTGTGCAGCAACCCATCAAAGCTGCCGGCCCAGGCACTTGTCACTTTAGAGTTGCGGAGTTTACGTACAAGTTGAGCCGGTTCGTCATACGGAAGTCGGCGAAACGGCCAGCGGGAAAGATTGACATTCACGTCGGTGATCACAACGTCACCCCTTTCGCTTTGAGTATCGGGGTCATCATTTCTCGCAGGTTTTTCCCGAAAATTCGCTCTTTGGCTGCGTCAGAAATTTGGGCTCCATACACCTTGGCGAGTTGCGAACTCAGACTTCTGCCACCGATGTCACTTCCATAGATAACACGTTCCGCGCCGAGTTCACGTACTCCCATTTCGACAATCCCGGCTGTCGGGTCGAATCCTCCAATCCCAATTGAAACATTCGGGGAGTCTCGAACCGCTCTGATCCCGCGTTCCCAGTCGCCTCCGCTATGCCCACAAATGATCGGGACCTCGGGGTTTCGTTTGGCGAGCTTGGCAAGGTCTTCGGGAGTTGATTCTCCGTCAAGATTACCGGTCACTTTGCTCCAGGTATGTTGAAAAATGATTCCGTTGAGTTCTGCTGTTCGCTGAACAATGGCATCCAGTTCTTCATCGCGACAACGTCGCGAAACCCACATCTTAATCCCCACCAGCGGACCGTTGGCGATGCAGCGGTCAATCTCAGCGAGTGATTCTTCAACGTACTGGGCATTGAGATAAGCAAAGCCGAACGCCCGGTCATGCCAGTGGCTGAGGCCTTGAATCACCTGATCGTTCTGCTTCCGAAATTCGTCTGGGTCGGGAGTCGTCGACCAAGGCCAACCCATGAAGAAGACCAATCGTTGGACGTTCATCCGGTCTGCATATTCGATCAGCTTCGGGAGACGTTCGTCAACGGTTTTCCCTTCGACACCTGAGAAGTGACAATGCAGATCCCAGATTTCAAATTTCGGTAATTTCATAGATGAACTCGATTCACATCGATTTGAGTGATCATTTTTCTCTTTTAAAGAAATGAGTAAACAATGATTTGCAGGATGAGGGCCAGCGATGCTCCTAACTTCAGATTTTCATCCCAGCGTTTTGCTCCCCCTTCGGGAGTTGTTTCACTCTCCGGAAGCCGGAGGACCCAGATTAACAAAGCAACTAACGTCCCGACAAACAGCAGGCGCACACCCCACATCGGGATCATCTGGAGTGCTTCGCGAACGATCTGACCAATGTAATGCAGTGGGCTCATGAGTTGGTCTCCTCAGCTGCAGTCGATAGGCCAGCCGCAGCCGAAAAATCAGTTTTGTCGAGCGACTTCGCTCGATGGAAGACGTACTTTAACTTCACGTCACTTTCGATGGGGGTAATCAAGCTGATCAAAACTAAAAGGAATGCAGTCACCAGAAATGCCCAGACTGAGAAGTACAAGAACGGTTCCTGAATACGAAAAAGAGGTTCCCATCCGAGTGCATCCGTGACAGCTTCCTGACTGAGAATGTAGAGCGAAATCGACGTCGCAATTCCGCAGAGTAATGCGATGAATGCGGCCTTTCCGGTCGCCCGTTTCCATAGCATTCCAAACAGCAACACGGCGAAGGCCGGTCCTTGGAAGAAGGCCATTAAAGTTTGGAAGATTGCATAAATTCCAGAGTTTTCACTTGCTAGTGTGAGCAGGAATGCAAAGATCACCGCCCAGAGCACTAAAGCCAACGTTGTCACTCTTCCAATCGTTAACAGCTGTTCGTCCGTAACGTTTCGATTCACAAATCGTTTGTAAAGATCGTTTGAAACAATCGTCGCTGAAGAGTTTAAATAAGAATCGACACTGGACATTAACGCCGCCAAAAACGCCGCGACGAAGAGCCCACGCAAACCGACCGGAAGCAGCCTGTTCACTAAACTCGGAATCGCGGTATCTCCGCTTTCCAAATCGGGTATCAAGGCCATCGCGACCAAGCCTGGGACGGCGACGATAATCGGAATGATGTTCTTTAGCAGGGCTCCCCAGATGTAAGAGGCTTTCGCTTCGAAGTCACTTTTCGCTCCGAGTGAACGTTGAACGATCGCTTGATTTCCAATCCAGTACGCCGGACTCAGAATTAAGGCCAGTCCAAAATAAATCCCCGTCCAGGGAAATGGTGAGGTTGTGTCTGCTGGAAGGAGTAACGAAGTTCGCTCGAGAGGCCGGTCTGCTGGCGGAGATTCCTCGTTTGTTTCCGGTTCGTTTTCACCCCGAGCTTCCTCCATTTGGCGAGCTTCGACCTCTGCGAGTCGAGTCTGAAGTTCTTCAAAGCCGCCGACTTCGATGATGCCCAGCACCAGGACCAGCAGGCATCCTATGATCATTACCGTACATTGAATCATGTCGGTGTAAACAACCGCAGCTAACCCACCGACGCACGTGTATGCGCCCACAAGGACTGCTGTCACCAAGATGCACAGCGGCTCATTCCAGCCAAAAACTGCCGACATCATTTTTGCGGAGGCCAGCAACATGATTCCCAGATTGCAGGCCATAAACAGCAGCCAACAGATGGCCATGACCGTACGCACCCCCACATTGTACCGGCGTTCCAGATACTCGGGGATCGTGAAAACACCTGTTCGATAAAAGAATGGAATAAACAGAAATGCCCCGATGATCATAGCGGGGATGCAGCCGATCCATTCAAAATTTGCCACGGCGAGGCCATGTGTGTAGGCCGCTCCACCGACACCAATGATGTCAGTCCCACCGATATCGGTCGCGACGAGCGACATGCCAATCGCCCACCAGGGAAGTTGTCGCCCACCTAGAAAGAATTCTGAACCGGTCTTCATCTTCCGGCCAATTGCAACACCGATTCCAATCGTCCCCGCAAGGTACAGAAGGGTGACAATATAATCTGGCGTGGTCAGATGACTGGTCGCAGCGAGTGTCAAAGTTGTCGTCCTCTATAATAGGCCTGAATCAGTTCAGTGAATCGCGTCCAAGTCTAAGTTGTGTCACAATAAGCAATCAATCGTCCTTGAGTGTTGAAGGAAGAAACATGCGCAATTTCTGGCTTGTTTTCACACTTGTTGTAGCTGCCCATCCCGCTGTGGCTGCTGAACGATTGTTGCAGCCTACCGATAACCTCAACAAGATTCTCGGGGCCGCCTCTCCGGGAGACCGCTTCAAGTTGAAAAACGGAGTCTGGGAGAACGCTGAAATCCGCTTTGCGGCTACGGGGACCTCTGAACGTCCCATACTCGTTGAGGCTGAAACGCCGGGGGAAGTGGTCTTCACTGGAGAGTCGAAGTTTGAGTTCGGTGGGGAACACATTGTGGTGCGCGGCTTCCATTTCAAGGATGTCACCACTCCGGTTCACATTCTCGCGACACGACGCAGCAGTAAAGAACTTGCGCACAATTGTCGTGTCACCGAATGTTCCTTCACAAACACTTTGCCTTCGCCTGAGAAGAAAGAGCAGAAATGGCTATCGCTTTATGGAACGCACAATCGTGTTGACCATTGTCATTTTTCAGGCAAAGAATCAGACGGCCCGACGCTCGTCGTCTGGGTGGCAGCTCGCCCAAATCACAATCGTATCGACCATAACTACTTTGGGCATCGAAGGCCGCTTGGCCGGAATGGCGGGGAAACCATCCGTATTGGGACTAGCCATGTCTCCATGAGTGAATCCTTGACAATAGTCGAGCAAAACTTGTTTGAAGAATGTGACGGCGAAGCTGAAATCATTTCGAATAAGTCTTGTGGGAACATCTATCGGGAGAACACATTCCGTCGTTGCTCAGGAACACTCACGTTGCGGCATGGAAACCGCTGTCGAGTCGAAGAGAATTTCTTTTTGGGCGAAGGAGCACGTGGGACCGGGGGAGTGCGCATCATTGGCGAAGATCACATTGTCATTAACAACTACTTCTCGAATCTGAAAGGAGATGACGAACGAAGTGCCTTGTGCATGATGAACGGTTTGGAGAATTCTCCTCTGCATGGTTATTACCAGGTCAAGAATCCCATCGTTGCATTCAATACGTTTGTCGATTGCAAAGTCACTTTCTCGATTGGTGTCGGAGGATCAAAGAAGCAAAGAGAGCCACCAGTAAATTCCTTGATCACCAACAATATTCTGGTCGGCAAGAAAGATCTGGTGGTGATTCATCCCTTCGGGAAGCCGGTCGAGTCTCGATATGCCGACAACCTGGAAGCCGAAACGATTGCGGAGATCTTATTTCAACTCGACGATTCAAAAATCTCGCGACCAACCTTGAACAGTCCTGCGATCGCTGCAGCCTCACCGTTGTGGGGCGAAATTCAACGAGACATCGACGGAGTCGATCGGGGGCAGAAGCCTTACGACATCGGTTGCGATGAGTTCGGGAACCAAACCAGACCGCCACTCACCCAAAAAGATGTCGGGCCAAGTTGGATTACGAACTGAGAAGATTGCATTAGAGCAGTTTGCTCTACCATGTGCCCGTGAAGAATGAGTTTCTCGAATGAGATTGCTGTTCGCCACGAGGCAGAACTTGAACACTCATTCGAAAGATGCTTTAGCTGAGGACTCGGTTGCTCATGAATCGTATCGTAAAGAATATTTTGGCGATCGTTGTCGGTTTTCTGATTGGCAGTATCGTGAATATAGGGTTGGTCAACTTGGGGATGGCAATCGTTCCACTTCCCGATGGTGCGGATGTTTCCACAATGGAAGGTGTACGTGAGAGTATGAAGCTGCTCACGCCAATGAATTTCGTTTTTCCATTTCTGGCTCACGCCCTCGGGACTCTCGCCGGTGCATATACCGCCGCCAGGATGGCAGCCAGCTTCCAAATGCTCATTGCTATCGGCATTGGCCTTTTCTTTCTCATGGGCGGGATCATGATGGTCGTCATGTGCGGCGGGCCAATTTGGTTCATCGCATCTGACCTGCTACTCGCTTATCTCCCCATGAGTTTTCTGGGAGCGATTCTTGCTCGTAAAACGAAGCCTCTCACTCCAGAACAACACGATCCAAGCTAAAGCATCTTTCGAATTGGTTTGCAGGATCTGCCTCGTGGCGAACAGCATTTTTGCTAGAGAAATGAATTCTTCACGGGCAAACGGTAGAGCAAACTACTCTAGAAAATGCTCTGGTGCAGCGAGTTGTTCTCTGGATGAGAGTTTCGTTGCTTAACTTAAGCGAATGGAACCGAATGCCTCAAAGTGTAGATAGCTCTGCAGGTGGTCGGCCTCGATGACCATGGCTGATTTCTCCTCTTTAGGAGGGGGATTCAACTTGTCATAGACTTTGTTTGCAGTCATGGCAGCGAGAACACAGGACACAAAAAAGCCGATGATCGCGACAATGATGATTCCTTTGGGAATGCTGCGGTTGCCTTGGAGTTCCTTGCGGGTTCCGAGGTAGATCAACGCAGCTGCCAAGGCGGGAATTCCAAGAACCGTCAATGCCTGAGCAATCGTGATGAGGTTGACAGTGCTGCCCTCTTTGGCCAGCGAGGCAATCGCGACGGACATGCCGACGAGTAACGCGGTGGCTGTCATGTGCAGAGGCCATTTGTCTTTCAGGCTCGCACCTTTTCCAAGCGAGTCGGACATGACTGTTCCACCGATCATGGCATTGACCAGGAACGAACTCAGAGCACCAGCCAGAATCCCAAGGCAGAAGATGTACTTCGCTGCGGCGCCGAATAAAGGTTCCAATTGGCGAGCAACATCGCCCACTGATGACAATGCAACTGGATTGGGGTGCGCGTAAAAGACACGCCAGGATGTCAGCAGAATCATGGCTGTAATACACCCGAGCAGAGAGATACTGAAGATGGAATCTGTAAATGCCGCTCGTGCGTCATCTGGTCCCCAACCTTTTTCTTTCGCGAGATACGCTTGGTAAAACGCTCCTCCGACCGAAAAGGTTGTCCCAATCATCCCAAGTAAAGGAAGCCAGTCGAGTGCTTCAGTGGAAGGGACCGGTTCGTAGGCTCTCGGCTTGGTGAAGATGACAAGGAAATTTAGCAGAAACGAAATCGTCATCATCGCCATGAGCAACTTCATCATGTTTTCAACAGATGAGTACAGATCACGAAGAAGATAAAGCACAGCAATAATCGATAAGTTCGCGAGCACAAGAACTGCACAGCGAGCTTTGAAACCGAGTGGGGTGTCACCGAATAACGGTTCGATTCCCCCGATAAGAGCAATGTTGTTGGACGATTGGAAGAACGCAACGAGTGTAAACAGGGTGAGCCCGATCAAGATTGCAACCGGCCGCCCCAGTCGCGATGCCAACTCATCGCACAGGCTCCCCTCGTAAACTGCTCCCAGCCGTGCAGAGAGTGAGACCATCGCAATCATCAAGACTGTTGCCCCGAAGATGACCGGGAGTCCCATAATCCCGAACGTTGCACCGACTTTGGAACTCGTCAAAATCGAACCTGGGCCAAGCACTACCGCTGCGACAATGATCGCTGGGCCAATCGACTTGAAAATGTTTTTCATATTTAACTCAATCAATTCTTCGCTGATAGTGAGTGTTGTTGAGGGGCTTCGAAGTCATTCGGTGAGAGTTTGTAGATTTGAGCAGCGGTTGTCGAGTGACTTTCTTATTTGACTTGTCTCAGATTCTCAGTCGAGTCGCCAGTTTTGGAATTTGTCGGAGGCGCCTCCTCAAATAGGGAGACCGATCGATGGTGCTTCTGGGTCATGAGAAGAGAGGGGAGTCTGTTTGACACTCAAGACCGGAACCCTCTGGTGAGTCACCAGAGGATTCCGGGATCAAAAACGAACAAGGAACGCTCGAAACGTTCACTGTGGAAATGCTCAAAAATGAAAATGACAACTTCCACGTCTTACAGAATTTTAAGACTGCGACGGTTGCCAGTTTTCGTCACCACTCAAAAATTCTGGGAGCCGAGACAAGATGTTGTACATGGCGTCCAGATATTCCCGTGCTTCCGCTGTTGAAAGCACCAATGGAGGAGCGATTCGAATCACGCGACCTGCCAAAGGTCCGAGAACGTGGATGGCATGTCCCGCACCATCGCCATGGTAACAGGCCTCCACGGCAGCCATCGCTACTTCTTCCGGAGTGTGGTCAGCTTTGTCGCTTTTCAAAGCTTGGAATTCAACACCCCAAACCGTTCCTTCACCACGTACGGCAGCTACGGCAGGGAGTTCGGTCAAACGCAACAAGCCTTCTTCCAGAACCGATCCCAATTCCTGACATTCTTCGATGACATTTCCAGCTTCAAATTCATCGAGCGTTGCCAGCACAGCAGCACATCCAAGTGGATGGGCACTCCAGGTGTCCGAACCGTCACCATAGCCCAGCGCCCCGAAGAGATCGGACCGACCGACTGCGGCATCGACGGGAATTCCGTTGCCGAGTCCCTTCCCGAGGAGGACAATGTCTGGCTCAACGCCGTAATGGGAGTAGGCATACATTGAACCGGTGCGTCCAAAGTTCGCTTGAATTTCGTCCAGGATAAATGGAATGTCCCATTCTCGGCAGAAACGTTGCAACAGTTGCAGGTATTCTTTTTGAGGATGGAACGATCCGCCACCACCGAGATATGGCTCAGTGACAACGCAGCAAAGACGTGAACCGAATTCGTTTGCGAGTGCAGTCAGTTCTGCTTCGTATTTCGTCAGATCGAGAGGTTCCCGTCGTTTTTCGACGGAGTAACACTCTTCTTTCGGAAAGCTGATGAATCGCACACGTGGATCACGGTCAGGACTGTTTTCGTTCCCTGTGATCGCTGCGGACAAGCCTTTCTTGCCGTGGAAACCATCGCGAGTGGCGATGATGATGTCTCCCTCTTCGCGGTGCGCCAAAGATGCCCAAAGTGCTTTCTGGACCGCTTCGCTTCCACTGGCTGCCCACAGGACCTGTTCCATCCGGGCTCCGCCAGACTCGGAACGCATGCTTTTGAGAAGCCGTTCGCATGACTCAACTTCTAAAGGAGAGACCGCGTTATAGACAGTCAGAGGAGCCGCGCGAACAAATTGCTCGTCGCTCTCTGAAATTCCATCATGAAGCTTTTGAACCAGCTCTCCATGTCCAAGGTAGTCGTAAAGTCGCTTCCACCAACGTGTCGGGTTGTGTCCCAGGTTAGAAACCAAAACACCCGAGGTGAAATCCATCAGCTTTCGACCTTCAACAGTGTAATGGTAACTGCCCGCGCTGCTTTCGATGACAGCCATGCTGGAAGTGGGCGTTCGCAGGCACCGAGGCTCTGTCGAGACATTGCGTCGACGAAGTTCGTTTGAAGCTGTCTCGCCGTCATGTAGAACGGTCGCTTTTTGATTGATTGATTCAGTCGTCATTAAACTTGACCTTTGTATAAAATTTCTGGTTTGACACTTCCGGGAGAGTACAAAACGAGTCCACCTTCGTCTGTATTGAGATACGCAACAGAATCGGGAGTCCCAGCGGCATGGCGTTCAAGGATCGCTTCCATTGCTTGGACCGCCGCAACAACCTGCCGATCAGCGGAAAGGTCATTGTAATCGTATGCGGAAATTTCTTTCAGCCGTTGACCACGTTCCTCAACTGGGCCACCTAATTCGACATGAGCCACTTCCCGAGCAAATCGCTCGATGACTTCAACGCCGTATCCACGCTGTGATCGTTCGTTCCATGGTTCGAGGAACTCACCGTTGTAGTGGTTATTCATCGAGATTTTCTTAGTGAACGGAGTTTCTCCTTCGATGGTGCATTCAATCCCGCGTTTGCGGCTGTGTCCGTTCCAGAGACCATTGTCGAAACGGAATTGCACTTCTTGTTCAACATAACCTGGGAAGTTGTCGGGAGTCACCCAGCTTGTGTGAATGTCAAACGCGGCCTCGCGTTGATCTTCGTATTCATAAATCAATCGTAATTGCGTGGAGTCCCAGGTTGGACCATCCGCAGGGCCAACGAGTCCACGTTGTCCAGTGCATGTCACACTTTTTAGTTTCCCACCAAATGTGAAGTCAATGAGTTTGATGTAATGGACCGCTACGTAAGTTCCGGGATTTCTCCCTTTGATCCATTCGGCAAATTGACCGCCTGAAATCGATTTCGGCTCAAGCAGTGTGCAGTAACCGTTGTTGACATGGTTCAACTGTCCATCGACAACGAGCGTGCGGAGCTTCTTGTGGTCTGGGTCAAGTAATTTATGGTAGACGACTTTCGCCAACACATTCTTTTCGGTTGCAATCTGTTGAAGTTGATCGAGTTCGTCGAGCGTCAACACTGAGGGCTTCTCAATGATGACATGACATCCCGCTTCAAGAGCAGTTTTTGCTGCCGCAAAGTGGCGGTCATCAGGAGTCGCGACACAGACAAAATCTGGTTTGTCCTGCAGCATCTTCTGGACGGAGTCCGCTCCTGCACAACTTTCGAATTCTGCAAGCCGGCCGCTCGCCCGACCGCGATATGCCTCCGCACGTTTGCCGGTTCGTGTTGCAACTGCGGACAGGGTGACATCACAGGTCGGAAAGGATTGGCCCGTGAGACCTGTTGTCTGAACAGATTCAAAGAAGGGGCGATACGTCTCGTCGAAGATCATCCCCATTCCGACCATGCCTGCTCGCAACAAGTTTCGCGATTGTGTTGTTGACACGATGATTTCCCTTGTTTTACTAATCGAATACACTACAATAATTGAACTCACATTTATTAAGTGCATGCACTTTACCCGGAGGCCTCATGGTCGTCAAGTCATTATTCCATCCTGACCGATATCCGGCTCTTCGTCTCGTTGTGGCTGACGGAGGAGATGCGGAGATGTCGCTGGTGGACAACGTCTACGATCAAATTCTCCTGCAAATCGTCAACGGAGATTTGCCAGGTGGGTCGGAGCTGAAAACAACAAAACTTGCCGAATCGCTCGAAGTCAGCCGGACACCGGTCGCACAGGCTCTCGTCCGTCTCGCAGCTGACGGATTAGTCAGTCAGCACCGTAATCGGAGGGCCACTGTTCGAGAGGCAGCTGAAAACTGGCTGGTTGATGTGCATCAACTCCGACAGCTTGTCGAGCCGCACGCAGCCGCGCGAGCCGCTGGGAACATCGATCCTGATGTCCTTGCCGATCTGGAAATGTTGGCTCGGGAAGCACGACCGAATAAAGAACATGCCTGGGTCGAGGCGGCAGCCTACTTCGATGGCGGTCTGCACCTGACAATTGCAGAATATTGCGACAACCTGCCGATGCGAACAACGATCCGTCAGTGTTGGAGCTACAAACGGGTCTCATATCAAGCAGGGAATGACACTGAGCAGAGCCTTCGACGCGGATTTCGTGAACATACTGCAATCCTCGAAGCCCTGAAATCAGGTGACTCAGCGGGCGCGAAATCGGCTGTCGCCAAGCATCTGGATTCAGCTTCGAAGACTCGCCCCAAATCAAGAATTGTCTAACGCTAACACGGGGACAAGTCTTTGCGTTCTGCCTCGTGGCGAGCAGTCTATGAAGTCAATAAAACGATCTTCTCGGGCACGACAGTCATTGAAAATGCTTCAGAGTTGACCCAATATTTTTCTTTGCGTTCTGCCTCGTGGCGAGCAATATATGAAGTCAAAAAAGCGGTCTTCACGGGCACAAAAATGCCCTAGCGATGGATCGGAAACGTTGGTACGATTTGATTCTGGGAGTTATGTTTTCGCGATGATGAAAACCGTGACGAAAAGCCGTCTGGATGGGTCGATCAGAGTGAGCTTCAGCTCTTTTGCATAAGATTGTGTTGATTCTCAGGCAATTTCAATTCCGGCAAGGGATTTCTTCGGCAAGCGACTGAATAGAGCTTCAATGTCGAATGACCAGGATGATACTGTTTCTTTTGCTCTGATGGGGCAACTGTTGACTGAGTTGGAAGACCGTTGCGATTCCGATTCGGGATTTTCTCTTTTCGAGCTGCTTGATTCGTTCTCTCTTTCCTCGGAGAATCGAGACTTGCTTCAAGAGCTTGTCGTTCATCATTTTCGAATTCTCCAGGAACGAACTCCAGATCTTTTACCCGAGAATTATTTTTCAAGTTATCCAGAGCATCGACAGTACGTTGGTGCGCCTGAAGAACTGTTGAATTCATCTCGGATCAGTGCAGCTTTGTTGGGAGCGTCGGACTCTGGAAGTCGTTTTCCTGACTCCTCGAATAGTTTTTCGGAAGCTGCTGCGATCCCGGAATTTCGGGGCGGACCGTTGGGGCTGTTGCCGGTTTCGATGCAGAAAGCCCTGCATGCTCAAATGCAACCAGCGGTTTTTCATGACGGGCAGAAAATCATTACAGAAGGGGAGGAGGGTGATCTCCTTTATGTCTGTTGTGCTGGCTCCGCGAAAGTGACCATTGTTCAAAATCATACGAAGAACTTACGCATCGGTCGTATCGTTCCGGGACAAGTCTTTGGTGAAATGGCTTTGATGGGAATTCCCTGGAGAACTGCCACGGTCACGGCAGAAGGGGGCGTTGATGTTTTGACACTTAGCAAGCAGGATTTCCACGCTTTGCTTCGCCAGCATCAAGAATTTTCAAATGTGATTACAACTATTATTGGTGAGCGTTTAGGGAACCATCGCCGCGATGCACTCTTCTCAGTGACGTTAGAGGGCTATCAGATCTCGCGGCGCTTAGGGCGAGGTGGGATGGCGGTTGTGTATGATGCAATGTCCGAGGAAACCGGGCAGCGAGTTGCTCTGAAAATGATGAGCCACCGGTTACATGTCGATCAATTGGCAAGGGAGTGGTTCGATCGCGAAGCGCAGCTGATTTCTTCATTCGATCATCCGAACATTCCCCGATTGCTCAAACGGTTTGATGCATTCGCAACTGCGTTTATGGTCATCGAATTCATTGAGGGAGCGTCACTTGCGCAAGTCTTGAAAGAACGTGGTCCATATGACGAAACGTCGGTTCTGCGGATTCTTGCCAATCTGGTTCATGCTCTTGAATATGCTCATTCCGCTGGAATTGTTCATCGCGATGTGAAGCCCGCCAATTGCATGATCGATTTGAAAGGCGATGTGAAGCTGATGGACTTTGGGTTGTCTGTCCCTTTCTTTGCCGGAAAAGACTCGCGTTGTGTGATCGCAGGAACTCCGGCCTACATGTCTCCCGAGCAGTTTCGAGGGGAGATCTGTCCTGAATCGGATTGGTTTTCTCTCGGTTGTGTTGCCTTCGAACTGATGACGGGACAACGTTTATCAAATCCGACAAATCTGTTGACGATGGGACATAACTTTCAGAAATGGGATGTCAGCGTCGTCCTCGCGCAGATCCCCAAAAGTTATCCGACCGCGAAAAAAATTATGCGGTCATTACTGGACATTGCCCCAGGGAACCGAAGCAAGAGCCTCGAAATACTTGAAGAGTTTCGAAAACCGTTGGACGTTTCTGATTGGGACATCAGATCAATGCTTGGCAAGTCATAAAACAGACCGCACACGAGACCAGTTCTCGTGTGCGGTCTGTTAAAATTTCAATCACCGGCCGTTCGGTGAGTTTCCCGCTTCGACCGAATAGAGACTCTATTCGGTCGCCTTGAATTGAACTTCAGAAGTCAACTTTGAAGCAGAGCGTGAAGAACGATGTGTGGGGCTCTATGTCAACTTTTGCATGGAGGCCATGATTCCGTCGGAGTCCAGACCCTGGTAGCCCATTTGCTGCCACAGTCCTCCAGAACCTTCTTTGTGTGTGCCGATGTTATTGTAATTCCCTTTAAATCCACGTTTGAGAAGCTCTGTCCCAAAGCGTGAACCGAGGCCGGTTTTGACATTGAAGGATTCGGCGACGAGGATCGCAGGGGCAGCTGCAAGCTTCGCCATCATTTCTTCGTCATAGACATTCAGTGTTGACTTGCAAATCAATCCGACATCTGTCCCGGCTTCCTTCAGGCGAATGACAGCATCGAGGGCACGATAGGTTGTCTCGCCAAAAGTGACGATGTAACCAGCCGTTCCTTCGCGAATCACATCATCTTTTCCGGGAACGAATTCGTAGTCGTCACCAAAAACTTTGTTGCCTTCTTCGTTCAGTAAATCAGGCACTCCTGAACGAGTCGAGAAAATGAAACGTAGACCTTCCTGGCTGTAGATCGTTTCGAGACATTTTTTGAACTGATGCTGGTCCGCTGGAAAATAGAGACGCGTGTTGTCATGACCTTCCTCTGGAAGCCCGTTGTCACTGAACATGTTGTTCAGCCCGAAGTGACAGGTGTTATCTGCCATGTCGTCGCAACCGGCGTGGCTGAAGTGTGCCAGAACGTTGCTCTGGTTCAATCGTGCCATTGTGATTTCAGAGACGACCATTTCCAGGAACGCAGAGAAAGTTGCGAAGACTCCTTGCTTTCCTCGCTCGTATCCGAAGCCAGCAGCTGCGGAGAAATTCCCACGTTCCATGATGCCGCCGCGAACAAAGACCTCTGGATGTTCAGCACGAATATGATTGAGGCCGCAGCTTCCTTCCAAATCGCAATCGAAAACACGAATCGATTCAATTCGTTGTTCTTCTGGAATTTTATCCAGAATTCCATTCATAATTTTACCGAAGAGGTCACGGTTCTTGCCGATACTGCTTCCATCGGAGCCTTGGTGAGATGGGCCTCCAGGACCTTTTTCAACAGTCGTCAGATATTCAGCAGCTGCGTCTCGACCACGTGATTTTAAGTGATCGATTGCGACAGCGGTTTTAATGACGTCGTGACCATGTGCGCTCCCTTCGAGTCCTTCGATGCCAACGCACATTTTCCGTTTGTTCATCAATGCAACCGGTCCATCGTGTGTGACTGCTTCACACATTCTGGCGTACAGGCTGTCGAGGTCTTCGCCGTCGCCGGTGTTCACTGTCAGTCCGTGACCTTCGAGTGTTTTCGAGACATCAAAACCTTTGAGGTAATCTGATGGATGTCCGGCAATCGTAACGTCGTTGTCATCGACGACGACTTTGACGTTCAGATTTTGAGCGACTGCGAGACGTGCTGCTTCGGCGTCGTTTCCTTCCATCTGTGATCCGTCGGACCCAAGCATGAAGACGACCTGGTTCGGGTTGGCAATCGCCACGCCATTCACAAATGGCCACATATGCCCCAAGCGGCCAGAGCTGAACTTCACGCCCGGAGTAAATCCACGCTCTGGATGACCCGGAAGATGTGACAGATATTCGCGGTAATGGAACAGTTTCTCAATGTCCATGTCCCCTTCCAAAACCGCCATCAGGTACTGAGTCGCAACTCGGTGGCCCGCTTCATCGAAGAAGATCGGCAGCACTTCTGGAGTTCCACCATTTTTAGAATGTTCCATGAAGCCGTGCATGATGAGAGTTTCAGGCACAGTGTCATAAGGCCCCCCTGTATGGCCCCCCAGCCCTTTTGCATCGGCGATGGCAGTGAAGAAGACAATGGCGTCACGGCAAAGCTGAATGTTCTTATCGAGCTGAGATCGTTGCTCGTCGGTGAGAGTCGGATTTTTCGGGTCGAGCGGAACCACTTGGTATTCATGAAGTGGAATTGGGAATTCAGTGGTATCAGTCATCTCTACTTTCTCCAACAAATCAATAAGTTTACGATCAGGCCGTGGAAGCTGTCCTACTTGACATTTGACAACCAGGTGTAAGCGATATGAGCGGCGTTCAGAACTGATCCTGAAACTTGAAATTGCTCTCTCAAACATTGAGGAAAGCGGCTATTCCAAAGGTTTTCGAACGGTTCTGGTTTTGGGCCAAAGTATGAAGTGAATCGAAGAAATTGCAATGCAGTCAGATTCAGCTTATTGAAAACATGGTATCTGTTCGCCTGAGGAGGCCATAGATCCTGCCCACCATCAAAATCTCACACTTTCAGACCGTTCGGCTGGGACAGATCAAATCTTGCCAAGCTGTTGTGGAGCATTTTTCCCGTCTCGTGTCGGTGTTGCGATACTGAAGGCGTCTCGAAACACGTAGCAGCTTCTTGATGAAACGAGTTCGGCGTGGACCCACGGAAGAGCAGTCTGCTCGACTCACTGTCGTAACCGTATTTTGTGAAAGACTTTATGGTGAAGAGTCTGCGGGAGATGCCTTAGAGCCATTCCGCTTCGTCAGCAACGGTTTCTGCAGCGATGGTTTCCGAGGCGATAGCAAGAGATGGCTTTTCGGTTTTCGAATGCGGTGCGGGAACGGAAGGAGAATTGGCGCGATCTGTACGAAATCGTTTCCGTTCGTCTTTAATTGAAGTTGGGTCAAAGCGATGTCCGAAGTATCGCGACTGGGCATCTTCGCTACGGAAAATTTCATCGATATCACCCGTTACCAGAACGCGACCATCAACAATGATATTGCAGCGATCAGTGATGGTTAATGTTTCTCGTTCGCGGTGATCTGTCATCAAAATTGAGATCCCGGAGTCCTGTAGTGCGCCAATGACGTCTTGGATGTCGTTAATTGTTGTGGGATCGATCCCGGTGAATGGTTCGTCGAGCAGAATGATTTTTGGGTTACTTGCCAGACATCTGGCTATTTCCAGGCGGCGGCGTTCTCCCCCGGAAAGGGTTGATGAGACCTGTTTGCGTTTGCCTTCTAATCCGAATTCACCGAGCAGTTCAGTAACGCGATTCTTACGGTCTCGGCTGGAAAGCGGCATGTATTCAAGGATAGCGATCAGGTTTTTTTCCACAGAAAGCTTTGTGAAAATGCTCTGATCCTGCGGCAAGTATCCCATTCCGTGCCGAGCCCGTTTGTACATCGGCCAGTTCGAGACATCTTGCCCATTCAGGAAAACTGTTCCTTTTGTCGGAGCGGTGAGACCACAGGTCATTCGAAATGTGGTTGATTTGCCAGCACCGTTCGGCCCCAAAAGCCCAACGATCTCTCCTGGTTCCACCGAAAAGCTGACTCCATCAACGGCGCGAAAGCCGTTTGGATAAACTTTGACAAGATCACGGCATTCCAGAATCGACATTGAACAATCCTTTGTTCGCAGACAGCCCATTGCTCGGCAGACAGCATCGCCTCACAACTTTCTGGCTGTGACAATACTGCGGAAGTGACCGAATTCACCTGTGAAGTGCTACGGTTTCAGCAGTCTTGTCAGCATATTTTGTAACTTACGACCAACTCGGTTGAAATATAGATGATTTCACTCGTCGGACTCAACATCACGTCCAGCCCCAAATTATCCCCAATTCTCGAATGTAGGTGGGGAGAGGAACGGTTAGTGGCTGAATTGAGTGGGCAACAGCGAGATTGAGGGTTTTCACGTTTGTGCCCCGTACAGAGTGATTAGAAAGTCTTGAACTTTGGAAACTGCCATTTCGGCGGCTTTACAGTTTGCACTGAGCCTGTAAATATTGCAGGCTAGGACGCATTCCTTTTTCTCCTGTTCGTGAAAGCGGTTTTCCACAGGAAAAAAATTTACGCCACGAGGCAGAATTCAGACATCAATTCTGGAATTGTCCTGGAGCAAGTCCAATTTTGGTTCTCACGATTTCCGACGTGGTGAGTCAGCTGTGAATTCGCGAGCGTGAACTTTAGGGGCGCAGTGAGCGTTGAAAATACTTCAGAGACATCTTTCGCGAGGAACTTGGAAGGCTCTCGTAAACACCGGGATCGTTTGGCGTCGACCGATGCGTTGTTCGTTGAGATCGTTGTTCCCGACTAGGAATCCACAGTGAGTGATCAGCAAAAAGATATGTTTCAAATTGCCATCAGCGTCCTCATTGTGGACGACGATGAGGCTCACGCTCAGGCTGTTGCAGAAAGCCTCCGGCGAGTGAATTGTGAATGTACGATTGCGAACTCCGGGCCGAAAGGTGCGGAGTTGATCGAGTCTCAACAGTTTGATGTCATCATTACCGACCTCAAAATGGACGAGGTTGACGGGTTAGCGATTCTCAGGAAGGCCAAAGAAGAATTACCCGATGCCGAGGTAATTGTTCTGACAGCCCACAGTTCGATTCCGTCAGTGGTCACAGCCATGCAGGGAGGGGCCTATACCTATCTGACGAAACCGCTGGATATTCAGGAACTGCGCCAATCGGTCGATAAGGCTTCCAGTCGTATCCGCCTGATTCGGCGAAACATTTCGCTCGCGAAAGGTCTCGATGAACGGTTTGGTTTTGAAGGTGTCATCGGCAATAGCCCGTCGATGCATCGGGTGATCGAACAGTTAAAAAACCTCGCTCCTACTGATACGACAGTTCTGATTCTGGGTGAAAGTGGTACCGGAAAAGAACTTGTTGCCCGTGCGATCCATCAGAACAGCCCACGCAAAAGCAAACCCTTCGTCCCTCTGAACATCTCTGCACTTCCGGAAAGTATCCTGGAGTCCGAGCTTTTCGGGCATGAAGCGGGAGCGTTTACTGGTGCGGCAACGAAACGGGTCGGAAAGTTCGAGTACGCCAACGGCGGAACATTGTTTCTCGACGAAGTTGGAGAGATGCCAGCGGAGACGCAGATCAAGCTTTTGCGAGTCTTGGAGGAGCGGAAGATCACTCGTCTGGGGTCGAATGACGAGAAGTCGATCAATGTCCGACTGGTCGCAGCGACGAACGCGAATCTGAAGAGCGAAATGGAAGAAGGGGCCTTTCGTGGCGATCTTTACTACCGGTTGAGTGTGGTGACAATCTATCTCCCGCCGCTTCGTGACCGCCGAGAAGATATCCCGTTGCTGATCGATCATTTTCTGAAGGAATTCTGCAAGCGACAAGGACGCGAGGTGGAAGGGCTTTCGCGGGCAGCGCGGCAAGCACTGTTGTCGTTCGATTGGCCGGGCAACATCCGTCAATTACGAAATGTGATTGAAGGTATGCTGGCTCTCGACATGGATGGAAAACTTGATGTGGATGATTTGCCAACAGAGCTCGCTGAACTCGGTGGAGAATCTCCTGATGGGCTGATTGGTGGTTCTGGGACTGATATGCTCATCGGTCGGCCTCTCGACGAAGTCGAGAAATACTACATTGCCCGAGCCTTGGAATTGACTGGTGGAAAACGCGAAGAAACCGCAGTCATGCTGGGAATGGGGGAGCGCACTCTCTATCGAAAGATCAAAGAGTACGGTCTGAAATAAGCTCGACTTGCATGGCCTCTCAGAAGAGCTCTTGAGAACATTTCAAAGAGAACGTGGAACCATGATGAGAGGCAAGATAGGGCAAGTTCAGCATGTTCACGGTTGATCTAAATTCATATCGCTGCATCTTTGGTGATCATTTCGCCCCCGTTGAGTTACTCGGGGGCAAAATGGAACTTTGAAGACCTATGTGGAAGCATGCTTTAGAGCATCTTTCCAATAGGTTTGCAGGATCTGCCTTGTGACGAACAGCATTTTTACTTGAGAAATGCGTTCTTCACGGGCACACGGTAGAGAAAACTGCTTCTAGAGATTCTGTTTCAATCTGATAATTTTCCGAATCATTCTTCTTCTAAATCTGGCTAGAGCCGCGCAGTCTCACATAATGAACTGAACAAGTTTGAATAACACCTGAGTCAAGTACCTGCCACGAGACAGGTTCAACAAATTTTTTAGATTTTCGAGCTCAGTGCGACGCATGTCGCTGAGAATTCAAAGGGGAAGCAACTATGCAAGGAAGTCAGCGAGTGATCGATGCACTCAATGCCGGATTGACCATCGAATTGACTGCAATTAACCAGTACTTCGTTCAGGCGAAAATGTGCGAAAGTTGGGGCTTGCACAAACTCGGAGCCCATCACTACGAAGAATCAATCGAGGAAATGAAACATGCGGAGCTATTGATTGACCGCATTCTCTTCTTTGATGGGGTTCCGGAAATCGCACGGTACGATGTGATTCGTGTCGGCGATAACGTCCAGGAGCAGTTGGAGAATGATCTCGCTCTCGAATTGAATGCCAGTAAAACTTATAATGAGGGCGTCCAAATCTGTCTGGAAGAGAAAGACTCAGCCAGTAGAGAAGTGATGGAACAGATTGTTCGTGAATCAGAAGAGAGTGTTGATTGGCTGGAAGCTCAGCTTGATTTAATAAAACGACTCGGGATTGAAAACTATATGCTGTCGCAAATGGGCGAAGCGAAAAACGGATGACCGTCCGAAAAGTGATTCTGCGAAACTAAAAAACGCTGAGCATTCCGAGAAATCGTGAATGTTCAGCGTTTTTGCAATCTGTTCTGCCATTTTCTCGTGAACCACGAGTTTTGTCGATGAGATAGCTTCGATCTTCTCAGCCTGTTTTGACGCTCTCCCGGTTTGAAAGATACTCGGAGATCAAGCATTTGATGCGAGAGCGACACGACATACATCCACCGCCAGCGCCGCACATTGATTTCACATCTTGAAGGCTTTCCGCGCCCATGATCTCGACAGAATCCTGAATCGTTGATTCTCGTACGTTCAGGCAGCGACAAACAATCGCGTCGTTGATGACAGTTTGGCTCACAGTGGTCACTCTCAAATAGATTTTCGCTCACTGGAAACGTCGGAAACAGGAATCGGCGAGACTGCAATCAGCTATGAAACAGACACGTCCGGTGAACCTGAGACTCAATCTCAATAAGCGAATTGTATTTCCAACTGTTCGGCCTGGTCAACTTGAAATCCGAAATCTTCGCATTTTTTTTCGGCTTTCTGGGGGTTTCATTTCTTCCATACGTAACCATCTTTAGATAAAGAGGTTAAGGAATAGGAGTTACATCCCGAAATTAAGAATGGTGCTGCTTCGGAAGCTAGTTCCGTATTTTCGCGCGATGGAAGACTTTTTCAGAAGTTTCTACATTACAGTGAGTCTGAATAAGGCTGAGAGGTTAGGGCCAACTGAAATTCAATGACAGAATTGGAGCGATGACTGTGGCTATGACTGTGGCAAAGAATGTAAAGTGTTGCGCTCTGAACTCTGATGAAGGGCCTCATTTTGAAATTCTTCCGAAAGCTGGGCTCGACGTTCATCCGGGGAATCGCTCAGCGAATTTCTGGAACGCAGATGAACTTGTTGAAGAGCTCCAGGGATGTTGTAGCGTCATTGCAGGTTCTGAGCCGTATACTGCTCAGGTTCTGAAGCAGTTGCCGGATTTGCGAGTGATCGCGCGAACAGGAGTTGGGTTCGACGCGATTGATTTGGCGGCGTGTGATGAGTTGGGAGTTGTTGTGACTACAACACCCGGTGTCAATCACCATTCCGTTGCTGAACATACCATCGCGATGCTGATGGGGCTTGCTCGTGGCTTTCCCAATCAGGATCAGCGTGTTCGAACTGAGAACTGGAAGCGTATCGCTCGTCCACGTGTGATGGATCGGACTCTCGGATTGGTTGGACTCGGGCGAATCGGGCAGGCTGTCGCGACCCGCGCTGCCGGGCTGGGGATGAAGGTCATTGCCTGTGAACCTTATCCGGAGATGGATTTTGTCGACAAATGGGGCATTGAGTTATTGGAGTTGGATGATCTTTTTGCAACTGCGGACTATGTCTCTTTGCACAATCCGCTGACTGAAAAGTCCCGCAAAATGATGAATGCGGAGACCTTCTCCAAGATGAAGCAGGGATCTGTGCTGATCAATACCGCACGTGGTGCGTTGGTTGATGAAGAGGCACTCGTCAATGCACTCAATTCAGGGCATCTCAGTGCTGCCGGTTTGGATGTCTTCGACGTGGAACCACTTCCTGTCGAAAGCCCACTCACGAAAATGTCGAACGTGATGCTGTCTGGTCACGTTGCCGGGCTCGATATCGAGTCGCAACGAGACACACTCACGATGGCGGCAGAGACGATCATCGCTCTCAAAAATGGCGAATGGCCGCAAATGTGCATCCAAAATTTGAGTGGAGTCAAAGACTGGTCCTGGGACCGATAGACCGCTGATGTGCTTTACGCGGCGGGTTTCACGAGACAGGTTCCACGAGACAGAAGACGTACATTTTTTTTCAAAATGCTCGAGATCAAATCCAGTATTGGATTTGACGTTCTGCCTCGTGGCAAATTGTCTACGAAGTTATGGAAGTGAACTTCACGGTTGCAACGAACTTTGGATATGCCCTAACCGAGTTCGATGTTGAGTTCTTCGATCTTCCTGTACAAGCTGGAAAGTCCCAGCTTCAGACGCTTAGCGGCTTCGCGTTTGTCGGGCCATTGGCGCAGAACACGTGTGATGTGTAATCGTTCGTAATGGCGCAATGCACTTCGCAGGTCGTCCGTGTCTGGCAATGGTTGCCCCAGTCCAAGCAAGTCGGGAGGCAAATCGCTGGGCTCGATCGAGGTTCCGTCACACATGATCACGGCTCGTTCAATGGCATTGTCGAGTTGCCGGACATTCCCTTTCCATTGAGCTGCCATTAATAGTCGAATTGTTTCACTCGTCGCGCTAACGACTCGTTTTCGCAGGGATTTTGAGTGTTTGGCGATGAAGTGGTCGACCAGTTCCGGAATGTCGTCGAGTCGCTCCCGGAGCGGAGGGATGCGGATTTTTACACCATCGAGGCGATAGAACAGGTCCTCTTGGAATGTTTCTTCGCCAACGAGTCGCAGTAGGTCTTCGCTGCTGGATGTGATGATCCGGCATTGGACTTCGTATGGTTCGGAGCCCCCGACTGGCATGCTTTCTTCGTATTCGATGGCACGCAGAAGTTTTGTTTGAGTCCCCATTGGCAACCGGGCGATTTCATCAAGGAAGACAGTTCCCTTCCCCGAAGTTCGGAGGATCCCTGGTTGTGTGTTCCCGGGTGAATCGGACCCGAAGAGTTCTGCTTCGAGCATCTCGACGGGGCGACTTCCGCAATTGACTGCCAGGAATTTTTCCTCTTTCATTGGGCCGGCAGAATGGATGGCTCGGGCGAAGAGTTCTTTCCCTGTTCCAGTTTCACCAACCAGCAAGACATTGGAGTTCGTGACTGCAATCTTGGAAATTGTATCCTGAAGCTGTTTGAGCGGTTCGCTCGATCCAACGATTTGATCGAATCGGTTCGGTTGAGCCAGTTCTAGCCGGAGCTTCTGGTTTTCCAGATAAAGATCACGATACTCAAAGACCCGTTTAAGCTTGTGGGCGAGATCATCGAAAATGACTGGCTTGGTCAGGTAGTCAAAGGCTCCACGTGTGAACGCATCAACGGCTGATTCAACAGTTCCGTAGGCGGTGATAATCAACACGAACAGAGATGGATTGAGCCGGTGCATCTGCTTCATCAGCTTGATACCGTCTCCGTCGGGGAGTTGGATATCGCAGATGGCAACATGGAAGTCCTGATCTTTGGCAGCTTTCAAGCCTTCGTCAACGGTCCCTGCCTGGGTCACCTGAAAGCCTTCGCCGGTCAGAAACTCTCCGAGCGTATTGCGGATGATTTCTTCGTCTTCGACAATCAGAATCTTACGGTAACTGGTGCTTGGTTTTTCCGGCTCGGTCATTTCTTCTCTTCGGATTCGAACAGAAATCGATGTGAATTGAGATTTTAGAGTCTTTTGACGCGTTTTGCACGCACGCTGCATGCATCTTTGCAAAGGATTTCGGAGTCGGAATTTGGGGAGAGGGAGAAATCAGGGAGATGAGGTCGGGCGGAATCGATTTCAGGATCGATTTTCGTCGTGCACCGTTTTGATTCCTCAAGCCGGTGGTCCGCAGTCGGGCGGAATTTTTAGAGAACAGGCTGACGGTTTATTGCGTTGAGAGGGGCGCTTTTTCGTTGTCACGGAAGTCTATATCGCTTACGAATTGGTGTTCGTGACCTGCCTCGTGGCGTAAAGCAATTTCGCAGGTGGAATGCGTTCTTCACGGGCACATGGTAGAGCAAGTTGCTCTATTCGGGAAATCTCTGGAATTCTGTGACACATTCCTGCGTCTATTGGTCTATTCGATTGCAGAGAACAATCGATCAGCCAACCCGGACATTGACAAGATGGCACTTTGACCGATCCTCCCACTCACAATCTGACGCTCACAACGCATGATGCGACAACTTCCGAGATCATCACTGGTCTCCGGAATGGTCAGCGAAGTGCCTGGGGGCAGTTGTACGACGAGTACAGCGAAAACCTTTGGAAGTATGTCTCCAGAATCATCGGAAATGATGCTGAAGCAGTCGCTGAAGTCGTCCAGGAGAGCTTTCTGGCAGCCGCACGCGGGGCCAGAACATTCGATGAAACAAAGGGCTCGCTGTGGGCCTGGTTGACTGGGATTGCACATCGCCAGAGCTTTGCATGGTTCCGTAAACGTACTCGAAGTCAGAAAATCTCTCGAGCAGATGTTCAGCGACGCATCCAAAGTGGTCAGCAGGGACAGGACAAAACGACCGCTCCGGTTCAAATACTCGAAGATCAGGAACAGGCAGAGACGGTTCGGGCGGCACTTTCAGAGTTGTCTGCCGAGTATTCATTTTTACTGACTGCAAAATATATGGATCGACTGACAGTCGATGAAATTCAAAATCATCTCGGGGGAACATCCGATTCAATACGTTCGAAACTACGGCGTGCACGAGCAGAATTTCGCACTGTCTTTGAACGGCTCAATGATGGAGGTCCAGAGTAGATGACCGACAAACCTTCTCTTTCGCTTAACGATGAAAGTGACTTCGAGGAACTCCTCCATCCTCAGAAGTTTCATGTGGCCGAACCGGATCAAGATCTGCTTGATCGGATTCGGGAATTGACCATGCAAGAATTTGAGTCGATTTCAGCTAGTCAAGAATCTCCCTCTTCGAAGAGTGGTGAATCACCTGATTCTGAATCTCTCAGCGTGACGATCTCTCCAATCGATCCTTATCAGAAAACGAGTCATCCGATGAAAACGTCCGCGCTCGTCACTGCCTTGGCTCTTGTTCTATCTGTCTGCTGGTTTGTGATTGTTCCAAACACGCAGGCTTCGACGTTGAAGCTTGGAGATGTGCTGGCAAAGCTTGAGGAGGTCGAAACGCTTCAGTTGCAGGTGACTCGTGATGGAGCATCGTCCGATGTCTGGGTGAAAAATTCCGGGATTGTCCGCTGGGAAGTCTCTCCACAAAAATATCAAATCGCGAGAGGGTCTAAGCTTTGGGAAGTGAGCGAGGCAGACTCTGGAGAAGCGACCGTTGCCGATCCGGTTCAAAATCCTTGGAGGTCTCAGTCGGGGTATATTGATCTGGTTGCGTTACTGGGAATTCAATCGAGCACGCAAGATGAATTTCTTGAAGCGACCGCTGATGGTGTGGCGAACTACTCAGGTGTTGACTGCTTTGTCTTTCGTGAATTGGTCAAGACAGGCGATCAACAGTTGCGGTTGAACTTTTATGTCAATCAGAAAACAAATGAGTTGTTGGCAATCACAGCTCGACCGAAAGGGGCTCGGAGGACAGGACCACCACTTGCGGAACTCTCTCTCATCGCCCGCAATCTTCCAGTTGATGAAGCCAAATTTCGCGTCCCTGTGAAACTGGCAGAGGCAGACCGGATTGGGAAAGTGAGTGATTCGCAAGGAATCGTGACTCTTCGTCCAACAGGCGCTAAACGCTGGACACCGATCACGGGACAGATCTTGCTCCAAGTGGGCGACTGGATTCGTACCGATGCGCATGGAGCAAACGCGGTGACACTCGAACTGGCGGCGGGGATCAAGCTGATCGCTGGTCCGCACTCTTTAGTGGAAGTGATTTCAGCCGATGAAGTGCGTCTGCATTCCGGAACAGCTCAAGTGAGTCGATCGAAATCGGCTCCCAATGATTTCCTGCTTCGAGGACTTGGTGACGATTTTCAGATGATTCAAAAACCGGGAAGCCAAATTGTCCGCATCGACAACGATCGAAAGCTTTCAGAGATCGCGAACAAGCCGACATGGCTGAAGGGGTACGACGGTTCCACTTCGGAAGATTCAATTGGTTCTCTCATCGTCGAGATCGACGGGCGAGCAACTCCGCTCACGATCGGTGAACATCACGTGACCATTGAGATTCGTGATCAAATTGCTCGCACGACGATTGAGGAAACTTTTGTTAATCACACCGATTCCCGCATGGAAGGGCAGTTTCATTTCCCACTTCCGCAAGACGCTTCGATTAGTGGGTTCGGGATGTGGATTGGCGGTGAACTGATTGAAGCTGACATCGTCGAAAAGCAACGTGCCCGTGAAATTTACGAAACCATTCTTCGTGAAAAACGTGATCCGGGGCTGTTGGAATGGACGGGCGGAAACATCTTCAAAGCACGTGTCTTCCCGATTGAACCGAATTCAGAGAAGCGGGTCAAAATTGTTTACACGCAAGTTCTTCCGCTTCAGGGAAATCGCTTTCGGTATAGCTACGGCCTCAAAAGCGAAATGCTGCAGACAAATCCTCTGCGAGAGTTAAACATCCGTTGCCTGATAAATTCCACGATTCCGCTGAGTGCTGTTGAATCGCCGACACACACCTGCCGCACTCAATTAACGGACCACTCTGCGGAGTTAGAGTTCGTGGCGCAGGAGTATTCTCCTACGAAAGATTTTGAAGTCGTTTGCGATGTCAGTCAGCGAGAGAATGATGTCGTGTTGATTCCGCATCAGCGCGGGGGCGATGGATATTTTCTCTTCGAATTAATGCCTCCGGCAGAATCAGGAGACTGGAAACGACAAACGGTTTTAGATGGTTCGCCGTTGGAACTGATCCTACTCTGTGATACCTCCGGGTCGATGGACTCGTCAATGCGAAAGGCTCAGCAAGAGTTCGTTGCCACGCTGCTCGGTTCGCTCAGCGATGATGACCGTGTCGCCGTTGCGACAACGGACGTTTCGACAGACTGGCTTGTCGAGAAATTTTCCGCACCCACGGAAAAGAGAATCGCAGCGATTCGCGAAAATCTTGAGAACCGAGTTTCGCTTGGTTGGACCGATCTCGACCAGGCTTTTTCCGCTGTGATGAAAAAAGCGACATCGAAGACACAGGTGATTTACATCGGCGATGGAATTGTCACCACGACGCAAAGCGATCCGGCTGCCTTTGTAAATCGTCTCAAACGACGATTTGAAGAAGCTCGCACACAATCCGGAACCGCTCCCGGGTTTCACGCGGTCAGTGTTGGTTCGACTTCTGAATCCGTTGTCTTGAAGGGGATCTCCTCGCTTGGAAAAGGATCGATGCGGCAGGTTTCCGGCGAGATCACACCGCAACTGGCAGCTTTGAATCTACTGAAAGAAATCACCAGTCCCGGACTGAAGGATGTGCAAGTTGAATTTCAGGGAATTGAGGTCGCTGCTGTTTATCCTGAAGAACTCCCGAACATTCCTGTTGGGACTCAGCAGATTCTTGTCGGACGATACCGACCGACTGGTGAAAACCAGACTGGAAAAGTTGTCGTCACCGGGATGTTGGATGGGAAGCCTGTGAAGTATGTCGCCCACGTGAACCTCTCAGAAGCGGAAAGCGGAAATTCATTCATCCCTCGCCTTTGGGCACGTGGACATCTTGATCAGTTGATGCAGCAAGGATCGAATCAGAAAATTCAGGATCAGATTATCGCCCTTTCAGAAGAGTTTCATATTATCACTCCGTACACGTCGCTGCTCGTTTTGGAGAGTGATGCAGACCGCGAACGGTTTGGTGTTAAGCGACGATTCGGGATGCGTGACGGCGAACAATTCTTCGCAGATGGACGGAGCAATGCGACCTATGAACTCAAACAACAGCAGATGCAAAACGCAGGCAACTGGCGGTTAGGCTTGCGACGTCAAATTCTGGGAGAGATCGCCGGGATGGGGAGAGATCCCAGAGTCTTTCAATCATTCAATGATTTTGCTCCTCGTGGGAGCCGAGTTGCAAAAGATAAATTGCAACTGGGGGTGACTCCAAGAATTATTATTGGTGAAGAAGAAGCCCCCATTATTTCAGATGGCACATCATTGAATTTCTCCGGAAGAGCAGGGCGTTACTACCTTGGTGACGACGTCCAGCATTATCCGGTATCAGGAATGCAACCGGATACGTACTCATTCTACGTTCAAGTTGGGCGAGGTGGGCAAGCTCAAGAGTCTCGGGATGTCAATTTGTGGTTTGAGGACGTCCAGGCGACCAAGGAATTTAGAAGGGATTTCGATGCAGACAAAAGGCAAACGTATGGCGAGCCCTTCAATCAGAGGGGCGGCTTTGGAGGTCGACCAGGGTTGTCTACGCTGGGATTCGACATTAGCGACATGGCTTTGAAACGTGAAGAAAAAAGCTTGCAACAATTCGGCGCTTATCAGGAGCGGGAACAGGATTTCTTTTATGAATCTGCATTCAGTTCTATCTATCGCACAAACAACGGGCCGTTCTCCGGTTCAGAAGGTTTTTTGGGAGGTTCAAGGTCCCAACTCAAGGATTGGGACACCGCCCTTCGAGATCGACAAAGAAATGAATCAATAAGTATCAGCGGAGAGCTTTTCAGTCGTCTACCAAGCCTTAATACATCCTTGAGGAGATCGGGAGACAAGTCGGCTTGGGGATTCCGAACTTCCGCCTCAGTCTCTGGCTCTTTGAACTGGGTGAATCAACTTTTTCCTGCGTTGGTGATGCCAACTCCGAAAAGCGAAGCTGCAACTCCCGAGGAAAGCCTTTGGTCTCCTGAGGCAATTGAGCTTGCGAAAAGCTTACTTGTGAAAAATGAACTCGAATCAATTCGCGAAGGTGGTATTTTCATTGAGCGTGAAATGACTGTCTGGAGCGACGACTTTGACCGTCTTGTCCCGAGTCATCGGCGAACAGAAGTCTGGTCGCCGTCAAAATGGGTGACTGTTGATCATTCGCAGGGACAGAATTCCATTGTCAACTGGCGTGACAAGGAACAACGGGGCGTCTACTCGGAATCTTTTCTGCTGGGACAAGTTCGAGATTTGATTGAGGACGAAACGAATCCAAATCCATTGAATCTGCAAGGGCATTCGTTGAGTTCTCTCCACGAGTCGATGAGTGGCTATCTCGCGACCATTGAAAAAGTCGACGAGGGGCATTCGGTTCTGGTTCTGAAATCCCCGACGAAAGCGACTGGATTCCGTTTTGAAATCGACACGCAACGGCGAGTGATTACCAAACAGGAAAGGCTGACAAATGGCCAAGTAACGTCGACAGTTCTCTACGAAGATTTTGTCGCTGCTTTGAATTGTTGGTGGCCAACGAAGGTGACTACAAATGTGACTACGACTAGCGCTCAGCGGCAGGAGAATCCGAGCTTTGTTGTCACGCAAAAGATCCGCGAGCTCACACCTCAAGATTTTTCGGCTCAATGGGAACAGCAACTCTCCAGACAAACCGAGTCATTGATCCTTTCACTGCCTCTGCCTGAATTAGCCGTAGCCCGAAAAACAGTTCGGGGAGATGATGCCACGGTTGATGATCATCTTGTCATGTTGGTGCGTTACTGCCACTTCGGAGCTTGGAAGGATGCGTTCGAGCAACTTCGAAAAATGGAAGCTTTGGGGACAGAGAAGCCCGGGATGCAATATCTTCGCATCGCCGTAGAATTGGCAGCGGGAAGAAAAGAAGATGCGCGACAGAAAATCGTCAAACGTATTGACACATTTGTCGATGGAACAGGCGAAGGAAATCCCGCCTCGCAGCGAGGAGATCTGTTCCTGGCAACGCACTTGCTTTCGTCGGTTTATTCCATCATTGGCTGGCCGGAATATGCTCCAGTCGTGGAAAAGCTCAAGCCGATTTATGACCGGCAGGCAGACACGGAAGTCGCACAATTGGATTGGGAGAATCGTTGGGTTCAAGTCTTGAATGCTCTCGGGAAAACCGAGGAGAATTTGCAATTACAAAAAGAGATGACTCAGAAGTATCCGGGGAATGTCTCTGTGCAAATCAGATACGGCTCAACACTCATCCAGCACCAAAGGCGAGACGAAGCGAAGAAATTCTTCAAACAACAGATGAACCTTGAAAATCATTGGAGTCACAATGAATTGACGCGTCTTCGTGATCGGTATGCGGAAATGCTGGAGGGGAATTCCGAGTACGAGGAGCTGCTCGCATTTCTTCAGGACTGGTTGAAGAAGGAAACCGATTCATCGCGAGTCTTTTCACGTTTGCTCTCAGCCTTGATTATGAACGACCAAATCACTGAGGCTGAAGATCTCGTCACCGCCTGGTTGCAACTCGCTCAGCAACCAGCTGAGCTGGATGTTGTTGCTTCTTCAAAAGTGGATGCAGCGATTCAATTTGCATTCGGAAGTGGCCACAACTTGAATCGGTACAACGGGATGGATCGCAAGTGGTTACCCGAACTATTCAAGACCGCGATTGCTTGCATTCAAAACGAAGAACGGCTCCAGATCGCTCGGAACATCGTGAGCAATAACAATTTCGTTCAGTCCGATGAAGGTGATCGGCTACGCGGTTCGATTTTGAATTGGCTGCTCGACGAGGCGGGATCACTCCCGTATGAACGGCTTTCCCTTTCTCTTGAGACGCTCAAAAGAGGACGTTTGCTCATCGAGGAAGGGGAGGCGATGGAAATCCGCCAGGTCACCGAGAATGAATGGAAGATCATTGCTGATCAACTCTTGAAACGCTGGGAGCAAGAAGAAGAGCTTCAGGCCAAACATCAATTCTCACAATTGCTGGTTCCGATCTACAGTTCATATTTGTCCACAGAGCACCTTCCCTTTTTGCGGCGCCTCGTTAAAGAGGGATCTGAAGAGTATCGGAGAAATTACCGCGAACAGCTCTTCAGTGTTCTGTTGTCTCAGTCTTGGTCTGAATCGATTGAAAGCGAAGCGTTCGAACTCTGGTTGAGCCTTTCTGGTTCTGTGAGTCCAAGTCAGAGAGCGTTCTACCTTGCACCAAAGTTGTATCAGCTCATCGACAAGATGGCGCAAAACCGCGTGATTGCGAGAGTTGTTGAGTTGCAGAACGAAGGCAAGTCGGATGAATTGACACGGACCGAGATGGCTGAGAAGCAAGCGGCGTTTGTCGAGTCTGCCCGCGAAGCCTTGGCTGAGCGGTTAGTGAAAACATCAGAGCAAATCGCTGACTCACATCCCGAGTTATTGCCGTGGCTTCAACTCGAACGAATTCGTCTTGATGTTGAGTTGGGACAGAATCGACAGCAATCAATAAAAGAATGCTGGGAACTTATCGGTGATGAACTGCCAGCGCTCGATCTGGAAACAGAACTGACGGCCGAGGAGTTCTCTCAAGAAATTTTAAACGGCCACATTCGCGAACGTGCCCTCATGACGGTCATCAATTTCGCTGCTCGTAAAGAGGCATCGGAACAGGAAATCGAGCGAGTTCTGGAATACGTCGACCAAGCGATTCAGCAAACTACGGAAGATGCGGAAACGTTGCAGAAAAGCTTTGGGAAAGAGGGCGAAATTTACCAGAAAGAAGATTTCTCGAAGCCTTGGAAATCATTGAAGTACAAGCTGTTGATCCTGTTCGATCGCCCAGACGAATTACGAAAACAATTGCGAAAGTGGATCGACAATGATGAGTGGAACACCTCTTGGCAGCGTGGACTGGCGTTGTTACTTGCAGAACAGGGAGAGCTTGAAGAGGCAATCAAGATCTTCGAGACGATTCAGGAAAAGAAGGAATTGACCAGCGACGACTACAAGGCACTCGCGAACTGGCAGCTAGTTCTCGACCGAAAAGAGGACCACGAGGCAAGTCGCTTGAAGGTGCTCTTTGAGCAGAGCGAATGGAATATGGCGAATCTCCTTAATCAGCAGGCTAGACAGATTGGTAGCGGCAGTGGCCCACATGAACTTGACGAAAACTCATTATTGATTCTGAAAGCACTCTTTGAGAAAACCAGCCAGCCGGGAAATCATTATTCAACGATCCGCAATTTGTATACAGCCACGCGAGACTTCAGAGTCTTCGAACAGGTTCCGGAGGGGATGCTCGGTCGGACTCAATCGATGACTTACAACGCGCTGCAGCAATTTCATAACACCATCCTCAGGGAAGTTCGTAAAGAAGCGACGGCAGATAAAATGCTGGAGCATGTTGAGAAGTTGCGCGATCGTTTAAACGCAGGAGAAGTTCCTCGTGGAGCTGATCCAAATGTGCGGTCGCTCGGTCTCGATCTGCGTGCTCTCGATCTCATCGAAGCGATGATCGAAGTCAGATCTTCGCAAGTTCTCAATGAGCCGGGACCACATGCTCAGAAAGCGGTTGCTGCTTTGAACCGAGCGTTCAAGAGGGACTGGCAGGAAGGAGAACCATATCGCTACGCACAGTTTCTTCAGCAATTAGGAGGCCTCACGAATTCCACAAATGCAGTGGTGTTACAACCACTTGTTGACGTTCAGCTTAGTCAACTTAAACAGCTGTATGAGAGTGCAAAAACTGGGTCAACAGAACGAGTCCGGATTGCGGTGGCGCGTGCTACTTTGTTGATGAATTCCTACCGAAGACACGACGAGGCGATTCGTCTGATTGAGATCTCACTCGATGAATTTGCTGAGCCTCATGGCGGGCTGATTCCATACTCTTCTCGCGATTTAGTGATGACTTATTCATCCTTCCTTCAAAAACGGGCTGCCTACGCGAAAGCGGAGAAGTATGTGCTCAAACATCGCGATGCTCTACAGAACGAGTCTCAGCGGTGGGCGTATGAGCAGCACTTGAACAGGCTTTATGAACAGGCATTCCGGCATGACGCACGCGTTTCCTTGGGCGAAGGAGCGACGCTCTTCGAGAATTTGATTGCAAGGCTTGTCCAGCAGTCAACGACGCAAAACGACAGTCAGAAATACAACATTTTGATGCAGGTTGGGAATCTGTTCAGCTTCGTACTTGGGGATCAAACGAAAGGTCCAGAGGATGAACAAGAGCAGTTCCTGAAGTTTACAAGTCAAACATTCCCCGAGATTCTCCCACCACAAGAACAATACTACAGCAGTCTCATCAGCCATTTTTCTTCGCTTCTTAACTCTCACGTCAGTCCACTTGAAGCACTGAACTTCGTAATCGATCGATACGAAGAGTATCCCGTTCGACTTCGCTACAGCTCCCAGAATCAGTGGGTGAATCATGCGAGTCAGCTAGCGCAGTACCGCCACAATGCAGCGAATGATCAGGCAACCGACAAAACCAGACTCAATCAACTTGAAGGTCGATTGTTACTGATTGTCGTCAACGAGCTTCGTGACGAATTGCTGAGTCTGCAAGTTCGCAACCAGCAAATTTATCACGACGACTATTCCTACTTCTGGTCGGAAAAGGCTGAAGATTTTCAACGTGTCGCAGAAACAGTTCTTGAAGAAAGAGCCGACTCCCCAAGGATAATTTTCTATGTCGCAAACTATCTCAATAACGGATTGAGTCTTCATTCGCGAGCGATTGAAATTTTGATGGATGCTAAGAGACGGGGACTGTTGGACGACAGCGGGACTCGCACGCTGGTTCGATTCTTGCACGCGCAGAAGATGTATCTGAAATCGATTCCGTTGCTCACGGAGCTCATCGAAAATTCTCCACGTGACATGAGTTTGCGTGTCTTACTTCTGCGGTCATATCACTACACAGCAAAAACGGACGAGGTTCAAACTCTGCTGACCGAAACCGATGCATTGTTTCATGCCGACAATTTGTGGACCGAGGCCAACATCATTCAGCTTGCACGAGTTTGTGTGGAAATTGGACATCTGCAGGAAGGGATTGGCTACCTGGAAGAAGCCATCAATTTGCATCAGCGAACTGCACCGAATCGTGGTGTCGGCGATGGAGTTCTTTCTGAGTATTACGCAGAGCTTGGAGCCGCCTATGGGCGTGCAGGCAACACTGAGAAAGCGGTCGATGCGGCCGCAGCAGCCATTGTCAGTTGGGGGCCCCGACACGACCAACGCCGGTACGCTGTCGACAACCTGAACGCTGTAATCGCGAGTGCCAGGGATATCGATGACTACATTCAGTTGCTTAACACAAAGGCCAAGCGGACCGGGGAAGATAGTCCGATCATCCGGAAGGCAATCGGGATGCGGTTCTTCAAGGAGAAGAAATACAAAGCTGCCATCGAACAGTTTCAACTTGCAAACGAGCTTTCACCTTACGATCGTGAAGTTCATGAGGGACTGCTGAATAGCTTCGACAAGTTGAATGACTCGCAAGGGGCGATTAAGCAACTGCTCGGTCAGATCGATTTTGATCGACATCACCTTCAGCTGTATGTGGACCTTGCCAATCGTGTCAAAGTGGACCCGAATCTCGCTGAACGGGCTGCGACATCGATCGTGGAGTCGGCACCGAATGAAGCAGAATCTCATGAAGAGTTGGCGAAATTCCGCGAATCGCAGTCACGGTGGGAATCTGCCATTTCACACTGGGAGCGTGTTGCAGAACTTCGCAAACTCGAGCCGACAGGTCTGCTCGGACTGGCAAACGCTCAGGTTCAAGCCAGGAAATGGGCAGATGCAAAAGCTACGCTTCGCAAACTTCAACGTACCGAATGGCCCGCAAGATTCAACACCGTCAACAATCAAACTCGTGAGCTCGATCGGCGAATCAAATCGCAGCAGTGATCTTTCTTCTGAACTGAAACACTCAGGCATTCTGGTCAGGTGAGTTTGCTGAAGATTGTCTTACTGTGAACAAAAAACTCCTGGAGCCATTTTGACTCCAGGAGTTGAATTGGGATCGAGATCCCTGTTTGGGACTGACGCTTAAAAGCGTCAGTTCAAAGTGTTAACCGACTTTCGGTTCCCAACCAGGTTCGTACTCACGTTTCCACAGTTTCATAGCATCTTCGTTATTGAGGATGCGTCCATTCTTCGTATCACAGGTCAGCATGGACTGCGTGCGATAGGCGATGTTCCCGAGATGGCACAGAAGTGTACTGCGATGTCCAATCTCGATTTCGGCATTCAAGTTGAGATGGTCGCCAGAGCGGACTGCATCAACAAGGTTTTGAATGTGCGGCTCGTTTGCATAAGTTGATTTTTTCTCTTCGTCGAAAAGCTTGTCGTTTCGGTCGAAGAATTTGTAATTCCCTTTTGCGTCGATTTCGCAAGCACCCTTGTCGCCGTAGAAGGAGACAAAAGCTGAGGAGTCTTTGTGACGGTTGCAACTTCGGCCTTGCCAGGAAATCTGTTTTCCTTCTGCAAACTCGTAAGTAGCGATATTCGTGTCAGGCGTTTGTTGATCGTCTTCATAAGCATATCGACCGCCAGACGAGACAACTGTTTCGGGGAACTCGACCTGCAAGCCCCACCGGCAGACGTCAAGGGAGTGAATCCCGTTGTTGCCAAGTTCTCCGTTACCCCAGTGCCACAACCAGTGCCAGTTGTAGTGGATTCGGTTGTCGTAGTAAGGCATACGAGGAGCTGGTCCCTGCCAGAGCTCATAATCGAGGTTTCCAGGAACTTCTGCAGGGTGTCCGATTCCCATTCCTTCGCGAATGTTGTTGTACCATGAGCGAGCACAGTACACATTCCCGATGATCCCCTCATGCAGTTTGGCAATGGCATCGATGTAACCTGTACTGGTCCGGCGTTGCGTACCCAACTGAACGGCGCGGTCATTATGCCGAGCCGCTTTGATCATCATCTCACCTTCCCATGGATTGTGGCTGGCTGGCTTTTCACAGTATACATGCTTGCCAGCATTACAGGCCAAGATTGTTGCTGGCGCGTGCCAGTGGTTTGGTGCAGCACAGACCACGATGTCGAGATCTTTGTCATCGAGCATTCTGCGGTAATCGGTGATCGGCTCTGGTGATTGCCCCGTATCTTTTTCAAGTTGGGCGACAGCGGATCCTGCTCTTGATGAGTCCACGTCACACACATATGCAACATCGACACCGGGTAAGCGAGCAGCTGAAACCGCCAGTGAACGTCCACGACTTAGCCCCATGACTCCCACGCGAACTTTTTGTGAGGGGAGCTCTCCTTTTTGTGCGAAGAGTGGTCCGGTCGCATACGCAACGGTCGCAGCTGCGGTCGATCCTAGTAATGCACGTCGACTAATTTTCGTCATTCTCGACTCCTGAAATAATTTTCGAAACGTATTTGATCTGATCCTGAAACCTGAAATTGCTTTCTCAAACGTTAAGAAAGCGGCGATTCCAGAGTTTTTCGAATTGCTTCTAGAACCTCTCCGACAACCGACGCAATAAAGGATATCCTCAGAGTGAAAGAGGTTGTTTTGGATTCGGATCAGTTCAATTTATTATAGTGGTGAAAGAATTGAGAAGCCAATCGGTACAGGTCTGAACGAATTCATATTATAATTCCCTGATGGAATCGACTCTGCTAAACAAGCCGAATCGTCGCAGGAGATGGGCATTTCGCTTCTTGACCGTTGCGATTGCCTTTTCTCCTTTTCTTGTCATTGAGTTGGGACTCACTCTTCTTGACGTCGGAAAGAGTTCTGAAGCTGAAGATCCGTTTGTCGGATTTGCCAGCGTTGTTCCGTTATTCGAGTTGAATGAGGATGGCACCCGGTTTGTTCTTTCGCCACGGCGAACATCTTTTTTTGCTCATGAAGAATTCCCAGCGAAGAAATCAGAAAAAACATTTCGTATTTTCTGCCTCGGAGGGTCAACGGTCCAGGGACGTCCCTATTCGATTGAAACTTCTTTCACGACATGGTTGAGGATCGGACTTGAGCAGGCAGATCCTGAGACAAATTGGGAAGTTGTTAACTGCGGAGGCATTTCTTACGCCAGTTATCGACTTGTCCCAATCTTGGAGGAGACGCTTGGCTATGAGCCCGATCTCATAATCCTCTGCACCGGACACAATGAATTTTTGGAAGATCGCACATACAAGCATCTCAAACAGGTTCCGGCATGGATTGAAAAACCAGCGCATTTCTTAACGTCGACGAGAACTGTCCAACTCGCATCAAGCATGATGTGGTCTCACTCGGACGGGAAAACGATTTTGCAAACAGAAGCCGATGCAACACTCGACTATAAAAATGGAATCGCAGCGTTTCATCGTGATGAAGAATGGAGTCATGGAGTTGCGGTCCATTTTGAATCAAATGTTCTCCGGATGATCCATCTTGCTCAGTCGAATAATGTTCCGATTCTTCTGCTTAAGCCGCCTTCGAATCTCAGAGGAACGCCTCCGTTTAAATCAGAATCTGCCTTGCTCACAAAAGAGGAAATCTCAAAAGTTGAAGAGATGAAAATCGCTGCTCGACGCCTGTATTCTTCTGATATGAATGAGGCGACAAACATTTGGAAGGAAATTTGCCGCATCGATTCCGCCGCTGCAGCAAACTGGTATGAACTTGGATCGTGTCTGGATGCGCAGCACCGGACTGAAGAAGCAAAATCTGCCTACCTTGCAGCGAGAGACCTTGATGTTTGTCCATTGAGGATGACGACCGCGCTGGAGTCTGCGCTCGATGAAATTGCCGAGAAGGAAGAAGCCCCCTTGATTGACCTTCAGGAAATGCTGCAAAAGAAAATGAAAACCGGAAATGTCAGCCACAACTTATTCGTTGACCATGTTCATCCGAATTTTGAAGGTCATCAGCAAATTGCCCTCGCAATTGGACACTGGCTTCGCCAGCAAGGATATGTCCAATTCAATGCAGATTGGGATGTCACCTGCCAGGAACGTTTCAACGAGCATTTTGACGCACTCCCTCGAACGTACTTTCATCGTGGTCAGCGAATGTTAGCTGCTTTGAAAAAATGGACACAGGGTGATGCCGACGGAATGCCTGTGGAAGAACGGTTTCCACATAAATTTAGAACCGGTCAGTAAACCTCTGTGATAGCTGCTTTTCTCAATGATTGAGAGAGCAATTTCAAGTTTCAGGATCAGTTCTAATAAGTAGCGAACGGTGAAAGATTACGCCTCTTTTTAAATCAAAGCCTTTCTGTCATCGCTTCGACTGAATCAGCCGGTGTGAATGAATCAGCCAGGGCTGATGAGATGTTTGGGGATTGTCTTGCGTGAAATTTCTTGAAGCTGACCGCTAATCATTCTGGCTTCTTCAGAGCCTGTCGAAAAATGAGTATTTGTGAGAGGGCAGTTGTGTACGAGGGGTGGATGCGAAGTTTCAACAGAGTTCCGTTTCTTTTCTCTCGACAAATCGAGAAACGATCCCGGGACAATTCGAAAGTTTCATCACGATCGCTGAGATGAAACCCCCTTCTTGCTTCGCTATACTCCCGATTTTGACGAACCGATTTTGAACCTCTCATCAGTATGCAAACGAATCCTCCACCAACTAACCTGAAGCCGTTTTTCCTCGCGATGGACGATCTGTTCGAGGAGTATGACGGTAAACTCGACTGGCCGACATTTTTCGGTAATGACAATCCCGTCGAGATTGATGTCGGTTGCGGACGAGGACTGTTTGTTGTGACAGCCTCCGAAATGCACCCTGAGCGAAATTTTCTGGGAATCGAAATCGATTTCCGTGAAGGTCGACGTGGAGCTGCCCGCTTGAAGCGACGCAACTTGACGAACGCCTGCGTGATCGGAGGTGATGCGAATGTTCCATTTACGAAAATGATCGAACCGCATTCTGTTGATGCGATCCATGTCTACTTTCCAGATCCGTGGTGGAAGCGAAAGCATCGCAGTCGCCGCGTGTTTAATGATGTGTTCGTAAACTTATGCTCGAACCTGCTTGTCCCAGGTGGATTGTTGCATTCATGGACCGATGTTGAAGAGTATTTCGAAGACATCTCTGCGTTAATGAATCATCATGAAGATTTTGAATCGTTGCCAACTCCGGAAGAGCGTGACCCAGAACACGATATGGATTACCAGACCAGCTACGAAAGAAAAAAACGTAAGCTCGGCCTTCCAATTCACCGAGGGAAATGGCAGAGAAAACCAATTTCCTGATGAGGTGATGAGATTGGAGATGCAACGGTACACTCAGCGTGAACAGTCCTTGCAATTTGGAATCGCACAGAGGAATCAGACAGAGGAATCACAGTGCGTGATTCCACTGAGTGTGAAGTTGTAACAACCTACTTTCCAGATCCTATTCCTAACTCCTGAAAATTCTATGCCCTCTACAGTCCTCGTTTCTATCCCAGGTTTGCGTCAGCAAGATCTCGAGCGGATGCCGAATCTGAAGAAAATCGCTGCTGCTGGCGCTGTGAAACCATTGACAGCTTCGTTCCCCTGCGTGACATGTTCCGTTCAGGCGAACTTGACGACTGGCGTAGGTCCAGATGTTCACGGAGTGATCGCCAACGGATTTTACTATCGCGATAAAGGAGAATTCGAACTCTGGACCGCCTGGAATGAGTGTATCGAAGCTCCTCAAGTTTGGGATCTGCTGCATCAGGCCAATCCTGAAATCAAATCGGCGGTTTGGTTTCCAATGCACTCCAAAGGGGCTGGGGCAGATTACATTTGCACCCCCGCACCGATTCATAATCCAGATGGATCAGAATCTCTCTGGTGTTACACAGTTCCAGAGAGATTGTACGGAGAACTCCGCGACGAACTCGGACATTTCCCATTGATGAATTTTTGGGGACCGATTGCAAATATCAAAAGTTCGGATTGGATCATCGACTCTGCAATCAAAGCGGCCAATGAATTCGCTCCCGATTTTTTCTACATTTATGTAACGCACCTTGATTACGCTGCCCAGAAACTGGGCCCGGACAGTCCCGAGGCGCTTCAGGCGGTCGTTGATATCGATGTCTCACTTGGTCGATTGATTGATGGCATTGAAAATTCCAAAATGGATGACATTCACTGGTTGATCGCGAGTGAATATGTCATTACTGAAGTGAATGACGTTGCCTATCCGAATCGGGTACTGCGTGAAGCTGGTCTGTTGCATCTCGCTGACGATGATGGTCGTGAGCAACTCGTCCCGGGAGAATCTCAGGCGTGGGCGATGGTTGACCATCAACTGGCTCACGTGTTTGTTAAGGACGAAGAAAACATCGAGCGAGTCGCGGAACTGTTTAGAAATCATCCGCTGGTTGATGAAGTCTTGGTTGGAGCGGAACGAGACAAATACAAACTGGACCATCCACGTTCGGGGGAAGTTGTGTTGATCTCGAAGAAGGAAGCATGGTTTGCATACTACTGGTGGTTGGATGACGAGAAAGCCCCGACCTATGCAAGAACAGTTGATATTCACCGCAAACCGGGCTTCGACCCCGTTGAAATGTTCATCGACATGCCCAGTAAGTCGACACCGCTGGATGCAACCCTTGTCAAAGGATCACACGGCTATCCCGGTTCGACTGGCATCTTGATCTCGTCAAAAGGTCTGGATGAAGAGAGCTACCAGGATACGGATGTTACACCGTTGATCCTCAAGGATTTCGGAGTTGAGTTGAATTCTTGAAACCTCTGCAACGCTTGTCCTGCTCGCGTAGATCTAATTCGCTGGTGAAAAGTGTTCTTCATGGGCACAGGAAACACGAAAGTGCTTGGGTAAGGAAAACGTGAATCACAATATGTGCGACCGTACAAGTGAGTACGGTCGCACATATTTTTTCGCTTAACGCTTGATCCCACAAAGTACGCCGCAATGGATGAGCGTTTCGATGGGGCCGCTGACAGACAGGCCATTCTTGTTCATCCAGCTTCTGTATTCCGCAACACTGTAGGCTCGGCCTTCTGTGAGTGAAAAGAGGGCCGCCGAGTAAAGAGCGATGGGAAGTGGGCCGGTGTGCTCATCGTTCAGGAAGACATCATGAATGAGGAGTCGGCCTTGTTGGGGAAGTCGATTCGCACACTTTGCGATCAACTCCTCACATTCCGGAACATCCCAGTCGTGAAGAACATTTGAGAGAAGCATCACGTCCGCTTCCGGGAAATCATCTGTAAACATGTCTCCTTCGCGAAGTTCAAGACGATCAGCAACCCCGCATTGTTCCGCGAATTCTGAAGCGATGTTCAGGACTTCGGGGCGATCTATGACAATCGCTTTCAAGTGATGATTTCTAGCCAGATAGGCGATGGAATAAATTCCACTTCCTCCGCCAATATCGAGGAGAACTTTTGCATCGGGAATGCGAAAGCGATCTGCGAGAACTGGAGCCACGTTTTTGGCTCGACCTGCCAGCGAAAGTGTAAAGTGCCTGGCAAGTTCCGACTCTTCCATCGCGGAGGGCATTCCGTTTCGGTAGATAAAGGCAGCTCCATTTTCATTCACGTCGAGCCCGTAAGGCCTGTTCGTTTTGAGGCGTTCCACCATTCCCAATACATCAGGAGAAGTCGCAGCCAGCCCGATATAATTCGTGACTTCAAACTCTCGGTTGTGAAGAAGATGCTCGGCTGCCAGGGGTGTCGCACCGATTCGATCACCATCTTGAACCAGCAAGCCCATCGCTTTGAGTGCGGTCATCAGGACAGTAAACGGTCGCGGTTCTAATTCCAGTTCTTGCCTGAGTTGGCCCACCGGGAGAAAAAGATCGGGACTTGTGGAAAGTTTTTCGAAGAGATTGAAGTGGGCAACAGCGGCCGTCAGAAGCTGTGTCCCGTATGCACCACGAAAGTGCTCGAAAATGGGTGTCGGGTCAAACAACGGTTCCGTCTGGACATGCAAAGATTCCATGCTCCCGCCGAAGTGCAGGATTTCTTGACGCGTTTGAATGACAGGTTCAGAACCAGAGCACTCTTGCCAATCTGCCGGCGGCGAAGTTCGTGTTGCATCACGAAGAGAATTGAGATCGTGACCTGCCTCGGTTGACCAGCCAAGCTGAACCTCGAAGCTGTCGTTGTGCGGCATGCATCGAATCCAGCGGCTGAATTCATCATGGAGTTCAGCGAGCAAATAAATTGTTTGTTTCGCTTCTGAAATCTCAGTGGCCCAGGCGGTGATCATCTGGGAAAGACACGTCCGAACCCGTACCGCCGCGGGGAGTTCTTCATCCATTTCCAGAAGAAAATAATAGGAATCGCTCACGCTTAGAAAATCACCGATCTGGAGGGTGATATCCTGATGTGTTGATCCGTTGTCGTCGTAGGTCAATCTCAACATCTTATTCACTCATTCGGTCTTATTTGAGTCCGCAGCATAGCAAAAAGAGGACCTGTTCTGCCTACTCTGCCGGAAGGAAAGAGCATCAATGCGGGCAAATCTGAAGTCTGGCTTCTCAATGTGTCCGATCTCCAGTATTGTAAGGTGTGAAGCGAGCGATTGGACGTATCGTTTCCTGCTGGACTGTCGCAACTTTCCTCAGGAGGATGTCTCCGAAGAGCGTTTAAGGCAAGTCTGGCGATTAGTTGCCAGGAATAGAAAGAGGTTGAACTGATGTCGATGGAACCAGATGAGATTTTAATGGACGCGGAAGAACGCATGCAAAAAGCGGTCGAAGTGTTCAAGGACGCCCTGCAAGGACTCAGGACGGGAAGAGCAACTCCCGGTCTTGTCGATACTGTTCGAGTGAACTATCACGGTTCACCGACTCCATTAAAACAGCTGGCCAACATCAGTTGCCCAGAACCACAACAAATTGTGATTCGCCCCTTCGACCAATCCATCGTCACTGAAATTGTAAAAGCAATTCAGGCCAGCGATGCCGGAATGGCTCCGAACTCTGATGGACGTCTGGTTCGCATTAACGTTCCCGCACTTTCCACTGAACGCCGTCGAGAACTGACTCAGCGCGTTGGAAACTTTGCAGAAGATGCTCGGGTTTCGATTCGAAATATTCGTCGTGATGCAAACAAAAGTCTCGATCAGTCGGAGAAAGAGAAAATCATTTCCGAAGATATTCTCAAGTCGACCAAAGACGATGTTCAAGAGTTGACGAAGAAATTCGAAAACCAGATCAATGATCAGGCGAAGCAGAAAGAAGAAGAAGTGATGAACGAGTAGAGCATTGTTCGAATTTTCAGAACTGATCCCGAAACCTGAAATCGCTCTCTCAAGCATTGAGAAAATGCGGTTATTCCAGAGGTTTTCGGATTGGTTCTAATTTGAAAATGCCTCATGAAATTTCGAGCAAATTGCTTGAGTCACTTCATGATCATATTTCAGGCTGAGGGAGCACTGCTTCCTCAGCCTGTTTTTTTGTTGCTTATTGATTCGTGTCTATGCGATCCACACTATTTCCTCTTTTGAAATAGTGTTTTGCTTTCGAAAGAGTTCTCGGATCGCACCCAGCCAGCCAGATGGCTTCCTGACGCTACGCACGAATGTTGTCGATGCGGTTGGTTTCCCGCTTCGCGGGGCCGAGACGATCTTTGGTGTCAAAAGCATCCAGCATTGTGTTATAAACGTCGATGCCTTCAGCGTTGACGTCCAGAATCTGTCCGGTTTTGAAGCGGCCGTTCGCTCCGGTGATGGCGTGAAAGACGCCGGAGAGTTCGCGTTTGACGTCCGAGTGGCGGCCATCTCCCGATTCTGTTGAAACCGTAATCATGGAGTTTTCGAGGATCGACTTGCCGTTTGCTTCCATCGAGTCTTGATCGTCAAGGCGGCTCAGGAAGTAAGCGACTTCACGCATTTTCATGTGTGCGTGTGCACGGAGTTGTTCGTTCTTCTTCTTCTCGTTGAACTTGTGCCACCATTCATGGCTGCACCCACTCGAACCAGATGCGTTGAGTTGTTTCGCATCGTCAAATGTAAAGACTTTACGGCCATCGTACTCATAGTCACCCGTCACTCGGAGACGTTCACCGGCAGCCAGAAATGTGAGCGAACCGAAGCGGACTCGATCGAGTTGAATCGCCAAGGCGTACAGGTCTGCCATTAATCGCCATTCTGTAATGAGATTTTCAAGCGGCATGTCGAGACCTTCTCCACCTGGGTCAGCTGAACCGCCATGGGCAATTTTTGAACGAGGCGGGAGTTCGGGCCCGTTAGAGTCGTGCTTCATCTCGAAGGCACGTTGTTCGAACTCGCGAATTCTGTCGAGATGGTCTGCGACCCGAGCTTTCGAGGTTGCACCGAGGGGAGAGTTGACGCCGGTGTAAAACTGATACTGATCGACAACCGAGTCCAACACGCTTCTACGCAATCGTTTCGTACGGACATCGTTATCTTCGACCTGCCCCGCTAGCGATCCAAAGACACGATCAAAAACATCACGCGGTTTTTCCTGCATCGTCGCAGCGACTGTTCCGTCTGAATTGTAGCTGTGAACGTAGCGACTGACACGACTTCGGCGAAAGAACGTTCCGCCGACCAATGTCGGAACTGTCCCGGCTGGCAGCCCATCGGGGTAATACGTCTTGCGAATGACCTGATCGATGGATGGGCCTCCCGCTTTTGCCTCACCACTTGGGGGTTCTGCAGTGAATGCCCCCGATGCTCCATCGAAGTGGGCGTTGATGCCTGATTCATCACAGCGAACCTGGTCCACATTTCGCATGATGAGCAGTTTTTTGCTCAGTGGTTTAAGTGGTTCGAGGACGCCATCGAATCCTTCGGTTTGCAGCGGAGCAGGAATTCCAAGACCGAAGAAGACGTTGAAGGCTCGGACAGGAACCTCTGCTTGAGCAGCGGCGAGTGCTGGTGTTGCCAGCATCTCTTCCAGTAACGGAAGTCCGATTGCTACGCCTCCCAACCCTTTGAGAACAGTTCGGCGGTTAATTTTTCGATTCATCATTGGATCGGTTCCGTTCGGATGGTTTGTATGAGATCGCTCTGAATTAATGCGGAAATCAGGCTTGTCCAGGTTCCGCCATTTTTCTGCGCCTTTTGATGTACCTCTTTCATGATTGGCACATCAGCAGGGACGAGTGGTCGCCCAATTGCGAACTGGGCAACTTTCCATGACAAACATTCATTGACTCTGTCGCTCTTCGCGAGAAGATCCATTAACTCGGCAGATGTTTGATATGGGATCGATTTTTCATCGCCAGGGAAGAGGATTTCGCCATCCTCACGCAGCTTGTTCCCATGCTGATCAGCTTCAGAAAATGATCCCAGTCCGTCGAACTTTTCGAGAGCGAATGCGAGCGTTTCAAACTTCGCATGGCATCCACCACACGAACCGTTTGCCAATCGTTCCATCGCAATCATCCGCTGAGTCCGCCCAGGCTTGGTGGGAATTGGTGTGGTATCGACGCAGGGAGGAGGATCTTTGACAGCACCACGCAATAGGTCGTGAAGCACGAAAAGTCCGCGTGAAATCATCGAAGCTTCGTCACCACCTTTAGTGAGAATGCTGCCCTGTGTCAGCAATCCTCCACGGCTGGGGACGTTTTTAAGATCGACTTTTTCGAAACCTTTTATCTTCAAGTCCAAGTTGTAATGCTTCGCAAGTTCTGGTGTCAGAAACGTCGACTGAGCATTCAATAGATCGACAAGTGGGCGTTTTTGTTCCCAGAGAATCTCTTGAAAGTAGGCCTGCGTTTCTTTTCGCATCTCAACAGCGAGGCTTGCTTTCCAGTTGGGGAATTTTTCTTTGTTGGGACGCAAGTTATCGAGCCGTTGCAGGTCGAGCCATTCATTCACAAATCGAACTGATTGATCGATTGCTCGCTGATCCTTCAGCATGCGTTGAACCTGCTTATCAAGAGCGGATCGGTCGAACAGTTCGCCTGCCTCGGCGGCACGCATTAATTCCTGATCGGGAGGGCCACCCCAGATTGTGTAACTCACCCGAGAGGCCAACTCATAGCTGTTGACCGGCCAGGCACTGCCGTCCCCTTGTTGACTTTCCATGCGATACAAGAAACGAGGGGATTGAAGCATCGCTTGAAGTGTATAGGCAACAGCCTCGCGATAATCTCCTCCTGCGCTCGCCACGCTGGTTGAGATTCCTCGGTAAATGACAATCTCTCGTTCAGAGAGTGGACCGCGCAAAATCCATTTTCCCATCTTGGCGGCCAAGTCTCGCATATCAGCATCAATGAGTCGTTTCTTTTTCGTAAATCGCGACGCGAATTTTTCGACATCCATACGACTCACAATGATTTCTGAAAGTTGTGAGTATGCGTTAACGTGCTTCAGATCGACGTTCAGATTGTAAGAGGTGTTGCTGAATCCATCTGCTCGAAGGTCCGGCGGGAGAAGTTCGCGTGCTTCTTTCGAGATATCGACACCGACTGCAGCCCGGACGGTTTCGATGTATTCAGGAATCGTTAGCCTGCGAATCCAGTTTCCCGCGACCTTCCCTTGGTGGAGATAAACTTCCGGGTCAATCTGATCGAGAGTCCAGACAGCTCCCGTGTCGATCCATTTTTTGATGATCTCTTTTTCATCAGCCGAGAGAGGCTCACGGTTTGCGGGCATCTCATCAGCTTCGATTGACTTCCAAAGGGGGCTCTTTGCGTGGCTTCCCGGAACGAAAGCGACGCCACTATCACCACCTTTCATTGCAGCCACTTTCTTGGCGAGGTTCAGTCCACCTTCTTTCGTGGATGAATCATGGCACTCAAAACAGTGCCTCACGAAAATACCTGCCACTTTGTTTTCGAAGAACTCTTCTTGTGGGGACTTCGCCGCCATCTGTTGGGAATTGATAATCTTTGCGTTTGAGCCTGCTTTGAAATTGGCGACGACAGCCTGCGGTGGGAGCGCTTTGTTATACACCGCAACCAGATGATAGGTCCCTAGCCAGGGACGGTCATTGGTCATCTCGTTTCCGAGTGCAAATTGAAATGACGAATTCCAATTTGAAAAATCGCCCTCAATCTTCGCCTCACTGTTGAGTTGCCCATTCAGATAGATCTTCGCGATCCCGGCGCGGTTTCGCGTGTAAACAATGTGTGTGAGTTTTTTGGCGACAGCTTTAGCCTTGGAACTCGTTGAGGGAATTCCGTTGTTGCTCGTTTTTGTCGTCCGCAAGCGGACTTCCAGTTTGTCCTTGTCCTGTCCCAAGGTGACGTTGCGCTCAACAGAGTTCTTAGATATTGTGACGATCCGGGCTGGACCGCTTAGTCCTAAATCACTGGGAGTAATCCAAGCTTCGACGGTGATTTCCCCCGAACGTTTGAGAGACTCGCTCAATCGACTTACGGGCTTCTCTGAGAGAAGGATCGTACTAGCGGTGAGGGTTAACGCCCCAGCTGTACGGCGGACTCCCTTTTCGTTTGCGATCTTCAGATTCACAGGCACTCCTGTGCCAGAGACGTCATGAACGACGTTCCCCTTCTCTTCTGAAAAATTATAGAGCACCTGCAAGCCGGAGGTTACACGCGCATTCGTCGGATTCTCCTGAGCCTGTGCACGCAAATTGAACGTGGTCAATCCGAAGATTCCAAGAGCAACGAACAAATGGGGGACAAGTTGGACTGAAAAGCGATTCATGAGTTGCCTCTATTAAGAAGCAATTATCATTTCAGTTTTCACTGATGCAAGCAAGGCTGAAGTGAATTTGACGCGAGTAGAATGGAGCGTCGTCAACTTTTGGCGTTCGCAGTTGAGCGTTCACAGCTGAGCGTTTGCTGAGTGGTCGGAGCAAAGCTGTTTCTTACGTTCGATTTTTCCAGTATGAACCATTCGGGAAAGTGTAGGTTTCGATTGATTCAGGCAGCATCTCAATGCTGTATCCAGGAGCCTGTGGAGGCATGTACCTCCCCTTATTCATGACGACTGGATCTTTGAAGTGTTCGTGCAAGTGCCCGGCATATTCGGTCAGGCGATCTTCCTGCGAACCACTGACTGCGATGAAATCGAACATCGACAGATGCTGAACGTATTCACACAGTCCGACTCCGCCAGCATGCGGGCAGACCGGGACGTCAAACTTGGCGGCCATCAGCAAGACTGCCAGAACTTCGTTGACTCCTCCCAAACGACAACTGTCGATCTGACAGACACCCATCCCCCCCGATTGGAGGAACTGCTTGAACATGATGCGATTTGCACAATGTTCACCAGTCGCGACTTTGATCGGAGCAACGGCTTTTGCAATCGCAGCATGACCGAGGACATCATCCGGCGATGTCGGTTCTTCAATAAACCATGGCTTGAACTCGATAAACGATTCCATCCACTCAATCGCTTCTGTAACTTCCCAGACCTGATTGGCGTCGATCATCAATCGACGGTCCGGGCCGATTTCCTCGCGAATAATTCGGCAGCGGCGAATGTCATCTTCCAGGTTTCGCCCGACCTTAATTTTGAAGCAGTCCCAACCTTGTTCAATACAGCTGCGACAGAGGTCCCGCAGTTTTTGGTCAGAATAACCGAGCCATCCAGCGGAGGTCGTGTACGAAGGGAAGCCATTTTGTGCAAGGGCATCAATCCGTTCTTGTTTCGAGTCAGCGAGGCTCTCCAGAAGAGTGACAGCCTCTTGTGGGGTGATGGCATCGGTGATGTACCGAAAGTCGATGCAGCTGACGAGTTGCTCTGGAGTCATCTCTGCGAGGAGACGCCAGAGCGGTTTTCCCTCGACCTTGGCATACAGGTCCCACACAGCATTGACAACTGCAGCTGTCGCCAGATGAATCACTCCCTTTTCTGGACCGACCCAGCGCAACTGGCTGTCCCCGGTGATGTGCTTCCAGAAACCTGCCATATCTTCAGTGAACGATTCCAGCGTACGACCGACAATCAGGGGAGCGAGTGCTTCAATTCCTTTCGCACAGAGTTCGTTGCCGCGACCAATTGTAAAAGTCATTCCGTGTCCCGAAACTCCGTCTGGTGAATCTGTTTCCAGGACGACGTAAGCCGCGGAATAATCGGGATCGGGATTCATTGCATCAGAACCATCGAGCTGTTCCGAGGTCGGAAAACGAATATCAAACGGCGTCAGCTTTGTGATTGTGATGGGCATGTCTTGTCTCGAACCAGGAATAAAAAAAGCACCGTCGACAGATTTGCTGTCGGCAGTGCTGAGATTTTATCAAATTCTTCTGAATTCTGGGTTACGCAGCCTCTGCATCATGAAGCGATTCTGAATAAACCAAACTATAAATCTCGTCTGCAGCTTCGTCGAGAATGGCTCGGATGTTTTCACTTTGAATACGAGACATCATTTCTTCAATCGATGCGACAGTTCGATCAACTTCGTCGCTCGAAATGACTTCGTATCCGGTGGTTTCTTCCTCCATAGGAAGAACTTGCTGCTCATCAAGTTGCGGGAGTTCAGACATCTACTAGACCTCCAATGTCGTTTGATAGGAACCCGAAAGGGAGTAGGGAAATGGGTATGGTGTTTGAATCGCTCCATCGCCGATGCTCTGCCTGATCGTTCTCACCATCATGAAGACGTGAGAGGACAAAGCTCAGGTCGGGGTCAATTCTCTCTGCGATCAATGCGCCTCCAGCGATTGATGCGTCAACTTCACTTCTTCTTTGCTGATTTCTTTTTTACTGTTTTCTTCTTAGCAGCTTTTTTCTTAGCTGTCGTTTTTTTCTTTGCAGAGGCTTTCGTCTGCGCTTTCGTCGTTGTTTTTTTCTTTGCAGCTTTCTTTTTAGCTGCCTTCTTTTCTACAGGTGCCTTTTTCGCGGTCTTCTTTGCAGCTTTTTTGGCGGTCTTGGTCTTCTTAGTTGTTTTCTTGGTTGTTTTTTGGGGGGTGCCGCCAAAGATTGCGTCCCAACCATCGCGAAAATTATCGTTCGATCCTGTGTGAACCGTATATCCTGTCATGAGTCCAAATTACTTAGCTTGCGAATTCACCTCTCTGCGTATCGCCGATACTCTCGGCAAGACACTCACGTTTCTCGCTTCAGAGGAAGTGAACTCAAAATCGGGTCTGTATGTGTTGAGGCGGGATCGTAAAGTGAAAGGATCAGTTCCTCAATTGCGAATTCCATTTTACGAAAGATCGGAATCGTGTTTCAATTTATGACGTCGAGCTTTTCTCGTCACCGAACTCGGATTCTTTCTGGCGGCGAGTTTTTTTCCCGAGGTGCGGGCCTTTTAACAGTTGGTCCGTTGATTGCTCAATACGAATCATACGACCACCCAGATATTCGATTCGTTCTGTCACTTCATGAGTTGTTTGCTGCATTCCGCCAGAGACGAGCGTGACGATTCCGAGCAGTAACAACATTTGTCCAGCAGTCGAAAGAAGCCACCCGGTGGAGGCATACTGCTCGACCATTCCAAAGTAGCCCCACAGAACCAGGATTGTTCCAACAGTTAAAACACCGACACCGGCGTAAGCCATCAGTTGTCCCCAAATGACTTCTGATCGCCCAGGGCGAGATTTCGATTGTTTAGCTGCCGCAACGACGTCGAAATGCGGTGCGGGAGCCTGAACGTGAGCAGAGTGCGAATAGTGCTCGCGCTGACTTTCAGTAGACTGGGCCTGTTCGTGTGTGAATGGAATCCGATCTTCGACGTCTTCGTCGTCGTCCTGAAACTCAGTCTCGTGATCGTCGCCAATCACATTCTCGACGACTTCAGACTTCACCAAGTCTTGAGGAGCGGCCGGAGGTTGATTGACCGGTGGCTGAGCGGCTGGTGGGGATGGTGCTTCGGGAAATTTTCGTAATGTTGGTGAATGGGCAGCGTCGATTCGAAATTTTGGTTTCTTCTTTTCGTTTTGAATCGGTTCAGCAACTTGCTCAACAACCGGTTCTTCCTCGTTCAATTTGCTTGAAGCCTCTGGAAGAGAAGCATTTTCACTGGAAGTATTTTCGCTTGAGGGACTTTGGCTTGAGGGACTTTCGCTTGAGGGACTTTCGCTTGAGGGACTTTGACTGGAAGCAGCCTGATCGGAAGCGACCTGATCGGAAGCAGCAATATCAATGACTGGTGATGTTGCGGGTGAGGTCTCCTGCTGAGGTTCTTCGCTGGGAGCCTCCGAAGGCAACGGTTGTCGATCACCAACCAGCTGTTGCTGTTCCTCAGCCCACTTTTTCAGCAAGTCCCGTGCGGACTTCGTTTCCGGATGCAAACTCGGCGCAAACACTTGGCGTATCGATTCGCCACAAGTTGTACATTTGAGAACTTGCCCATCTTCCGAGATTTCGGCGGCGACGTCGTCCTGACAGCTAGCGCACCACATCAATTCAAGCCTAACACTAAAGTTGTATACGTTCGTCCACTTACTTAGATTGACTTTTTGAGCGTCAAAACATGCTCATGACTTCAATCTGATAGACCGTGAATGCGCTGGAAAGCACAATGAATCATGGCTGGATAGGGAAGAAATAACATGTAGCCCAAAATCAACGCAAGACCGCTTCAGCAGGTCTGCGAAATCAGTGGCACTCCTCGATGAATCCTTCAACAGTTTTTGACGACAATTCCCACATTATTTCGCAGGATGTGGAAAGCGGAGAAGCGAGGCGTTCAGGAGAATTTGTGGTCGTTGGAGAGAGCGACTGAATCGGATTTCCGTGGGCATATTTTCATTGCCGGAAGCGGTTTGCAACACCGTATTCCCGAACCGAACGAATTTCACCAATGAGTTTACTGTTCCCAAGACGCAGAGCTCGAATGCCTGGTCGAAAATACCTGCCCGAAAACTACCTGCCCGGTTCACAACTTTCGATCAGAACGGAAACGGTTTTGGAATTCCGCTTCCATCACGATTCGGACGACGTTTCTTTTTGGATTTGCGTTTCTTGTCGGGGGCATCCAGTTCAGACTCGATAGGACTTCGTCGAATTGGGAGACCGAAGTGGTACAAGATTTCGGTTCTTTGTTGTTCCTCGATCTCTTCCGCAATCCAGTGTTCGTCTCCCTTTTTCCAACCGACGATTTCTCCATCAAGATACGCCACTCGATTGCCAGCCAGTCCGGGAATTCGTTTTCCTGGACCAAGAATGCCGGTCAGGTTGAGGGGATCGGCAGCTGAGATCGTCGTCAGCTCCGGCGTTCCTTCAGTGTCGCGTATCGTGCGAAGTTCTCGGATCGCTTCACCCGTTGCGAACTGTTCTCCTCCAACCCCTTTAATAAATCGGCCTCCTCGAATTTCTCCTCTGGCTTCGAGTCGACGGTAAACCCTCAAAAGTTCCCACCATTGCGGTGAGAGCGGCTCACGCAGAACGAGGTCGCGAAAGACCACGCCCCAGCGGCGAATCAGTTGCCAGGCCCATTGTTCCACAATTTCTTCGTCTGAGATGTCATGGTCTTCCTGGTTCCACAAGGTCCAGCGACCAATATTGACGGTTGGTTTTCGTTCACGATGGAGTCTGGAGCGGCGACGTGATTTTTTTTCATCCGCTTGCGTCCGTGTCAGCTTGCGTAATCCAGCAAAACCATCGGCGGTGATCCATCCGCGCGAGACAAGCTCGCCCAGTCGCTCGTCAAGCTGAGTTGGCAACAGGTTTGTCATCTGAAGCAAGTCGCGGGCGAACAATGCACCCTGAGACTTGAGTAACTCTAATATCTCGACTGAGGAATCACCCAGGCTTTCTTCGTCAGGTTCGTGGCTGCGAGACGTTAACCAGGGGAGATCTTCACGAAGGAAGAGTGAGATCGGAACTGCACGTGTGACAGAGGCCATCGGCTTTCCGGCGGTTCGTTTTTTGGTGACTGGATCGAGACGGCCCCAGCCGATGTCACCGGTCAAACAAAGCTCGTCCAGCCAGGCAGGGACGTATGCTTCAACCCGTAACGGGAGCAGACTCTCTTCCCAGGCGGCGGACGACAGGTCGAGCCCTTGCAGCTGTGAGATAGATTCGTAAACACCGTCTGCCCCCTGACGCCGATGGCCTGCGACGGCTCCGTGATGTCGGGCAAGAAACTTATGGTAAACAGGGATTTCGACCGCTTCAATTTCTTTTCGCAGACCTGAGATGGTCCTTCGATGAATTCGAGCGAGCAAACGCCGATGGCACCATTCAATGTTCTCGGATTCACTATCGATATTCGGATCATAATTCAAGAACCGGCCGCGAAGAACGATTCCCTCACCTTCGAGTGCTACAAGGCTCGCGAAGACTTGATTGGCTGGAAGCTGTAAAGCCGAGGCAATTTCAACTGCTGTGACGGGGCCACTCGTTTCTATCAATCCGCGGAGCACAGCAACCAGAGCATCGACATCATTCCAGTCCTGTTTTACGGTGCTGGGGACGTTGACTTCACAGTCGGTTTTCAAGCCTTTCCAAACCAGCGAGGCTGCTGGCCATCGTTCGACGGGAACCCAACCGACGAAATCAGGCTCACCGTTCGTATTTCGGCGGCTCACTTTTATGATGCGACCGGCATTGTTTAACGATTGCAGGAACTCACCATGTTCTGAAGACTGAAAGCAGAGTTTTGTCGCTGCGAGCGTCTCGTCGTCGTTGACCGGAATTAAGAAGCGGCTGACCAAGGCATCGTGAAGTTCATCTTCGTTGCGAATCAGCGGTTGGACTTCTTCGACAACTGAGCGAATGGCCTCTGGGTCCAGCTTGCCCAGGTCACGTACCGATTCAACATTCAGAGAACGGCGAGTTGAGACGGCACGAGCACGGCGTTCTTGAACCTCACCACCATCCAGAAACGCATACGGATTGGCGTTCAGTAGTTCGTACGCAAACGGGGAAGGTTCACGGGTATCCCGAGCGATGTAAGTGACCTCTTCGGCATCGACACGTACCAGTAGATCCACAAGACCATCGATATCGAGTGCTTCCCGCAAGCAGTCCTCCATCGTTTGTTTGACGATCGGATGGTCGGGGATTTCGTGGTCTCCCACAATATTTTCCTGGCAGCCGGTCAATTTCGGAAAGACGGCTGTCAGTAAATCCTCTGTTCGAAACCTTTGAAGTGCCGGGGGGACTTTCTTTCCGTTTTTCATTCGTGCAACAAAAAGCGACCTCGTCACATTCCATCGCCACCGCAAATGAAACATCGGAACAACTAGCAGAGCTTGCTCCAGAAGATTTTGAGCGTTATCGACTCGCATCATTGGAAACAGGCTTTCAATCGGAAAGCTGTGCTGTGGCCCCAGAGAAAGAATGAAGCCATCGTCGTCGGCGGAAGCTTGAAGTTCGAAATCGAAAGAGCGGCAGAAACGTTTCCGAAATGCCAGACCCCAGGCACGATTGATTCTTCCTCCGAACGGAGCATGCACCACGAGTTGCATCCCTCCTGATTCATCAAAGAATCTTTCGAAGACAACTTTTCTAGTCGTTGGGACCACTCCAATAGCGGCCCGCTGCGCAGCGATGTAGGTGACGATTTGCCAAGCTGCGAAATCGTTACATTCGGTCTCGGTTTGTAACCATTTGACCAACGGTTTCCAGTGTTGCGGTTGTTCCTGATTGAGCTCTTCAGCTGAGGGCTTGATCTGTTCCCGAGATTTGTCGATCTCGATCAGGCGCGATTCGATCTCCGCACGTAAGTTCGAAACCTCTTCGGAGAGTTCGATCGTTCTGCCCGGAGCCTCGCCACGCCAGAACGGTATCGTCGGCGGAGCTCCATGTGCGTCAGCCACGATAAGGTCGTTCCCCCGCAAGCGTTGAATTCTCCAAGAAGAATTCCCCAGCAGGAAGATATCTCCGGCTGAGCTTTCCACAGCAAAGTCTTCGTCGACCGAACCTACGACCGTGTTTTCATCCTCAAGAATGACTCGAACGGAATCAATCTCGGCGATCGCTCCGGAGTTGTTCAGAGCAATGAGTCGAGACGCTTTTCTTGTCTTGATGATTCCGTTGACGTGGTCATGATGGATGAGCGCCCGACCGCGGCTTTCATGTTCCGTCAGTCCGTTGCTCAAAATATGAATGACGCGATCAAAGTCTTCTCGCAATAAATTTCGATAAGGGGACGCGCGAGTGAAGCAGTCGAAGATCTCGTCGACGTCCCATTCTTCATTGCAGACTTCCCCAACAATCTGTTGAGCCAGAATATCCAGAGGAGCTTCCGGGACGGGGATCACATCCAGCCGCCCCTGTTTGACGGCTCGGATCAGTCCCAGGCATTCAATGAGCTCATCGCGTGTCAAAGCAAATAATCGCCCGCGCGGGACAAGTCCGAGCGCGTGCCCGGATCGGCCTATTCGTTGCAGAAACGCAGCGATGGATCGGGGCGAACCGATCTGAATCACGAGGTCGATATAACCGACATCGATGCCGAGTTCGAGCGATGCCGTCGCGACAACCGCCTTGAGCTCTCCCGATTTCAAACGTTGCTCGGTGCTGAGCCTGTGTTCTTTCGACAATGAACCGTGATGGCTACTAATCGCTTCTTCGCCCAAAATTTGGGAGAGCTGATGGGTGAGGCGTTCAGCGAGTCGTCGGGTGTTGACGAAAATAAGTGTGCTGCGGTGTTCGTTGATAAGTTCAACAATGCGATGATTGACTTCTGCCCATTGCTCATGTGAGCAGACGCACGACAACTCGCTGGGAGGAATTTCAACCGCCAGGTCGAGGTCACGCGTATGACCAACATCGACAATCTGGCAGTCGATTCCAGTTTCTGCGTCTTTGGGAGGACGGTCACCGACAAGAAACTCTGCGACGCGCGAAATCGGTTTTTGAGTCGCCGACAAACCGATCCGCTGTAGTGGTTGCGGGACGAGCGCTTCAAGACGCTCGATAGATAATGCCATGTGCGAACCACGTTTGTCGCGAACAAGGGCATGAATTTCATCAACGATGACAGTTTTTACTGTCCGAAGTGATTCGCGGCTTTTTTCTCCTGTCAGCAGTAAAAACAGAGACTCCGGAGTTGTTACTAAAATGTGTGGTGGCTTCTTCACCATCTTTGAGCGTTGATACGAAGTTGTGTCTCCTGTTCGGAGTCCAACCTGAATTGGAGGAACATCGAACCCTTGAGCGAGCGCGAGTTCGTGAATTTCCTGAAGCGGTCCGGTCAGATTTCGCTCCATGTCGTTCGAAAGCGCTCTGAGCGGAGAGAGGTAAACGACCTGCAATCCCTCCTCCAGTTTTCCGTCGACGGCGTCGCGAAATAAGCGGTCGATGATCGCCAGAAACGCTGTCAACGTTTTTCCGCTCCCAGTTGGAGCGGCAATGAGAGTGTGATCCCCGCTCGCAATGTGCGGCCAACCTTCTTGCTGCGGGTCGGTGGGGTGGTTAAAGCGAGACCGAAACCAGTCCTGTATCACTGGATGAAACAGAGAGAGCGCATCGTCGTTCACGTCTGAACGTTGTGACATTCTTTGGGCTCTTGGGCAAATCCGATACTGTTCTTCCCGTGCTGCCTCGTGACGAGGAGTTTATGAAATCGTGAACTTGACCATCATAAGCATGACAAGTCTTGAAAATTCTCTCGTGAAAAACCAGTTCAAACAAAAATTCAACACGAACGTTCAGGTGTAATTGAATCGACAGGGATTTCAAAACGCATTCGGGAAGCGAGAGGAGTCGTTCATGGTTGAAACGAAAACTCCTTTGCGACTCGCATTCTACGCACTCATTTCGTGTCCGCCAATCACGACTTCAAATCCCAGGTCCTTGACCATCTCGAAATCCTGCTCCGGTGTTTGGCCTTTGGTGGTCAGATAATCACTGACAAACATGGAATTCGCTGCGTAGAGTCCCATTGCCTGCATTGATCGCAAATTGACCTCACGTCCGCCTGCGATGCGAATTTCTTTGTCAGGATGCGCCAGGCGAAGTAGACAAACGATTCTTAAACACTGCCGTGGATTGAGATCTTCCCGGTTTTCGAGGGGCGTCCCGTCGATGGAATGCAGGAAGTTGACTGGGATCGACTTGACGTCCAATGACTGCAATTCGAAAACGGCATCAATGAGATCTTCTTCCGTTTCCCCCATTCCAGCAATGAGCCCGCTGCATAATTCCATCCCCGCACTCTGAGCAATTTTCAGCGTGTCGATGCGGTCTTGGTAAGTGTGAGTTGTGCAGATCTCTTCGTAATAGCGACGTGATGTATTCAAGTTGTGATTGATTCGATCGACACCGGCATCGGCGAGTCGCTGTGCCTGATCTGGCTTTAAGAGTCCTAAGCAGGCACAAATATGAAGGCCATGTTCGTTTTTGATTTTCTGGACAACATCACAAACGTGGTCGACTTCGCGGTCGGTTGGGCCTCGTCCACTGGCGACAATGCAGTAAGTTCGCGCCTGGGTTTCGGCAGCTTTTTGAGCACCTTCAAGAAGCACACGTTCGTTTGCAATCGTATACTTTTCGATGGGGGCATCCGAAACGATTGACTGCGAGCAATAACCACAGTCTTCGGGGCAGAGTCCGCTTTTTGCGTTCTTCAGATAGTACATCTGAACCGTGTTGCCAAAGTAATTCCGTCTGACGGTGTAAGTCGCAGCTAACAGTTCGAGCAATTCTGCATCGCTTGATTGAAGAATCTCAAGTCCCTGTTCTCGTGTCAGAGGTGAACCGGAAAGGACTTGCTGACTCAACTCTTGCCAGCGTGATGTCAAAGGGGATTCAACTGGAATCATATTCGTAAACTTATTTGCTCTGACAAAACCTGGGCGAGTTTTCGAATTCAGAATGAATGAACACGAATCTCGAAGTTGTGTCAGCTGTTCTTAGTAGGAAGTTGAAATTCTGAACGAAATGAACGATGTGGAATTGTGAACCGACGCATTTGAATTGACTTGAACCCGTCGGGGCGCGGCGAAATCATTAGCCGCTGGACTTTTTCCTGGCAACACGTTTTCCGAGTGGAGCGTTTGAACCGGCACCAGAGCCTTGCGATTTTCGTTTTTCGAGGGCTTTATTAACAGATTCGATGAGAACGTCCATCGCAAATGGTTTCCGCAGGTAGTCGACAGCACCCAGCATTTCCGCATACGCTTTGTGCCGTCCCCCTTCATTTGCGGTGATCATAATGACACTTGGAGGGCTGTCGATGGTTTTCAAGTACTCCAAGACCGGAAATCCCCCCATTCGTGGCATCATCATGTCAGTGATGACCAAGTCTGGATTTTCGTCCTGAATCAATTTTTGGCCATCGACACCATTTGTCGCAGTGAAGACGCGATAACCAATCTCTGAGAGGACCGTTTTCAGGGTACTCTGAATCTCACGATCATCTTCGATGAGAACAATCCGTTCACCGGACATGTTTCACTCCTTCTCGCAACAGGAGTTGCACTAATGACTTTATCGTACCTGTCGCCCACATCTTATGTCGATGTCTCAGGAGACTCAAGACGCCGATGCAACTCAAATCTGAAACACTTCCATTGCTGACGCAGGAGAGGGGGCTCAATTGCTGGCGCTGGAATAAAACTACTCAATCGGAATCGCGAAATCTCCCTGCATATCTCGCCAGACGGAGTGAATATGGTTTGCAGGGTTACCGGCTGCATCAGGTTGCGTGTTGACGAATTCGATCAGGAATGAAGGGCCTTGGACGCGGTAATAATGTCCAATTCCTGGTTTTGTTGATCCCGCCCAGGCGAAGTGGATTTTATTTAAACCGTGATACTGCAACGCATCAATTCGTTGTTTTGCGACCTGAGACGGCATCGCGTTCGCATATTCTTCAATGAGCGTCAGCAGAATGCCTCGCTGATCGGTGGTCAGTTTGCTGTAGGGAATCCCTTCCGGGGCAGTCGTCGGAGGCTGCGGGCTTCCAGCTTCGCGAATTTCTGTGAGAGCTTCCTTGGCAATAATTCCAACTTCCTTTTGCTCTTCGCTAAATGAATTGACGAGATCAAAAGCGAGCGTTTCTTCTTTTGCGAGGACACGTGTGCCAATTTTTACGCCGACTTGATTTTCGGTCTTCACAACAGCAGGGTTTGTGGCGAAAAACTGAGGTGTCGTCGAGATCATTTTGTTGTTCTCGACAACAAAGTTCAGTGACAGGTGGTGTCCTTCAAATGAAAGTCCCCATTTCGAATCCTTTGAAGGCGTTCCGAAAATCGTGACGTAATACCGTTCGTGGTCGCGTGCCCAGCGTCGCTTGTCGCCCTCAATTTCAAAGAGAAGTTTTTCCAGACCCATAATTTGAGTCGTTTTGCTGTAGCCCATTTCGCTCAAGGCAGCTTTCAGCACTTGATGTGCTTTTTCCTGCTGCATTTTATTCATGTGTTTAATCTGCAGCCCTTTTCGCTCAGCTTTGGGGATGAAGTGCCATCCCAACCGCTCTGGGGTGCTGTACTCCATGAGAGCGATTTTTTTCTGATCGGCGTCTAATGTGTCGATCAGTGCGTTTGCGGCGTCGGTCATGGTTTCGCCAGGACCTGAGGCTGCAAAATAAGTGAGTCCTACCGAAGAAAGGAGAAATAGTGAGCCAAGAATTGTGATTATAGAGCGTCGCATCGGGTGGGAACCTTTCGGTCAGATATTCAGAGGCGGGAGTTCTCAGGGAAAGACAGATTTCAAGACTTGTGAGTTTAGGTCTCCTTCGATCAATTGTCACGGCTACATGAGAAATCAGGCGTCTTCGACAGACTTGTCGTGATTCTCCAGTGACCTTCAATCCTGATGGGTTTTCCAAAGCAGAATACAATGTTAAGATTAGGTTTGGCATCGCGGGTCAAACACAATTTGCTTTGAATTCTGTCCTTGGCACTCAAAATGCTTATCGAGAAAGCTCGTTGAGAGGGTACTATCTATTGAGGTACGTCGTGACCTCATGTCGTCTCCGAATACAATTCAAGGGTTTTGAGTCAATCCATGGTTTCTTCGACCATCTCCAATCTTGAAAACTTACTCATCAACACGCAGCTTGTTTCACGACAAGACATCGCTGAGTGTCGTTCCGATGTCCATGGCGGCACTGATGAGGAGGACTACTTCCAGATTCTTGAACGGAAGCAATTTCTCACGAACTTCCAAATCAGCCGGATTCGCAAAGGAGAAACTGCGGGTCTTGTGCTAGGTGGCTGCAAGCTTCTGTATAAAAACGCGTCGGGCAGTTTTGCACGTGTGTATCGGGGATCGCGAATTGCTACAGGTGAAATGGTCGGTGTGAAGGTTCTTCGAGACCACTGGGCCAACGATCCCGCTACGATCCAACTTTTTAAGCATGAAGGTCAAGTCGGCAAGAAGTTAAAGCATCATAACATCGTCCCGATCTACGATGTCGATAGCCAAGATGGTTTCCATTACATCACGATGGAATTTGTCGAAGGCGGAAATCTGCGGGATTTCATCAAAATCCGCAAGAAACTCGATCCCGTTGAAGCTTGCCGGTACATACTCGATATTGCTCGAGGTTTAGAGTACGCCATCAATCAGGGTGGAATTACTCACCGTGACATGAAGACGACAAATGTGCTGATGAGTAGTCAGGGAGTCGCCAAACTGATTGACTTCGGACTCGCAGCGGACAACTCATTCTTTAACCGTCCTGGCAGCCCCGATCTTGCTCAGGCTGTTGAATACATCACGATTGAAAGAAACACAGACGCTCCTCCCAATGACCCACGGAGTGACCTGTTTTTTGTTGGGACAATTCTTTACGAACTGTTGGCTGGAGAGCCTCCATATCCACGGACGCGTGATATCGACGAGCGCAAGCGGTTTGGTCGATACCGCGACATTCGCCCCATCACAAGCATTCTCCCGAATCTGGATTGGGGGGTCGCCGAGATTGTCGATCGACTTTTACAAATCAGTCCCGCACATCGATACCAGTCTGCCCGGGATCTCGCCGAAGAGGTCGAGAATGTTCTGAAGAAGCTAGGTCATCAGCCGACCCCCAAAAAAACTTCTTCAGAATCGAATGGAACAAAAACAATTCTGTGTGTCGAGCACCGACCGAAGCGGCAAAATGTTCTACGGGAGTATTTCTCCAAGCATGGCTTCAGGTTATTACTGTTGAGCGACATCGAGCGTGCATTTAATCGTATCAAGAATAATCCTCCAGATGGAATGATTCTGTTCGAAGATGCCATTGGAGACCGAGCGATTGAAGACTTCAAACGCATCGTCTCGATGTCCCGAGGAGGAAATCTGGCGACAGTGCTGGTTCTGGCTCACGAGAGCGCAGGCATGGCAGATGAACTCAACGCTATGGATGAATCTGCAAAAGCGCTTGTTCAGCCGATTCGCTTGAGAGATCTGCGGAAAACCCTTCAAAAAACAGTCGGGATGACCGTGGAGTAGCGGCAGTTGTGTCTGACCTCTCGGATTCGAAAAAATCGGAACTCATGCGGAATCTGCAGCGGCGAGCAGAACTTCTCAACTTCGTGAGGCAATTCTTTTCCCAACACGGATATTGGGAAGTCGAGACTCCCCTGATGATGAGCGAGTCTTGCATAGACCGCTGGCTGGACCCGTTTGGTTTACAGGTCTTTGGGAAAACATGTTTCCTGCAAACTTCTCCTGAGTTTGCGATGAAGCGAATGCTCGCTGCTGGCGCCGATTCAATCTTCCAGATCTGCAAAGCGTTTCGAGCCGGCGAAGTCGGGGACCATCATAATCCTGAGTTCACGATGCTCGAGTGGTATCGTCAATCGACGCCACTTTCGGAGCAAATCAAATTTGTTGAGAAACTTGTCCAGGGTTCGTTGGATTTCGCTTCAGAGAAGAAATGGATCGCTCCCTCTCAACGCTTTCCACAATTCCAAACATTGACTTACGAAGCAGCGTTTCAGAACTCGTTGGGCATTTCTCCGCATGAATCATCATCTGAAACACTGCAAGAACTTGCAGTTGCGAACGGATTCCAATTGGCTTCAGGTGAAACTGTTGATCGAGACGATCTACTCAACTACTTGTTGGCGACAGTGGTTGAACCGGATCTGGAGGAGATGGAAGCGGTCTCGCTGATTGATTATCCTGCCTCACAATCTGCGTTGGCTAAGATTGTTCAACGAGGAGAATATTTCGTCGCAGAGCGGTTTGAGATGTACCTGCACGGCCACGAAATTTGTAACGGATATCAGGAACTGACCGATCCTGTTGAACTGCGGCGGCGCATGTCCCTGCAAAATAAAAAACGAATCGCGGACGGGAAGTCCGAACTGCCGGTCGAGTCAAAACTTTTGGAAGCAATGGAGCGACAAGGCCTGCCAGAAAGTTCTGGTGTCGCACTTGGATTTGATCGGCTGGTGATGATTTGCCTCGGTTGTTCATCACTGAAAGATGTCCTTGCTTTCCCGTTCAGTGAAGTTTGAACAACTACTGAGTTCTAAAAGTATTCATCATCAGACAGCAAGTCTTTCTCCGAGAGCAGCTGGTGCCCTTGGTCTCTTAAAATCGATCCGGCCTGATCGACATCGTCGACATACACCGCAATCGCACCTCGACCATTTCGTCGATACAGCAGTGGGTAGGTGTAGCTGATGTTGATTTCAGCAGAGACTAATGCCAGAAAAATCGAGACAAACGGTTGCGCTTCATCAGGGAGTTCGACACCGAGGATGTCGTTCTCAATAAAATTGAGATCGGCGAGGTCAAAAATTTCACGAGCCCGATCTGGTTCGTCGACCATGATTCGAGCGACGGCGAAATCGACGGTATCAACAACGCTGAGTGCTAGAATTCTCAGGTCGTGCTGTTCGATTTGCTTCAACAACTGGTGCAAGCTACCAACGCGATTCTCCATGAAGACGCAAAACTGGCGTAAGCAGGGCCAGTCTCGTCCCCGGAGAGTCATTGGTTCAATCGGAATGTCATCATCAAATCCAGAGGGCATTAACAAGCTCCAGCGTCATGCAATTTTGTACACGTTTGCGTGCAACCTTAAGAGATTACATAACTTCGGTCAAATCCAACTGACACTTCATTCGATGGAGAACAATTTGCTCCACCTGCTGTTCGCGAAGGGTGTACTCCTGGCAGAGAAACTGCCATGTGAGCTAGCGGGGTCCACATGCTGTTTTGAAATGTCATCCTCTGTGCTGTTGAGGCTGAGTTGACGACTCTGTGAATCGTTTTCCCGCAGGCTCCATGACATACATGTGGATGCGAACGTCGCTGTTTTCAGTTTATCTTGAACAAGTCGTGTGTGATGCTTTCCCATGCTTTTCAGACCGGAAATCATCACTTTTCAAATACACGAACTCCTCGTTGCGAGGCAGAGGGTTAAGACGTTAAGACCACTTTTGGTTTGGCCTGTGGCATTTTTGAGTCGATATGCCGTACAGAACCTGCAAACCAATTCGAAAGATGCTTTAGAGCAGTTTGCTCTACCGCGTGCCCGTGAAGAACGCATTTCTCTATTAAAAATGCTGTTCACCACGAGGCAGATCCTGCAAAGCAATTCGAAAGATGCTTTAGTATCGGAATCCAACTCGCCCGATGAATTGACCATCCGTGTCGAAGCTGTTTCCGGGTGAGGTGTATTCGACTTTTCGGTCAAAGACATAACCTCCCTCGATAAAGGTGGTGACCCAACCAGCTTCCCAGCGGAGTCCGCCGACAACTCTCCAATCACTAAATTGGACTTTCGCAGAGTCGTCTGTGCTCATCGGAACAGGACCGATTCCCACTTCATACGATTCGACGTGGTATTCACCTTCGACATACATCCAGGTCGGAACTCCATTTGGTGTTCCCAGGAAGACTGTCGCACGTGGTTTCGGGAAGAGAATACGGAATTCCCAGCGATCGTTTGGCGTCCAGACGGCCCCGGCATATGGGAGAAGTAAGTCATCAACACGATCCCAGTAGGTCACTCCCAATACCCACATCCAGTTTGGGTTTGCACGAAGATATGCCACTGCACGACCATCGAGTTGGATGGCATCGCTGGAAACTGACTTCTCAAAAGATGTCGCGACTGCAGGAGTGAATCCGAATTCAAATGTACATCCGGCTGGCGATGTTGTTTGTAGCGCGAGATCGAGACCAAAGCGGTAGAGTGATCCTGGCAAGTCACGAGAAGGATCTCCCTGAGGCCCTTGCAAGCTGCGGTAATTGAATTGAGGAGCCATCGAGTAGACCCAGCCTGCACCAGATGGGCTAGTGTATTCAGACTCCAGGTCGACTTCCAAAACTTCCAGGTCTCCAATGGCTGGGGAACTTGTTGCAGATGAAGGAATCCAACCGACGTCTGCCCGGGTTTCCCAACCAAACCTCTGCGGTTGTGGTCCGAACACACCATAACCATAGCTGGGTGCTATCGGTCCAGCAGGTGTTGCTGCTCCACCCAACCAGGGATCTTGCGTAATCGGGCTAGGATAGCCCTGTTGTTGTCCATAAGGTTGAACGACGGTCCCACCACCCATCATCGGGTCGGTGTAACCCGGTTGATAGTACGTCGTGTTATCCTGCGGAGGAGGAACGGTCAGCGGAGCTGAAGCCGCAAACTGTCCACCGGTCATTGGACTTTGACCACGAACGACATATCCACTCGGCTGAGACAAAGCCTGATCAAATGGATTTGACTGAGATTCTGGAGCAGCTGTTGTCAAACTGGCTGCCAATGCAAGGAGAACGGAAGTGCTCACGGAAGCATCCTCGTCGTGAATTGAAAATGAGAGGGATAGTGGGGGCTTGAAATCTTGAAGTGATCCGAACTTTCTTGAAAAACGACAAAATCGTCAAGATCGCCTCAAGTCTACAGCCGATTCTGCCGCACGCAGTGTTGAGGGTGAGAACATGTTGGAGAAAATGTGGGGTTCGCAAGATGTTGCAGGTAAACAACTTACGAGAGACGTGGAGAGAGAGGACGGCGAATTGTCAGAAGTACAATTCTGCAGAAGTTGTTAGAAATTGGTTGAAGTTTTGGGGCATGGAGACGTTCGGTTCAATCCGAACTCGCCGTTTCAGAAGTGATGTCGTTTGGCAACAGACCGGTTCAACAGATGCATCGTGATGCCCATTTGCTCTCTCGGCTTCTCAATTTCAAATGTTTTCAATCATCAAACTGCTGAAGTGGTAACTTTTGAAGAAGTCCCTATCAGAAATCTCCTGAATGAATGGTTTCTCATTGTCTGAGAAGCCTGTTCAGGAATTCAAATATACAGTCAATAAGTTTGCGTTCAGATTGGAAGTCACGATGAACTGGAAGGTCAAAGCCCACCTTCTCGCAGCACTCAGTCGAATCCCTGCCGGAAGTTGGATCTACCATTCGCTTCAGCGTGTCGCTGGGACAAATCGATTGCAACTTGACCGCGATCTGAAACGCGCTTTCGAGCTGGTTCAACTTGTGCAGGAATCTGAGCGTTCTGTTGAAGGAGCCCGAGTTCTTGAGGTCGGAACCGGTTGGAGACCACTTGTTCCGTTTGTCTTTTCTCTTGCTGGCGCGGAACAGGTCCACACTATCGATGTGAATCCCTGGTTGACTCACGCTTACGCAATCGAGACCTGGACTGCTCTTCAGCCACGTTTAGAAGAGATCGCCGCCGAAGTAAATTGTCCGATAGCTGATGTCGAACAACGGTATCATTCCGTCGACGCTCACGCTCAATCGCTTCCAAAATTCTTGGAACAACTCAATATCACCTATTGCTATCCCGGCGATGCTCGCTCAACGGGCCTGGAATCTGAGTCCGTCGATTTGATTGTCAGCTCTAATGTGCTGGAGCATATCCCACTCGATCTTCAAACTGACATTCACAAAGAGTCGCACCGAATTCTGAAGTCAGACGGGATTTCCGCCCATCGCTTTAATCCCCAGGATCATTATTCCACGGTTGATTCTTCGATCACTCACGCAAATTTTCTTTCGATGAGTGCAGAGGAGTGGAACTGGTACGGAGGGAGCGGGCTTGCATATCACAACCGCCTGCGATCTCGCGACTATCGAGAGATGTTTGAGCAGGCGGGGTTTGCTCTGCCGGTTTGTCGCGAGCGAATTGATCAGCGATCACTCGCTGCGATTCAATCGGGTACGTTAGTCGTTCACGATGAATTCTCGAAGTATACGCCAGAAGAACTTTCGGTGGACTACATGTGGGTCGTCGCCGAAAAGCAATCAGCAAAGCCACCAGTAACAGCACTCTCGCAAGAAACTGCTAGTGCCGAGCCAGCCACGCGAGAACAACGACACGAACCAACGGTCGGTTGACCATTCGTTTGATTCATTCCGTTTTTTAATTGAGACAGTCGGGTCGCCAAAGGATAAGGCCAAAGAATGAGTACCTTTCTGCAAATCTCGATGTGGACAGCCGTCGGTTTGGTATTTTACTGCTACGTCGGTTACCCAATTCTCCTTGGAGTTCTGGTGCGACTGTTTGGGAAGACCCCAAAAGAGAACACCGGTCCATCGAGTTTAAAGAACGATCAGGAATTGCCGTTCGTCTCAATCATCATCGCTGCCTACAAAGAAGAGAGCGTGATCTTGCAACGTCTTCAAAATGCGGTGCTGATGGATTATCCAGCAGACCGCTATGAAATCCTCATCGGGTGCGATGGAAACGAAGACACCACAGGAGAGCTGGTCGCGGGCTTCGATGATTCACGAGTTAAGCTTTGCCAGTATCCCAAACGTCGCGGGAAGCCGTCAGTTCTCAACGATACTGTTCCGCAGGCGCAGGGGGAGATCCTCGCCTTTTCGGATGCGAATACGTTCTGGGAGCCGAATGCGATCAGGCAACTGGTACGACATTTTCAAGAGGATCAGCAGGTCGGTGGTGTCTGCGGTCAGCTTCGTTTGACAGACCCACATACCGGCGAGAATGTCGACGGAATGTATTGGAAATTTGAAAACATACTGAAACGCTGGGAAGGGCGATTCGGGAGTCTGCTCGGCTTCAATGGAGCTATCTACGCGATCCGTAAAGAGTTGTGGGAGCCGATCCCTGCCAACTCAATCGTTGATGATTTTCTCATTGGGATGCGTCTGCATTTGAATCGTCACAAAATCGTGTTTGATGAAACTGCCATCGCCAACGAAGAGAGCGCCCCAACCATAGGGGCAGAATTTCATCGTCGAGCCAGAATTGGGGCAGGGGGCTTCCAAAGTTTGTGCTGGTTATCACCGCTGCTCAGCCCGAAGTATGGTGGTGTCTGCTTCGCTTTTTGGTCACATAAAGTCTTGCGATGGTTGTGCCCGATGTTTTTGGCTGTCGCATTTATCACGAACCTCGGCTTGTTAGACAGTTTCGTCTACCAACTCACGATGCTCGCTCAGTGCGGCTTCTATGGTGTCGCGATTCTTGGTCGCTACCTGCAGGGAGCCGGGAAAGTGACACGACTCACTCGGCTCACGACGATGTTCACCGAGATGAATCTGGCACTCTCGGTCGGATTCTGGAGATGGGCCAGCAACCGTCAATCGGGAGCCTGGAAACGAACGGCCCGTTCAAAAGAACTGACGAAACCAGAAACCTCTGAAGAGACCCGAGAGAAGGAACTGGTATAGGGCCCCGATGATGCGCGTAAATAGGTGTCACGTTCGGAACATGAGATAATGACGTGAGGGACGTCCTTGCGGCTTCAAACTCTTTCAAGCGCCCGGCTCGTCAGACCAGCTTTCCACTTCGCCATACTCTGAGGCGTGCGATGTATCCTGAACCGGATTGGAGCTGCGCGGTTGTGGACGTTTCCGATGATCCGATTCTCTCATTTTTCGAGTTGGTGTTCGTGATCTGCATCGTGACGAGCGGGATTTCTCTGGTGAAGCGAGTTCTTCATGGGGAGATGGGGGCGCAAACTGCTCTATTTACTCGCCCAGAGTTCGAACAGGAATCGCCCGATAGCCCGCATCGCGTTTTTCATATTCTGGTCAAACTCTCGATCACTTCTACGCTTGGGGCGGAAGCTGTGGTCGCCGTCCGGAGACCAGTGAACCTGGATGTTCTCAGAAAGTTGATAGCCTTCAACTTCGTCTTTTCGTCCGAATGGATCGTTCTCACCTTGAACAATCAACGTAGGAGTTTGAATTTCAGCAAGGTGTTCGGTACGAAGTTTCTCAGGCTTACCAGAGGGGTGAAACGGGTACCCCAGGCAAACAAGCCCTTGGGCTCGGGATTCGTCTGCGATGAGGCTCGCAATTCGGCCTCCCATCGATTTTCCACCGATCGCAACCTTTTCGATTTGAATCGCATCCAGAACTGACAGGTATGTCTCTCGTAAAATCGCTTCGCGATCTGGTGGTCTCTTTCTGCCTGTCCGGGAACGCTCTTCCATGTATGGAAAGTCAAATCGAACCACCTTGTAATGTAAATTAACAAGACCGGCCGTGAAGTAGCTGAGAAATGTCGACTCAGAACTTTCGCCCGCTCCATGCGTGAGAATCACGCATTTCTTCGCCCGTTTCGGGCCTTCAATTTTTAACTTGGGAGTTTCCATGTGTCGATTCGGTTGGAGATGCAGTTTTTGAGAATCATCGCAGACTCACGAGTCTCTTGATAGTGTTACAGTTGGCTTTGAAGTGCATCGGAACTGAATAAGTGATGACAAGCGAACGCATGCATCAAAGTTTCTGTTAGCTTTCTCGATGGCCTGATTGTTTTGTATGTCGATGCGTTGTTGCGAAGCAGAACCCGGACACCAACCCGAAACACATGATAGAAGCTTGGGGAACGACCAGTTTTGGAATTGCTCTAAGGACCGACATTCAATCTTCGCAGGATGTTCAACATGGTCTTACTGAACGAAGTCAGTTTCGTACGATTGTAAAGGTCCCCCAGTTTGCGGATGGCCTCGGCCTGTGTTGGGTACGGATGAATGGTGCTGCCGATTCCTGAGAGACCAACACCATTTTTGATCGCGACAGAGAGTTCTGAAATGAGGTCTCCAGCGTTTTCAGCAACGATCGTCGCTCCAAGGATTCGATCGGTGCCTTTCTTCGTAAGAACTTTGACGAAACCGTCATCCTGACCTTCGAGAATGGCTCGATCGACGTGTTCAAATGCTTGCGTGTAAGTGTCGAATTCAACGCCAGCGGATTTGGCGTCGTGCTCATACATCCCGACATGGGCAATTTCTGGAGACGTATATGTCGCCCAGGGAACAAGGAGGTCGCTTGCCTTCTTTTTTCCGAACGGGCCGACAGCAAAGAGTGCATTCTGAATGACGATGCGGGCCTGAAAGTCGGCGGTATGTGTAAACTTGAATTTTGAACAGATGTCTCCCGCCGCATAGATCTTGGGATTGGTCGTTTGCAGATGATCGTTCACTTCGACGCCGCTCTGGTCGTACTTCACATTGACCGCCTCTAAATTCAGTCCATCAGTGTTTGGAGCACGTCCGACAGCGACCAGCAATTGATCGACAACTTGCTCATACGGCGTACCGTTCTGTGTCACCGCAACTCGGATTTTCCTATCATCGGTGGGAGAGATTTTCATGTTCTGGCTGTTGAAGATCATGTTCACGCCATCCTTGGTAAACTGTGCTTGCACGACAGCTGCGGCATCGGCGTCTTCACGTGAAAGAATGTGGTCAGCTTCTTCGAACAGAAAAACTTCGCTTCCAAATCGGGCGAACGCCTGCGCCATTTCGCTGCCGACTGGTCCGCTCCCGATGATCCCGAATTTCTCAGGCAATTCTGTGAGTGAAAACAAGTTTTCATTCGTCAGATACGAGACGGAATCCAACCCCGGAATCGGCGGAGCGGAGGCGCGGGCTCCGCTGGCAATCACTGCTTTCTTGTATTTGAGCGTGCTGACAGTTCCATCCTGTCGTGTCACGGTAACTGTCTGGTTCTCTGCGAATGATCCTTGTCCGAAGAAGACGTCGACTCCAAGATCAGCGAAGCGGCTCGCGGAATCAGCGGGACTAATTTGGGCTCGGAGTCGACGCATTCGCTCCATCGCTTTACCAAAGTCAAATGAGACTCCTTCGGGAAGCTTCACTCCGTAAGCTGCCGAATCGCGAACAGTCGCAGCGACCCTTGCAGCTCGAATCACACCTTTGGAAGGGACGCAGCCAACGTTCAAGCAATCACCTCCCATGAGTTCGCGTTCAATCAACGCCACACGTGCCCCCAGTCCAGCCGCTCCGGCAGCAGTCACCAGCCCGGCAGTTCCCGCTCCGACGACAACAAGATGATAGTTTTCCTTCGGAGGCGGATTACTCCAGTCAGGTGGATGGACGTTTGCGGCCAGTTCCTGATTGTGTTGATCGAACGGGGTCAGCTGGATCATTTCAGAGTTCATAAGAGAGCACTTTCAACGGTGTTTCTGTTTGAGTCAGCATGCTTCGGGAAAGAAGTGAGAGTGACACCTGTGATCATACAGCCAGGCTCTCTTTGTTTTTTTTGACGAAAAGCTTCATCACTCCTCGCACTATCAAAGGAAAGAGTCCCAGCAAGATGAAGGCGACCAAAATCTGACTAAGTTGGCTCGGTGTGAAGACTGCGTTGACACCTTTGTCAGCGAGTGTTTGCAGATCGGGAACGCTTGAGCCAGCGTAAACATAGACAGCTGTCCCTGCCAACATACCGATTTGACTCACCCACCAGAACGTTCTCGTTTTGATGGGAGTCAGTCCCATCACTGCGTTGATCACGAAAAACGGAACCGCTGGGATGAGACGCAGAGTGAATAAAAAGAACGGGCCTTCTTTCTCCAGCGATTGATTAAAATTTTCCAGTCGTTCACCAAATCGATTTTGAATGGCATCTCGGAAAAGATAGCGACTCAACAAAAACGCTACCGTTGCCCCGGCTGTTGAGGCAAAACTGACCAACAAAATCCCACGAGTAAAACCAAAGTACCAACCAAAGCTCAGAGTCAACACCGCAGCGCCAGGGAGAGATAACCCGGTGGCTACGACATACAAGACAAATGCGATCCCAAAGACCATGACTGGGTGTTCAATCTGGAATTCACGTAATTGAGCCTCCCGCTTCGCAAGATTCTGGAGGGTCAATACATCACCAAATTGAAGATAAGCGACAGCAATCACCGCTCCGACGACAAGCAGCAATACAATTTTTTTTGCTGACCCCGATGCTTCAGCTGTTTCTGCATGGTTCGTTTCCACATCGTTCGTTTCGACTGCCATTTCGCTTTATCTTCCAGAATGCTGGTTCTTCGAAGCCTCGCAAAGCACACTTCGGCACGTGTCGTGTCTGTGAGTGTGAATTTCTGATTTCATAGTATGACTTCATCGACTGCTCGCCACGAGTCAGGAAGTAAAGACCATAGTTGAATCTGTTGTAGCTTGCTCATGCAGTGCTGGCTCTGCTCTCTGATATTCGTTCCGAATTCGGATTACAGAGCCTCTGGCAGACCTTTCTGATAAACGATGAAGAAAATTTACCGGGATTTCTGATTCAGGTCTGTGAGGAAGAAAACAAACCCGGGAGCCAGTTCATTTTTTCAGGAACCATTGAGGCAACCTTGATACAAGCGGGACTACTCAAAGAAAGTGAAATTCCCCACGGATAGTGGCGCGAGGTGGCCTGACCGGCTTGTTCGGTTGGGTCGCTTTAGCGACAAGATGAAGCCATCATGAGCTTTCTTTTGAAGTCGGCTTTCAACCAAAACGAAGGCTCATGGGGTGTCACTGCTGGCTTGTCCAGCAGTGACGATGGGAGGGCTATTTGGCAAAATGTAATTCGGAGAGCAGGGGCCAACCGACGCCGTATACCGTACTTTCTGTATTGAAAGAGGTCTTCACACGAATTGGGGTAATGGTGATCCTTTTGTTCGAAGCGAAAGATGACCCACTCTCAATTTTCTTAACGCTGCCTCGAAAGGAATGAGGCATCTCGTATCAAGGCCGGTATCCACGAGATGTACAACTCAATTCTGTCGATTTGTTTACGGTCTTGCAATGGCTGACGCGGGGGCGATTAGGTGTCGATTGGTCGGCGATTCGAATGCGGAAAGAAGCAACCTGGGCACCACAGTGGATGATTTGGACGGCGATCCTCGGGATCGTCACGCAGGTGCTGTTCCTCTGGAATCGGGGACTGTCGAGATTCTCCAGCTATCGAGTCTTCTTCTTAAGAACTTAGTTGAAATGTCGCGATGTTACGATATGATTTGTAGAGGAGGTTTGTAATGGCGATGAAATCAAAGAAAAAATCCAAGCCAATAGGTGATGCAGCGGCGTTCGTTGAGGCTGCTGAGTGCTTGAAAATACTTGCACATCCGGTGCGACTAAGATTCGTGCAGATGTTGTTAGATGGTCGCTTCACCGTGGGTGAGTTGGCTGAAGATTCTGGAGTCCCAGACAATGTGGCCTCTGAGCATTTGCGACTCATGCAGCGATGTGGTTTTTTCACAAGTGAACGTGAAGGACGACGAGTTTATTACCAGGTCGCTGAACCACATTTAGCCAACATAATGAAATGTGTCGAAGATCGGTTTCTGAAGACTTAGAACATTTCCAATGTTTCTCTTGTCCGCGAAGCACGTTTTCACAAGTCCATATGCTGATGCCACGAGACAGTACCGTTAAGACGGATTTTAGATTTGCTCTAGTGCGTTTTTTTGTTTAATTATGTCGTCGATATGTGATATGTCGACATATAGGCCCTTTAAGGAGTTGGACAGATGACAGAGAACCCCGTGATTGATGTGCAAACACTTTTCAAGCGTGAAGAAATGGGCGATGTAGAAATAATCGACGTTCGCACACCGATGGAGTTTCGCGAAGTACATGCAGCTAAGGCGCAGAATGTTCCTTTGGATGCTCTCGATCCGAGTTCTGTGATGAAGGGGCGAAACGTATCGTCGGACGACCCGCTTTATGTCATCTGTAAAAGCGGCTCTCGAGGTGCGAAGGCGCAGCAGAAGTTCATCGCTGCAGGTTTCACCAATGTTGTGAATGTTGAAGGAGGAACCGAGGCATGGGTGGATGCGGGTTTGCCGGTCGTTCGCGGTAAGAAGGGGATGTCGCTGGAGCGGCAAGTCAGGGTCGTTGCAGGATTTCTGGTGTTAGTCGGAGCGCTGCTCGGTCTCTTTGTGCATCCGTATTTCGTTGGAATATCAGCCTTCGTCGGGGCTGGATTGATGTTCGCTGGCATCACGGACACCTGCGGAATGGGAATGATGCTTGCGAGGATGCCCTGGAACCAGTGTCAAGGTCAGGAGCAATCCTGTTCGCTTTAGAGCAGTTTGCTCTAGCGTGTTCAACATGGGCACTCGGTAGCGTGATCGCAGAGGGCGAACGGCACTATTTTTGTGAAGCTTCAATCGCGTCATCGAGTGGTTTCAGTCCGACGCGGTTGTCGACTTCGTAGAATCCGGTTTGATAGTGATTGACAGTCCCATCTGGAGAAATCACAACCCAAAGTGGCAGCGATTCGCCAACTCGGGTGGGGTTTCCGAATGAGTTCAAAGCTGCCCCGCCATCAAAAGTCAGTTCGTAGCTGAGCCGCATAAATTGTTGAAGTCGATTGATGTTGCGGATCGCTTTTGCCTGTGTTTGGGGATCGTTCAGTTCGGAGTTGATGGCAACTCCGTACACCTGAACATTTTTCCCAGCCCAGCGATTGTGAATAAAATCGAGATAGCCGACCTGTCCGTACGGTTGTTCGAGTGTCGGATTCGCGTAATCCCAGAAGTGGAGGACAGTTGTTTTTCCTGCAAACGAGCTGGATGGGATCTCACCCGACTTCAAGTTTTTCAATGTAAACTTCGGAATCGGTTTGCCGATCATTGCGTCAGCGAGTCCGTCAATGCGATCTTGTCGACTCATCAGCGTGTCGAGGTTCTCGTTGACTTCCTTCGCGAATTTTTCGAGGGGTGTTTCTTTGGCGACTGCTAGAAGTTCAGCAGCTTTTGGGGCAATCGATTTCACTTGCTCGTTTGTCAGTGGTTGAAAGCGATCGTGCTCCTGGCGTTTCACTGAATTTTTGAGATCAAGAAGGTGTTTGGAAACAGCGGTGATGTCTATCTTTTTGTCTTCGGACTCAATTTGGAATTGGATCTGAAATCGATCTCCCGGTCCCATAAAGACTGTTTGAGTTCCAGACTGAATGAGAGGCGAATCCTTTCTGACATACAACTTGTGATGTCTCGCAATTCCTGTTGTTGCTCTCACGTCCCAACAGGGATGCCCGTCGATGGTTTTCTCTCCCTGTACTTCGAATTCGCCCTGACTATCCTTCCAGCTTGCACCTTTCTCAAGTTGGTCATGTTGTGGAAAGAAGGGGAGTGCAACCGGCAGGACGTATCCACGGTCTAAATGCCGATAGCCGAGTGCGATTCCATTCGACGCAAGTAAATCGTCTGTCGCTGTCACTGTTCCGATTCGTTCAATCCAGGGCAAAGCGGGGCGGCTTTCCTCAACCTGATAAAAGAAAGTCTGTGAATCTTCACTTACAGGAAAACAGTTCAGTTGGAATTCTTTCACTGGGACGCTCGGGCTGTTGCGTTCCGTTTGTTCCAAAAGACCGCGATACTGAATCTGTGCGGATGCCACGTGGCTGAAGAAAAGATTGATCGCTAAGGCGAAGAGGAGCAGGCGAGGCATAAGATGAATCCAGCTACCGGGAGGGATGTGAGTCTGTTGCGGAGATCATGAATTTATTGGGGAGTGAACGCTCAGTCGTTATTACAGTGACTCAATCTATGGTGAATCACTGGAGTCAATATGGATGGGCGATGCCACAGTTTCGTATTTATCTTACCGGTCCGATCCGCTTTACGAAATGACCTCGTGAATGACATGTCCGAAATCTTTCTCCAGCCGTTGGCGACCCGGAATGGTCAGTTCTTTCGAGTTCAACCCGAGTTGATGCAGAACTGTGGCGTGTAAGTCAGTGATATAGTGACGGTCTTCGACTGCGTGAAAGCCGATTTCGTCCGTCTTGCCGTGAGCGATCCCACCTTTGATTCCTCCGCCGGCCATCCAGACAGTGAATCCATAAGGATGATGGTCACGTCCGTCAGAGTGTTGCGACCCAGGCGTACGTCCGAATTCGCTTCCCCAGACGACAAGCGTTTCATCGAGGAGGCCACGTTGTTTCAGATCTTTCAGCAAAGCTCCGATCGGTTGGTCGACCTGTTTCGATAACCGGGAATGACTCGACTTGAGACTTTTGTGTGAGTCCCAGCTTCCAGCTCCGCCGTTGCTGCCATGATAGACTTGCACAAACCGGACGCCACGTTCGACAAGCCTGCGGGCTGTCAGCATTTTCTGACCGAAATCTTTTGTCTCTTTTTGAGGAAGCCCATACAGCTTTTGTGTTTCTTCTGTTTCTTCGTCGAACCGAACGACGTCCGGGACTGCCGTTTGCATGCGGAATGCGAGTTCGTAGGACTTCATTCTCGCTCGGATCGATTCATCGTCCGGATACTGCTCGGCGGTGATGCCATTGAGTTTGCGAAGCAAGTCGAATTCGCCAGCCTGCTCCTCTTGGTAAACACCTTGAGGCGGTTTCGCGAAGGGGAGTGGATCGTTCGGATCAATTTTCAGTGGAACACCATCGTATTGCGGACCGAGATAGTTCGCACGATGTGCTTCCATCCCGCCGCAGCAATCTGCGATCGGTGTCCCCATCACCACAAACTGCGGCAGGTTTTCATTCAGCGAGCCGAGTCCGTAATTTGCCCAAGATCCAATTGTCGGAAAGAATCCGTCGATGCGATGTCGCCCCGTATGGAACTGTAACTGAGCACCGTGATTGCTGTCTTCAGTCCACATTGATCGGACGAGGCAAAGATCATCGGCAGACTCCCCAACGTGCGGCCACCAGTCGCTGATTTCTAAACCGCTTTCACCTCGTTTCTGAAAACCGATTTGCAGCGGATACAATTCATTTCGAATGAATCCATTGTTCGGATCAAAGGCGACGACCCGTTCGTTTTCCAGGAAGGGGGAATTCAGGACATCTTTGAATGGAGTTTCTTCGACGGTTTTTCCGGCATACTTATTCAGCATCGGTTTCGGATCGAACGATTCCATGTGGCTCGTCCCACCGATCATGAACAGCCAGATCACGCTCTTTGCTTTCGGCGCAATATGCGAAAGCTTCTCTGACATCGCCTCCGTAGCTCGTGACTCATTCTGAAGCATACTGGCCAATGCGATGCTTCCAAATCCGAGGCCCATCTCGGAGAGAAATGCCCGTCGTGTTGCGTTCGGAAAACTCATATGTCGTTTCAATTCAATTTCGTGACAGACTTGCAGCGATTCTTCAATCTATGATGATGCCTAATGAATTGAGAAGTCAACAGTGGCTTGGAATTAGACAGGCCAGTCATTGACCGAATTACTGATTTCCATTCCAATGCACTCTGATTCGACAGAAATCATCTTGCGCACGGTCAAGCATCGATAGTGGAGAAGAGCTCATGAAATACGGATTAAACTTGTTACTTTGGACGTCCAGCGTGGACGAAGCCATTTTCCCGACTCTCGATAAGATCAAGGAGTGGGGATACGATGGTGTCGAGTTGCCGGTTTTCGAGATGGATGAAGCGGCTTACAAGAAGATCGGGACGAAACTCGACGAGTTGGAATTCGGACGAACAGCTGTGACAGTTTGTACTCCCGAAGAGAATCCAATTTCTGAAGACGCTGCCATTCGAGAAGCTGGTATCAATCGACTCAAGAAGGCCATCGACATGTGTGCAGCTTCGGGCTGTACACATTTGCTCGGACCGATTCACTCTGCTCTTGGGCAATTTGTTGGACGTGGTCGAACTGACGAAGAATGGAAATGGGGACAGGAATCGCTCGCCAAAGCTGCTGATTATGCACAGGCAAATGATGTCACTTTGGTTGTTGAATATCTCAACCGCTTTGAGTGCTACTTCCTGAACTGTGCGGAAGATACCGCGCGATTCACTCGTGAAGTGAATCATCCAAACCTTAAAATGATGTACGACACATTCCACGCGAATATCGAAGAGAAATCTCCGTCAGCAGCGATCAAAGCTTGTGCCGATCAGTTGGTTCATGTTCACATCTCTGAAAATGATCGGTCCACTCCGGGTGAAGGGGGAGTGAACTGGGATGAAAACTGGGCGGCGTTGAAAGAAGTCAACTACGATGGTTGGCTGATGATTGAAGCCTTCGGTCTGGCACTTCCTGAACTGGCTGCCGCCACCTGCATCTGGCGACGAATGTTCCCAACTGAAGAACACCTCGCCAAAGAAGGCTTGAAGTTTATGAAGTCACGCATGGAAGGATGAGTGAGCAGAAAAGAGACTGTACAGTTTCGTTTCGCACTCGATTTCAGAAGGAGCTGGTCAAACACCTATCGCAGAGGATCGAAATCGAATGGTCACTTTTCGACTGCATGAGGTGATTCTGTATGTTCAGGATATGGGCCGGCAAGTCTCGTTTTATCGTGATTTCCTGCGGCTGCCGGTTCTATTTCCTGCCGATCTCTCCAATGTTGAGGAGCTGGATTGGGTGACTTTTGATACAGGTGCCTGCAAATTGGCTTTGCACTCAGGGGGAAAATGCGACTTCGGTATCGATGCCCCGAAATTTGTACTTTCGGTTGATGATCTGGAGGAATGGCATTCAAGGTTATCCTCCGTGGCTGTCAACGTGGATAAAATTCGTTCTCCCGCACTTGGAATTCGTCTCTTTGATGCCATGGACTTTGAGGGGAATCGATTCTCTATAGAATCGGTTCAATAACATAGATTTAGAACCAGTCCGAAAAACTCTGGAATCACCGCTTTTCTCGATGCTTGAGAGCGTAATTTCAGGTTTCAGGGTCAGTTCTAAAACACTTTCGTGTTTCTCGTGACCGTGAAGAGTGCTTTTCATTCGATGAACCACTCGTTTCCACGGGACAGAACTTGAACACCAATACGTGAACACCAATTCAATATTGCTAGAGTGAAATTCAAACGCATGACACCGCTTGGTAAGGTTTATTTAGTCGGGGCGGGGCCAGGTGATCCTGGTCTGCTCACATTGAAAGGGAAACGTTGTCTCGAAGAGGCAGACCTTGTCCTTTACGATGGCCTTGTCAATCCGCTCTTGCTCCGACATACAAAAGCGACAGCGGAGAGAACCAGCCGAGCAGATGCCAACGGGAAACGTACGCTCAACCAAGCAGAGATTAACGACCGACTGGTGGCTGCCGGACTGGAAGGGAAGATCGTGGTTCGCCTGAAAGGGGGCGATCCTTTTATCTTCGGACGTGGCAGCGAAGAAGCCAAAGCTCTCGCAGAAGCTGGTGTCCCTTTCGAAGTCATTCCCGGCATCACCGCGGCGACTGCTGCCTCGGAATATGCAGGGATTTCACTGACTCACCGCGAGAAAGCCTCAGCCGTCGCTTTTATCACCGGGCATGAAGATCCTGAAAAACCGGAGTTGATGCTCAAGTACAGTGAGCTGGCGAAGTTTCCGGGGACCTTGGTCTTCTACATGGGATTGCATCGCCTGCCTGCGATCTCCGCTTCGTTGATCGAAAATGGGATGCCAAGCGAAACCCGTGTCGCTGTCATCTCACGAGGTAGTACGCCATTGCAGAAGACAGTCACGGGGGCACTCTCGGAAATCCACAGCCTCGTCAAAGCTGCTGAGTTGCGACCGCCATCTTTAATCATCGTCGGCGATTGTGTGACTCAGCGAGATGAGATCAACTGGTTTGAAACTCTTCCATTAGCTGGGATGACGATCGGAATTACTCGACCGGTTCAACAAGCTGACAATGCTCTTGAAATCGCTCACTTATTCGGCGCGCGTCCAATTCTGATGCCAACTATGGAGATTCATCCAGTTAAAGATTGGACAAAGGTTGATAGAGCGATTGAGTCAATTCAAGAGTACGATTGGATCATTTTGACCAGCGTCAATGGTGTCGATGCCTTTCTCAACCGCATCTGGGAACTCGGGAAGGATAGTCGGATTCTGGCACATGCAAAAATTGCTTGCATCGGACCTGCGACGGCGGAGAGGCTCGAATCATATTCGCTTCGCGCGGATGTAATTCCTGAAGTCTACCGAGGTGAAGAGTTGGCCTATGCACTTCGAGAACATGTTGCAGGCAAAAAAGTGCTCTGGGCACGCGCGAATCGTGGTCGCGAAGTTCTTCCGGAAATTCTCCGCTCCGTTGGAGCCGACTTCGAGAGTCTCGTTGTCTATGAGCATCATGAAATTTCGCAACTCGACGAAGTTGCAATTCATGCATTGACCAACGGCGAAGTTGATTGGATTGCTCTGAGCAGTCCCACTATCGCACGTCGTGTTGCTGAGCAACTTGCAGAACTTGACCTCGCAAAGTCCCCCAAATTTGCTGTCATCAGCCCGGTGACGGAGGCGGCAGCAATTGAGGCTGGGCTAACAGTCTCCGCTGTGGCAACTGTTCACACTTGGGAAGGGCTCTTCGAATGTATCAGGAATTCGACTTAGGTTTTCTGCTAATACCCCGATACGGTTCAATGCTTCGCACGGTGCTTCAATTCAATTCTTTCGTCGTTGAGTGTTGAATTCTCTTCACAGGTGGTAAAATTTCGCGTGGCTTCGTAAAGGGCCGGACCGGACTCATTCTCGATGACTGCAAGCTGAATCGCCGAGTTTTCAAAGTCTTGCATCGTTTTTTGAGAGCGACGTAGTTTTTGAGAGCTACGAAGTCCACAACTTTGAATTCTCATTCAAGATCAATTTCACTCACTGAGGAATTTATGAAACACTTACTACCACTCATTACTGTTGGTGCGATCTTTGGTTCTTTGTTTGTAGGAACTCAATCTGTCTTAGCAGAGAAGGCGAAGAAAACTGTGCTTGATCAAGAAGTGAAGTCGCTTGAAGGAAAAAAAGTCGACCTTTCAGAGTACAAAGGGAAAGTTGTGATGGTGGTCAATGTCGCAAGCCGATGTGGCGCGACTCCACAATACGCAGCCCTGCAAGACTTGTACGAAACTTTCAAGGACGACGGTTTGGTTGTGATTGGATTTCCTTGCAACCAATTTGGAAAACAGGAACCGGGCACGGCTGACGACATTCGTGAATTCTGCACTGCGAATTACGGCGTCAGCTTTCCGATGATGTCAAAGATTGATGTCAACGGTGAGAATGCATCGCCTGTCTACAAGCAGTTGACAGCAGCAGAAACCAAGCCCAAGAAAGCTGGTCCCATCGGTTGGAACTTCGAAAAATTCCTCATTGGCCGAAACGGTGAAGTTGTCGCTCGCTACGCAACATCAACTCAACCCGATGAAAAAGAAGTTGTCGATGCGATTCAAGCAGAACTCAAGAAGAAATAATCTTTCACAGCTGTAATGATTCCTGTTGCAGCATGATAAAACGCAAGAATAAAAAAAGCGGAGAAGTCGACGTTCAGTCAACTTCTCCGCTTTCATTTTGTCACACATGCAATTATGAAATCGCAGCGATGTTGATGTACGCGTGGACGTGTGGAGCACCACGGAAGTGCCAGACGAAGCCTGGGGCTTCAATACGCCAAATGTCCCAGACTTTGTCAGACTTGAGGTCTCCTTGTTGATAGAAGGCCATACGCAGCTTGTCTGTGCCGCCGATGCTCTTCAGGACTTCCTGGACTTCAGCCTTGTCCTCTTCCCGGTAAGGTGCGAGCAGGACATCGAGGCTTTCAGTGACGAGTTTCTTCTGGTCGTCACTCATGTCGCCAACAATAAGACCTGGGAAGTTTCCATCGGCCTGTTGAATATGAACAGCGGTCTCACGCGGGGCTTTGCCAATCAACGCTTTTTTACGTTGATCGGTATCGAGTGCTTCGAAGACTTTGTTCGTCTGTTTTGTTTGGTAGTGATACAGATTCTGGTCGGGATTCTCTTCGCTGTGACCATAAACAATCGGTCCACCAAAGGCAGCCTTTTCAGCACTGTTTCCGTCAGCTCGCATGGTGAGGTGACGTCCGGTCAAAGTGAACTCAAACTTCTTCTCTGATGGATCACCAAAGACCGCGACGCTGTAGAAGTCGACACCGCCGTCGTCTTCATCCATTTGCTTTTGGAGACGTGCGTAGCCTTCTTGCGAAGTCATTCCTTTAATGGCGTTGTTGATCATCGCCCGTTGCTTGTCGGTATAGAAGTCGAGACCAATCGTCGGTTTCGTCACATGCCAGTTGGCGCTGATTTTACTGCGTAGCTGGTGATTATAGGGGAAGCAAATCTGTGACTTCTGTTGATCCGTCAGTGACGTATAGAATTCCTGGACGGCTGTCTCTGCTTTACTGGATCGGCTGGGAGCTGCAAAGAGGGAAGGTGCAAGACTCGCAGAGATTGCAGTGACGCTGGCGGCTTCAAGAAACTTTCGTCGAGAAACAATCGGAGTGAGGTTTTGTGGGGTGGGATTTGGCATTGTTCAAGACTCCTGAAAATGTGGGGGAACTCAGCTTTTGATCAGACCATGTTCAACCGTGAATCTACTGGGTTGGGCCCTGCAGAAATAGCAACACATATTAAACACCGCAAATTTCAAACACCGAGTTGATGGAAAAGTTCCGGCTCTTGTTCGGAGCAAGGAGGCAATGAGAATGAACACCTTCTGTCCACACTCATATTAGAACCGGTACGGAAACTTCTGAAATAGCCGCTTCCCTAAACGTTTAAGAGAGCAATATCATGTTTCAGGATCAGTTCTAATAGATTCAGTCTATCAACTTTCTCTTAAAGGTTCATCAACGATTACTGATTTCTTGTTTCGCTCCCCGTTCCAGACGAAACCAACCTGCGAAATTGTTTTGCAAGGGGGGCATTCACCCGATCATCTGAGCAGAGGAAACTGACAGGCGAGTGCTATAATCTCATGTCGCGATGCAAATTATTGTTCTTGCCTGATAAAATTCATCGTGACAACTTTGAAGCAAACTTCAGTAGAGATCGCATTAAATTCATTCGTTGAGAGAATATCATGTTAGATAAAGTCGAACGAACGGAGGCCGAATGGAGAGAACTGCTCTCTCCCGAACAGTATTACGTCCTGCGCGGGAAGGGGACTGAGCGACCCTTTCAAAACGAATACGATGAGCTGTTTGAGCCGGGAGTCTACTACTGTGCTGCTTGTGATCTGGAACTTTTTGAATCCGAGGCAAAATTCAACTCTGGATGTGGCTGGCCTGCTTTCTATGCGGCCAAGGCTGAAGATCGTGTGCAACTGACAGCAGATCAATCACACGGAATGCAAAGAGTTGAAGTGACCTGTGCACGGTGCGATTCTCACCTTGGTCACATCTTTAACGACGCTCCAACGACACCGACCGGTCAGCGATATTGCATCAATTCTGTTTCACTCAAGTTCGTACCGAAAGAGTAATTCGCTTCAACACGCACGAGGCCAATTTTGTTTTGACTTTTTGCCTCGTCGTGAACAGACTATCAAGAAATGAGCCTGAAAACTGAATCAGTTCTCGCACGCATTGAGGAATTTGACCAATCTCAAGTTTTCGGACTGGTTCGACCGTATCGACAAGTCTCTCTCCGATTTAACCTGATCTCATCGAATCCTGTAACATCATTCATCGTCACCGAACTTCTTCGGAATCGAACGACATTGAAGAGAAAGAAATTAAAGCATGCCAACGTTTGAGTATCATTGCCAGAAGTGTGAGCAAGAAGTTGAAGTTTTTGTTCGTGGTCAAGAGAAACCCGTTTGTCCATCTTGCCAGTCACAAAAACTGGAGAAGCTGATCAGCGCTCCTGCGGGGCGTGTCTCCGGCGGTTCGCTCCCAGTGATGGGCGAAGCTTGCCCACCTTCGGATGCTCCACCTTGTAACCCAAACTGCTGCCGACTTCCTTAGTCAAGAGAGAACCGTTCCGGGACTCTGATGAGCGCATGAAAAAGGCTGAACTGTTAAAACAGTTCAGCCTTTTCGTTTTCACGTATCGTCTTCAGTGCAAGCCGAAGGTTTTCGTTCTGAGGTGACGATATCAGTTCGTTCGCAGGTCACAACCTATTACATTCTGTGTCTTACGCTTTGCGAACTTGTCACGCCTAATGAGATCCCAGTTGCTAGGATCTCCAAGGCAGTGATCGTCCTTCCAAAGAGGGGAATGATCTCTGCCGTCTCATTGGCGAACTCTTTAGAACTGATCCTGAAACTTGAAATTGCTCTCTCAATCATTGAGAAAAGCAGCTAATCCAGAGGTTTACGGACCGGTTCTAGCCAACATCTCCGCCCATCGCTTCTTTCTTTTCAGTGATGACTGGGCAGTTAGGAGCCATTTCTGCGTTCAGTTCTGTGTAGCCAGCCCATTCTTCAGGAAGGTTGTCTTCGTGGAAGATCGCTTCAACAGGACATTCAGGCACACATGCCTCGCAATCGATACATTCATCTGGATGAATGTAAAGAATTGCCTCTCCTTCGTAGAAGCATTCGACTGGGCAAACGACGACGCAGTCTGTGTATTTACAGTTGAAGCATGGTTCCGCAACGACGTGTGTCATCTGACTTTCCTTTTCCCTGATGAACTCTTTTAAATCTTAGAACAAAGGGCCAATCATAATCCTGATCGGTCGCTGATTGTTCTGGCTAAGTAAGTGAATTGCAGTTTGTGAAGATGATATCGCTCTATCGACGCTTGAAACAGTCATCGAAGGCCCCACTGTCGAAATCTCAGTTGGTGGCAACGATCTTAGGATGAGGGTTTCAGCAGGATGATCTCAGCAAAATCGTTAGTCATTCTAAAATGAAAAGAATCAATCACTTTTCCGAATGAATCGGATTTCTGTTTGGAAGGACTTTTGTCAATCTTCTACATCGTCAATTTTTAGGACCGCAATTTTCAGGTGTCAAGACAATTGCGACTAGTTCAAGGGCTTTGTCTATCATATTGAGACAGTGTCTCAACTTGCAGTGCTTTTTTCATTCTCAAGGATGGTGAAGTTCTGTCGTGGTTCGTGGGGCAGACTGAAGGAGTCTGGGCAAGCTTGGGATCGCTCTTCGAGATTGAATGTCGTGAGAGTTCAGCGGTCAAAGGCGGGGCTCGACAGCGATTCCTTATTTGGAAAGAGGTCTTCGCGGAAACAGGAAACGCGCGAGAGTTGTCGCTGAACACCAAGCTTGGTGTTCAGCGTGTCTCCTGAGGAACTGGAACAGCATGGGCGTACTGAATGTGACCGGTCGAGACATTTTCGAACCTGTCACGCCCGTGAAGTTCGCTTTTAGGTTTTATCTCATGACTTCATCGGCCGCTCGCCACGAGGTCGATCCTGCAAACCACTTCGAAAGATGCTCTAGAACCGGTTCGTAAACCTCTGGGATAGCTGCTTTTCTCAATGAGTGAGAGAGCAATTTCAAGTTTCAGGATCAGTTCTTGACAGTCTCGTACCCAGCGTTTTTCCATCCACTCCAGCCTCCATCCATCGAGATGACGTTCTTGTATCCCATCTTCTGCAGTGCATCAGCAGCCAGAGCAGATCGGAATCCTCCTCCGCAATAGAGGACGATTTTCTCGTTCACGTCCCCAACACTCTTCTCAATGTCTCTTTCGATGACTCCCTTTCCGAGATGAATGGCATCGGGCAAGTGTCCGTTTGCGTACTCGCTCTCTTCTCTGACGTCGATGAGGGTGAATTTCTCCTGCTCATTTTGCATTCGTCGAACATCATCAACATTGCATTCTGTGACTCGAGATTTTGCATCGTTGACGATTTCCAGGAATCGCGGAGCGTGTTGTTTCGCCATGATCAATTTCACTTCAAATGTTCGTGGATGAAAAGGGCATTCTTGAATACAGCTCAGACATGTTCAAGCCTTCTCTGAAACCGTGTTCTCTGGGATGCGTCGTGTTGCGAAATTTCCCCCTCGGAAAAGGTTGGGGCTAGAGGCTGAATGGAGACTTTGCTGACGTTGATTTTTTGCAACGTGCTGGATGACGCGGTTATGCGTTTTTTGATGCGGCAGAAAAATCCTCAGGAATCTGTTTGACAAATTCATTCAACTAGCGGTCAGACGTTCGTTGGAATCTTCTCGGAATTCAGGGTTCTTCCCTGAATTGATGAAATAAGTTCCAGATGAGACCAATTGTTTTTTGACACAACTTGAGCCTTTTCCGACTTGGAACCAGTATGTCTTCATCCTCTAAAAGCACGAGCGAAACTTCGACACCCGTTTGTCGACGTAAAGGCGAGCGGTCCCCGCTTCCCGTTGAGGTGAAAATTCTCGTTGCAGAGCGTGCCATCAGTGGAATCGTGCGTGATGTCACGATGGATACAAAAGGGGGGGGCCATGCGATCGGCATCTCTCTGATGCATTTCGAGCCACTCTCGGTCGATTCTGAATATGTTTGCCAGACTGTCACTCAGGTGAAGCAGCTTCCGGGTGAGTTCAAAGTACAAGTGAGGTGGTGTCGCTACTTTGAGGATGAGGCTTTTGTCAGTGGTGGAATCATTCAGTAGCTCGACTTCAGTTTTGCAACTCAATTTCATTTCTTCCTAATTATTTGGCAATTGGAATGACAACTCGCAAGAACTCCTCAAATCAATCGAACATCGGCTCCCTTTCAGTTGAAGGGGTGCGCGAATGGAGAAGTTCGATCGAACAGTTTTTTCTGGAAGACTGGAAGTCAGTCTCTGAGATCGTTTTGAAGTTGGAAAAAACGTTGTGGGACGATGTGCGAACTAAAGAGGTCCGAACTGAGCGCCCCGCTTATGTCTCAGCGGCGCAGGAACTCGGGATCACATCGGTTTTACGAGATGAGCTTTCATCGACTCCACCACCACCAAAGAGCTCAGACCCGAAACAGAACTCTCGGCTGGAAGAACTCGCATTGAAGATTGAGCAGAGACTGAAAACGAATCATGAACAATCAATGAGCGAGTCGTCCTGATCATTTGCCAGGGCGCTTGTGTTCCTGATCGTCATCGCTGAACAGATACGAATTTTAAGATTTGAAGAAACTGAAATGACCCAAAAGCCAACCTATTGTGTTTTCCGACGTGGTTCAGTCTGGCTCGCACTTCCTGCCCAGGTGATACGCGAAGTGATGCCACGACCGAAATTTGTCTCGGTCCCACGCACAAGCCGATTCCTGTCTGGGTTGAGCCATATTCGAAGTGAGTTTGTGCCGGTGCTCAACTTGAGTGCCATTCTTCCAGAAGAACCCTACGGAAGCGATGAGTACCTGATGATCATCGAAGAACGCGACGGTGACTGGGGCCTCCTCGTTGATGAATTGGACACACTCGTCGAACTGGAGCCATCCAATTCTCCGGAAGAACTCGAAGGCTGGGATTCAACCGTGGTTGGTTGGGCAACGTACAACGACAACATTATTCGCATTTTGGACAGCATCCGTATTTACGAATTAGCTTCTCGTGAACTCAATCCTGCATTCCAGAGCAAAGAACAAGATTTTGAACAGAGTTCAGCTCTGGAACATTCGAATAGCCCCGCACTGTAGACAATCGAGGAACTCACCTCGGAGAGAGACGAATGACATATCGATTTCGGTTATTTATTACACATACGGTGACAGCGCTTTCTGCTGGCGGGATTGTCGGGTTGATCTGTCAATCTCCTGAGAAATCGCTCTTGATGTTTTATGCGATGGTGTTGCCCTTGGGAGTAATACTTCCGGCGACGATGGCAGTCTGGTGGTTCGAGAAGGCCATTCGCAAAATCGTCATCTGTATTGATCGCAATGAATTGGTTTCCGATATCAATTCTGGAATCCCGGAATTGGACGAGTTGGCTAAACTCGTTGGGCAGTCCGAAGAATGGAAGCGTGAAGGGCGATTGGGAATCCAGAAAGTTCTGGAGCAACTCTCTCCGCAAAGTGCCAAAAATGGCTCATCGAAGAAAGTGAGCATGGATGGCCGTTTGCTGGCACAGGTGCTTGCAAAAATCTCGCGGGCAGTCGGTGCCGAAGTTGGCCGGATTCTGACTCACATCGATGCGATCTCGAATCGAGCAGATGGGACAATCGGCGATGCACAGGATCAAACGACAACTTTGGATGAGTCGATTCAAAACGTTGAAGAGCTTTCCACAAACATCGATCTGATTCTGAGCAACGCAAAGTCTGCAAATCAATCTGCAATTGATGCTCGAGAAGCGGCGGTTCTCGGCCAGAACTTGATCGACAAACTGATCGAGGGGATGCACAACATTCGCGCTTATGTGGAAGCAGGCGAACGCAAAGTTCTTTCACTGGGTGAGCGGTCGCAGGAGATTAGTTCGATTGTGGAAACAATGGGAACACTTTCTACACGGACCGATATGCTGGCCTTGAATGCTTCAATCGAAGCTGTCCGGGCGGGTGAAGAGGGACGTGGGTTCGCCATTGTTGCTGAAGAGGTTCGCAAACTGGCGGAACATACGAGTACTGCTTCTCGCGAAATTGCCGATCTGGTTGAGTCCATCCAAATGGAGACTCAGGACACGATCTCCGCAATGGCAGAACAACGGACACAAGTGCAGGAAGGGGTCGCTCGTGTGAACGAAGCGGGAGTCGCTCTGGAACGGATCAGTCAGACGTCCACGGATTCAGCTGAGCGTGTGGGGGATATTTCACGGATTACCATGAATCAACTCCGTGGAACGCAGGACATGATCAACGTCATGCAAAAAGTCGCGACGCTTTCCCATGGGATTCACCAACGTGCAACCAGTGTGAAGTCGTCTGCCGGGGAAGTTGTTTCGGTGACGAAAGATCTCGAATTGTGGATGGCTCCGATGTTCAACTGCGATGACGAGGCTCGCCAGCACCAATCTGATCGGGGACGCGAGTTACCTGAGCAGAAACGTGAAAACATGCACGATCGAGAACATCTCGTCTTTGCTGACGACGAATCGGATGAGGTGTAAGATGAGTCCTCAAAAAAAACATTCCGATGACCTGTCAGGCTCGAAAGCAATTGCCGCAGCTCGTGCGCGGTTCTCTCAGCTAGCCAATGCAGCCAATGATGTCGGTGCGATCGAATTGCAAACGCTCTCTGCGTCACTCGTCGATTTGACCTCATTGGCAGAAACCTGGCAAGAGGAAGGTGGCAGCGAAGAATACTGTCAGGAAATTCTCGACTACTGTAATGAAACATTACCTACCGTTGAGAAGTCCCTCAACGACTATCCGGATTCGCTGACTGCGATCCAGGAAACACTCGATTCTCTGGAAGCCCGCTGGGGGGAATACCTCGACTTGCTCGCAGATTCCGAGAAATTTACTGCGGACAACGATGACGTTTGGCAAGACGCTGGCAGCCAATCCTGGGAGGATGAGAACCTTCTGATCGACGAACAAATCGACGAACAATCTGTCAGCGACGACGTTGAAGCTCCGGTTGTCGATGTCTCGGCATTGCTCTCAACGCTTGAAACGATGGGCGGGATGGACTCACCACCTGCGACGAAGCCAGCTCCCGAGACTCTGTTTCGCGATGAACCTGACGATCGTCCTGTGAGTGCTGGGAATCCTTCTGTCATCAATAAAGATTCGATTGTTCAGGAGACTCTCGAAGATCCTGAAATGATCCCTGCGTATGTGGATGATGCTCAGCAATGTCTGGCTGGGATGGAGATGTGCCTGTTTGAATTGGATAACGGCAAAAAAAATGTCGAGTCACTTCAGAAGTTCTGTCGTGAGCTTCACACTTTGAAAGGAGCGTCCGGGACAGTCGGTTTGACTGGGCTGGCGGAGTATCTGCACAATCTGGAAAACCAGGTTGAAGCGATGTCGACAGCCGGTGAAGAAATCCAGACGGACCCACTTCTCGAAGGTGTTGATTTTGTTCGTCAGCAACTTCAAAAACTTGTCCCCAACAGTTCCGAGCCAGCACCTGCTACGGATTACGCGGCTCCGACTCCATCAGGCGAAACTGCGACTGATGGAGGGGGAGAAACGTACGTTCGAATCGAAGCTTCCCGACTCGATCGGCTGATGGACTTGTTGGCCGAGCTGGTGATGTTGCGGAATCGACGTGAAACGTATGTCGGATCTCTCCGGCATTTGCATCATGATGTCAGTAACTGTGCGATGCGTTTGCGACTGGTCGATACGTATGCGGGGCCACAGGAGATTGATCCGCAGAATTATCATCAATCGGTCAGCGAAGAAGACAACGTCCAGAAACAGGAGAACCGCAACAAACAACTGACAGCTTCAATTTCAGAAATCGCCAAAGATGTCTCGGAGTTAGGTCGAACGCTTCAGGAAGTTTTCGACCCACTTTCGCAGGACAACTCGACGATTTCCCATTTGATCGGTTGTTACCGAACCGAACTGATGGAGCTTCGTCGACAGCCGATTGCCGGCCTGTTCCGAAGACTGTATCGCGTGGCTCGCGATGCCAGTAAAGCCGAAGGAAAGCCTGTTGAACTGCAATTTCAAGGACAGGGAACACGGGCGGAGCGGTCGCTGCAGGAGCGTTTGTACGAGCCGCTGATGCACATTATCCGGAATGCGGTCAGCCACGGTGTTGAAGGAGCTGAAGATCGAAAAAAACTCGGGAAACCGGCTGCGGGACAAGTCACGTTGAATTCCTGGTCCGATGCGACCTCGCTCTACCTGGAAATTCGTGATGACGGTCGCGGGTTGGACGAGCAGAAACTTGAACAGCGAGGACGTGAACTGGGACTGATCACGCCTGGAATGACTCCTTCACGAGAGCAACTCCGCGAACTGATTCTTCAGCCTGGATTCTCGACGAAAACAGAAGTCAGCCAGATTTCTGGTCGAGGGGTCGGGATGGATGTTGTTGCTTCGATGGTTCGCAGCATGCGAGGCCGAATCACGATCGATTCGGTCGTTGGGGAATACACAGCCTTCGTGCTGGAGATTCCGCTGCGTTCCACTATCGAGCATGCAATGGTTGTCCGCTCGGGAGAACAGTTGTTTGCACTGCCGATGCACTCAGTGTTTGGGACGCAAACCGATGGGCAAGTCGGTCCCGATGTCAACGTGATTAGCTTGTGTGACTTGATGGGAATTCCATCGTTTCCTTCTGCAAGCCAACGAATCATCTCTTTGCGTCAGAATCTTCAGGCAGAAGGGCGACAGAATTCGAGTTCGGAGACTCAAGGGAAACTGACCATCGCCGTCGATGCCGTCGTCGGAGTCGAGGAAGTGGTTGTTCGCTCCTTGCCCCGTTTGCTTAGCCATCACGGTTGTTTCTCTGGGGTGACGCTCTCCGGTGAAGCTGAAACAGTTTTGATGCTGGATGTTCCGCGACTTTCTGATTTTGCGAATCAGCTGAAAAACCAAACAATTTCAGTGAATCCAGCGGAACAAAGTGGGCGAAATTCAGGCTGGAAGAAATCTGCGAACTTACGGGGATTGAACGCCAATTCGGCGCGTATTCTCATCGTCGACGATTCACTGAGTGTTCGAAAAGCGATGACACGAAAGCTCTCGAAGCATTCATTTGAAATTGTCGAAGCAGCAGATGGAGCTGAAGCGTTGGACATTTTGAGGAACGGCGATTTTGACGGAGTTGTTTCCGATATCGACATGCCGCGCATGAATGGAATCGAATTCATCACGGCTCTTCGACGAGTTGATCGATTTGCCGATTTACCAGTAGTTGTCGTTTCCGGTCGACGTGATCCGCAAACTGCAGAAACCATTGCGAACTTAGGGGTCATTCGAATGTTTGCCAAACCAGTCAACGACACGTTGGTGAAATCAATCGCCCAAGCACTTCGCCACTCGAAAACAGCAGCTTCCGCAGGAGTCTAGAAGCAGTCTCAAAACCTATGGAATTGTGACCTTTCTCAGTACCAGAGAAGTGAACAGCAAGTTTTGAGACCAGTTCTAGTAACTCTCCGGAAACCTCACTGAGGAAAAGTTCACTCAGTGTTTGAGAGGCCATATTCAGATTATCGATCAGTTCTAAGTTCATAAACTTTGAACAGCATTATACAAGTTCTGGAGAACATGAATGTCGACACAGACAGTTTTAGTCATTGATGATAGTTCTACGATTCGAAAAATGGTGGACAGCCATCTTTCGCAAGCGGGATATCGAGTGGTCCTCGCACCAACTGCAGAGAAAGGACTCGAACTCGCTCCGCAACTGATTCCAGATATCATCTTGCTGGATCATCAACTCCCCGGAACAACCGGAATTGAAGTCTGCAAAAAAATCATTGCGATGCCGGAGTGCCGGAGCATCCCGTTTGTTGTTTCATCGACGCTTCGGAAGCAAGCGTATGTGGAATACATGGATATCGCCAATGTTGTCGATTCACTTCCCAAGCCGTTTAAACCTGAACTTCTGAAGATCACTATCGCGAACGCTCTCGAAGTTGGAGCGATGATTGTCTCTTCACAATCGGACGGGACAGCCGTTCCTGAGGTTGTTGAAGAGGTGTCCGATTCTTCACTCTCGGGAGATTTCAGTTGGGTTTCTCTGCGTGAAGTTCTCGACTTCTTGAATAACGGGAACAAGCATGGGGTTCTGGAAATTGAATTGGAACATGATCGAGTTTGGTTTTATCTCGATCAGGGACGAATTCAAGCTGTCGTTTCATCTTCGGTCACTCCCGAGGATGTTGCGTCGAAGTTGCCGGAGTCACTGAAGGAACTGGCACCTGTTCTGCGTTTCACGATGAGCAGCGGCTTCAATTCTCAGGTCGACGGTTTTGTTGAGTTGTTGGACCGTAAGGTTCTCGATCCTCGACTATTGCGAACCCTTTTGAGATTCCAGGCTGCATATTTGACTTGGCAATGTTTCAAAAAGACTCCGATCGCATTCTCTTTCAGTGCGTCGCGAGAACTCCCGGCACTCTTCCGTAGAACTCCGCTGCAGAGTAGTCTCGCAGGGATTCTGGTTGAAGCTTCCATGAGTTGTGGAAAAGACGAGAAGACGTCGATTGACGAAAATAAGGGTTGGATTCGGCGTGGTTTGCGTGGGCAGAATCTGGATCGATCAGGCTTGGGGGCTAAGCAACTCCAATTGCTGACACACCTTGGTGCAGAGCCAATCGCAACCGAACTTCTGGCCGAGAAAGTTGATCTTTCACTCGAAGAAACTTATCGCTGTCTGGAAGGTTTTCGGATTGCGGACTGGGTCGATGTGCAAACCGTCGCCAGTGGCCGCAATCTTGTGGCTCTCGAATCAAACCCGGAAGGCTCTTCTCTGCTACGAGAAATTCTCGCGGATTCCAGCAACCCCTGGTCCGGAAAAGTGGTTCGCGATGAATTTGGTCTACAGCTTCTAGTTAATCGCAAAGCTGCGGATTACTTGTTAGTCGAGGTAACAGGAGAGGACGAGCTTCGGTTGCCGAAGTGTCTTGAAGGCAAAGTTACGGAATTACTCGCGACCACTCCTATCGGTTTGATCGCTCCTGAAGAAGGAAACTGTCCTCCGCTGGCTGACGAACTGTCTGAGCTTCTCGTGATTCACCGTCCTTATTCATACGACGAAGTCCTTGATGTCTTGAACTTACTTCCGGAATCGAAAATCCCGTCTGGCAAGTCGTCCGGCATCGACATGAATGAACTTCTCTCTGTGGGAGAATCCAAATAATGAGCGCTGACGTCTTTATCGAAAACACAGCTGCCATGGCGACCATTTCGGTCCAGATTCCAGGCGGCGAATACATCACTCGCGTTCTACGCGAAGGGCAAACTGTATCCGTTGGCTCAGATGGAACTGCGGAGTTGCGTCTGGAAAGTGAAGGGGTCGGGGGACTGCATTGTCTGCTCTCTGTGATCGAAGGAGTTGTCAACGTGCGAGACTGTTACTCGCAGACCGGAACTTTCGTCAACGAGGCACGGGTTCAAGATGTCGATGTCAACTATGATTGTGAAGTTCGAGTCGGTCAGAATGTGATCGAACTGAAGTTACGCGACAGTCAGCCAGCCCCGAACGTCTACTCTGATCCAATCGTAGAGCCGGAGGCCTCTGGATCAGCGAACGACCAGGAAGAGAGTTCGAGTTCTGAAGCGGAAGAGTCGGCAAACGAACAGGGCATCGACTCAATTCAGTTGAACGATATCGTTGGGCTGACAAGTCATCTCCCTGTGGTCGATCATTCTGCCAAGGTCGCCTCTTTAACGATTGAGTTGGAGGAAGCTCAGGCGGAACTTGAAGTGCTCCGTGAGCGACTGGATTCACGACAGCTTCAGAACCAGACGGCTGCCTCCGATCCATTTCAGCAGGAAATGATCGAATTGCTTCGCGAGGAAGTCCTGTCGCTGCAAGAAGAATTAAGGACCAATTCTGCGACTCATCACCCTGAAGCAGCGTTTGTTGATCATGTCGATGACGAGGATCTTCCAACGCGAGAAGAAGTCGAGAAGCTTGTAGATCGTCTCGAAGTGTTGCTCAGTGAGTTACATCAGAAAGATGAAAACATTCGCGTTCTGCAGGACCTCGTACTCGCAGCCGATAATGCCAATCAGGCTGAGAAAGACGAACGGGAACAGCTTGCCCGCTGGCTGGGAGAGTTCGAGGAGCGGTTTGAACTCCTGTCGGAAGAATGGCAAGCTGAGAACGAGCAACTCAAGAAAAAAATGAAACATCTTCAAGAAGAGCGAACAGAGACTCAGGCTGCTCTCTCCGCGAATTCGACCAGTGCCAAGACCGAAGCTTTGCAACGGTTAACGGAAAATTTACGCATGCAAATAACAGCGGCTCAGGAAGAAATGGACTCCGCGCAACAGGAAATTGCAGACCTGAAGGTCAAAGTGAAGGAAGCCCACGGAACTGTTTCGAGAGAAGAGGAGATTCGGCTCTCACGCGAACGGGCTGAAATCGCCAGGATGCGTCACGACCTTGAAGTCAAAATGCAGAAAGCGCATCAGGATTCCGATCCAGGAGATCGAGAAGGAGAGGTGCTCGATGAAGCAGAACTCAGACTTCGAGAATTTAGAGATCACGTGAGAGAAACGGGCAGTTCAAGAAACTCGTCACCATCATTGTCTTCACGGTTGCTGAACCTGTGGGGGCGACTCGGCTAAGTGCTTAAAGCAATTGCCAGTGGCTGACGACATTTTTTTTACTGATAGGTGTGAGAAGCTGAGACCGACTCATGAACAGACAATTTGCTGCGACGACAACTGATGATGATCTTGATATGGAGGACTTAGTGCTGTATCGCCAGGAACTTCTGGAGGTCGCACGGAGACTCGATCAAACAGGGAAACGCTTCGAGCGATACATCTCCATGCAATTACAGCAACTTGAGATTGCGATTGACGATTTTGATCGTGAACGTGATGCATGGAGACGGCAGCGTGATCGCGAAGCCGAAAACTCAAATGGTCATCAGCCAGAGGTGCAGCAAGGCCAACTCGCTCCTTATGAAGTCTCGACAGGGATTCAAGAATACATCGGCGTCCCTTCGTTGAAGAAGAACCTCGATCTGGAAGCGAACGGGAGTGCTTCGGCTCCGTTATGTATGCTGTTTCGACCAAATCAGGCGACCGCGATGCAAGTTGGCCTGTTATTGTTTGAGATCTCAAAACTGAATCGAGAGTTCGGAGGCGGTGGCGTTCGGTTTGAAGTCAACCATGTGCGACTTTCCAAGGGAAAGCAAGATCCTGCGCATCCGAATGTTTTCTTCGCGGTTGAAGCGTTCTCACTCACTCCGTTGGTGGCCTACGACGGCACACCATCCAGACAACTTCAGGCATGGCAGAGGTTTAAGTCTGAACTCGTCATGTCGTCGCTGACTGATAAAACGCTTGAAAAGGATTTCAACAAAGCTGTCAAAGTCCCGCGCGATCATGATGCCGCCATAATTGCCTTCGAAGCGACACGCAGAGCTGAGAACGCGAACAACAAGTGTGAGTCCTCACAGAAAGAACTCCCACGTGGATTCAAGCCTCGCAAAACTGTCAAAGGGACATCTGAGCAACAACTTAAACGTGTCGGAGATATTGTCCGTTACCTGAAAAATGAGTGCGACTTACGTATGCACCTCTCATTGATCTGGTAACTTCCACTACGTCGCTCAGTCTCTGGCATCCATTACTTAAGATGTTTCTCGAAGAAACTGTAGAGGATTGTATTGGCTTCCTCGTTCGGTGAGTGCTTCGGACGATTGGTCATATAAACTCGGTTTTCCACACCAAGCATACGGTTGATTTCGACAGTGTGGTTGAGTGCCTTCCAGCGTTCCACTGGGTCTTCGGCACCTCCAGAGACCAGAAACGGTCGCGGGGCCATCAAGGCGTGGAGCTCGTGCAGGTCACGGCCCTCTTTTCGAAGTTTTAGATAGAGTCCTCGACCTGGATTCTCTTCGGTAATCAAGCCTCGTTTGCGCCACGGTTTGGGGTGATAACCAAGGTACCAGGGTTCCCAGTAGTTGATGCTCTGGCGTGTGTCGTCAAAAACAATTCCAGGGTCGGACCAGGCGGCACAGGCGAATTTATCAAACAGGCACGACGCAAACATCGCCCATTTTCCTCCATACGAATGCCCCACGATACCGATGCGATCGGCATCGACTTCAGCGCGGTTTGCGAGAACGTAATAGGCGTTCGCGGCAGCATACCCGAGCATTGAGAGAGGTTGAACTTTTGCATCTTCCAGCGATGGGTAATACATCGAGTAGATCTTGGCATTTGAGTTTTCAGTCGTCCCAATCGAAAGGGTCGCGAAGCCGCGCCGAGCCAGCTGGTACGCATAATCTCGGTATTCACTACCAAGGCCAATTCCGGTTTCTGGTTCGTAATAGACTGTGACAACTCCCGGGAATGGACCTTTTCCTTCAGGGATGAGCAGGTAGCCGGTTGTTTCTTCATGAGGGGCCCATTTGAAGCGAATCTTGTTCTGCTGGAAGTTCTCTCGTTTCTCTGTTTCCAAAATTGTGACCTGCGGATCGGTGATGAGCGGCGGCCATTCGCCCATCAATTGATGCCATTCACTTCGCAGTTCCTGTTGGCGTTTCTTCCACTCTTCAGGAGTGGTGATGCGCGTACCATCTTTCCTGAGAAGAGGCGAGCGAAAATCTCCGAAGTCGTTCTCGAGTTCTTTCGGAGGATGTGCATACTTCTCAATTGGGACGATCTTGTCCCCCAGAGTGTTCGGTTCGTCAGCGATCGCCCCGGAAACAAAACAGATCAACAGCAGGCAGCTGCCAAATCGATGCGAGATATTCATATTCATTCCATATTGAATCAAGTCTTCACACTGTCAACAGACGTATGAAGGCAATAATGTATTGCAAGTTGTATGACTGAGCCGTGCCCTGTCGAACTTTGACTGTCATGCTGTCAGCGTTCTCAGGCACGATCTTTGGCGTGTTGCCAGGCGTGTGACTGGATTGGAGAGGCGGGGCGTCCAATCGCAGTTGCAGCGTTAGGATGGACAAAAATTGAGGGGAGATCAATAGAGTGAGTCTTGGGAATCATAAAAATGTGGCTCACTTTGGAGAGCTTCTTCTACGGCTGGATACTCCGGGACATCAACGGTTTGTTCAAGCCAGCAGCTTCGGACTCACCTTCACGGGGGGGGAAGCGAACGTTGCTGTCGCTCTTCAGCAGTGGGGGCTCAAGACTTCAATCGCCTCCGCTGTGCCGGCGAATGACTTAGGGGAAATGTGTCTCAACCATTTGCGCCGTTATGGCGTGAATACCGATTCTGTAATTCGTTCCGGAAACCGTCTTGGAATTCTGTATGTCGAGTCTGGTGCCGGTCAGCGTGGCTCACAGGTCATTTATGATCGTGATGCCACGAGTTTTCGGGAACTCGAACCGGGCATGATTGACTGGGAAGCATTTTTGAAAAATGCGGGGTTGTTCCATTTCACCGGAACAGCACTTGTCGGTCCCGGAACGCGCAACCTTCTTTTCGAAGGGCTTCGCGTGGCAAAGGAAAAGAAGATTCCAATCAGTTTTGACCCCAGCTATCGCAGTCAGCTTTGGAGTCTGGACGAAGCGAAAAAAGTGTTTTGCGAAGTTCTGCCGAGCGTGGACATTTTCCTGGGCAGCGAAGCGGATGCTTCGACATTTTTTGGAGTCGAGGCCAGTGGTGATGAAGCGTTGACAGCTTTGGCTGCGAAATACAACTTGCAATGGGTTGCATTTACGGACCGCGAAGTCGATGAAATGGGTGTGAACCATTATTCCGCGAGGCTTTCTAACGGAGCAACCGTCTTCAAGAGTTCAACCTATCAAACAGTCTCAGTGGATCGCATCGGCACAGGGGACGCCTTCGCAGCTGGAATCATCCGAGGATTTCTAATCCAACAGCAACCAGAAGAGACCTTAAACTTCGCCACCGCCGCAGCAGTTCTCAAACACACTATCCCCGGAGACTTCGCATTCCTGAGTGTTGACGAAGTGGAGTCCCTCATGAATGGTCAGGGAATCGGAAAAGTGAAACGGTAATTGTTAGCACTGAACCTGAAACTTGAAGTTGCTCTCTCAAACGTTGAGAAAAGCAGCTATTCCAGAGGTTTTCGGGCTGGTTCTAATGTATTTCGAGTTGCACACTTACGACTGTTCGGCGAAACTCGTCGCACTGCATTGACGGCAATCTGTGCAATTGAGAGACTCACAGATCGTGCGCATAACTTCTTGTGATGAGAATTTAATAATGAAAACTTTCAGTCTGATTTTAACTGTCTGCATGCTCCCTGCTGTCTCCCTGGCGGAAAATTGGCCGCAGTGGAGAGGGCCAAATGGAAATTCAGTTTCAAATGAAACTGGAATCCCAGTCGAGTGGTCAAAAACAAAAAATGTCGCTTGGCGTTTGGAATTACCTGGATCAGCTGGGGCAACTCCAGTGGTCTGGGAAGATCAGATTTTCCTGACCTCTGCTGAGGGTGACGATTTGGTGTTGATGTCGGTCTCGACATCCGGGAAAGAGCTTTGGAAAAAGAAAGTCGCTACAGGTAATCAAGACGCCCGCAGCGGTGAAGGGAACTCAGCTTCAGCTTCACCGACAACCGATGGAAAGCATGTCTGGTGTTTCTTTGGGACAGGCGATCTGGCTTGCTACACCGTCGATGGTGAAGAGGTCTGGGCGTATAACGTTCAGGAAAAGTATGGTCGTTTCTCGATTCAATTCGGAATGACATCAACCCCGATTTTGTACAAGGGGGATCTTTACCTGCAATTGATTCATGGCGAAATGCGTGAAGATTATACAGTCGGCAAAGTGATTAAGCTCGACAGCAAGACCGGTAAGGAAATCTGGGCGGTCGACCGTCCCAGTAACGCAACGTTCGAATGTAAGCACTCGTACGCCTCGCCATTCGTTTATGACGATGGAAAGCAATCTTTCCTCGTCACTCACGGAGCTGACTTTACCGGTGGATACTCACTGGAAGATGGAACTGAACTTTGGCGATTCGAGGGGCTCAACGGTCCTTCGAAATATAACCCCGGAAAGTTAGACCCGACCTTCCGTTTCGTTTCTTCGCCGGGAGTTGTTGACGGTTCAATCATCATTCCGACTGCAAAACGTGGACCGACAATCGCACTGAAAGTCAGTGATGCATTGTCCGGAAACGCAACTGAGAAAGAACAAGTTGTTCGTTGGGCAATGGATAAAACTCCCGACGTTTCAATTCCAATCGTCCATGAAGGACTTGTCTACTTCTTCCGCAAGGATGGTCGCGTCTTCTGTGTCGATTTGAAGACTGGCGAAGAGTTGTATTACGAGCGAACTCACACTTCGCAACATCGCTCAACTCCGATTGTTGTGGATGGACATCTCATCTTCTGTGCGAAGGATGGGTTTTGCACCGTGTTAAAGACGGGACGAAAGTTCGAAATCGTCGCAGAGAATGAAATGTCCGAACCGATCACTGCATCGCCGGTTGTTTCAAATGGTGTCCTTTATCTACGGACCTATGAAGCACTTTATGCAATCAAGGCCGAAAAATAACGGCTGCGGCAACTTCGATTTCGCCGCGCATTTCGTATGTGCGGCGAAATCTCCCTTTGAGGATGAATAAGGAAATTGATTTCGATGGCCGAATCTTGTTCGCATGATCATTCGGAATCATCACACTCAATGGGAACTCGCAAGCTGGCGATCACATTATCGCTGGTGGCAATTTATTTTGTTGCAGAGTTAATCGGAGGACTCTGGACGGGATCTCTCGCCCTGCTTGCCGATGCCGGACACATGTTTTCCGACATGGCTGCGCTGACGATCAGTCTGTTTGCTGCCTGGATTTCCACTCGTAAACCGACTCCGCAGCAAACTTTTGGATTTCACCGCGCAGAAATTCTCGCAGCTGCGGTGAATGGGGCACTGCTGTTTGTGGTCGCAGGAGGCATCCTGCATGAAGCTTGGGACCGGCTGAACTCTCCGATAGAAATCTTAGCCGGGCCGATGATGTGGATCGCCGTCGGGGGGCTTTTGATCAATCTCATCAGTCTGAAAGTGTTGCATGGGGACCATCAACATAACTTGAACCTTCGCGGGGCATGGTTGCATGTGATGGGCGACACCTTAGGGAGTGTCGGCGTGATCATCGCTGCGTTTCTGGTCTGGAAATTTGGCTGGAACTGGGCCGATTCTGTTGTGTCGGTTCTCGTCTGTATCCTGATTCTCTACTCATCCTGGAACCTGTTGAAGGAGTCGATCGGGATTCTGATGGAGAATGCTCCCAGGGATGTTGATGTTTTTGAAGTGGAGACATACCTCAAGGAGATCCCTTCTGTGCAAAACATCCACTGTTTGCATGTCTGGATGATCGCCAGCGGTTTGAAAAGTCTCTCCGCACATGTTGTCGTCGATGCAGATGCGACGGAGCCATTCAAGCTGGATGTTGTACGAGGACATCTGCACAACTCGTTTGGCATTGATCACGTTACGCTTCAAGTTGAAAGTTCAGAGGACCCTGTTTGCAGCGAAACTGGAGTAGGAAGTTGTCTGGTTCTCGGCGCTGATCATTCGCAACACCCACACTCGCATTGACTGTTGTGTTCACATTGAATGTGAATTTTGATTAAGCTGCCTCTGTCGCGACGATTGTTTTGTTCCCCATTGGATGGACGCATGATGCACGGATTCTTGTCATACTCTTTAATTTTCTTGGGCACTCTTAGTTCTATCGCAGTTGCGGAAGATTGGCCCCAGTTCCTCGGCCCACAGCGAAATGGAATTTCGAAAGAAACGAATCTGCTCAACCAATTCCCGGAAGATGGCCCAAAGGTTGTCTGGAGGTCTCCGGTCGGGGTGGGGATGTCCGGAATCTCGGTGGTCGGCGAGACAGCGTTCACGTTGGCTCAAGACGACCAACATCAATATGTGATTGCCATTGATTCAAAGACTGGTGATCATCGTTGGAGATCTCCACTCGCACCTGCCTACGAAAATACGATGGGTGACGGGCCTCGTTCGACGCCTGCAATTGATGAGGGAAACGTTTACGCAGTTTCCGGAGAAGGAATTCTTGGCTGTTTTTCCGCAACCGATGGTGGAAAAAAATGGAGTGTTGATCCTGTTCAAGAATTTGGCGGAAAGCCAGCCGAATACGGCGTTGCCTGCTCGCCGATCCTCACTTCTGAACATGTCATCATCACCGTCGGGTTACCAAAAGCGACGGTCGCTGCGTTTGATCGATCATCAGGAAAGATCGCCTGGACCGCAGGCACTGGCAACGCTGCCGGGTATTCCTCACCGACGCTGCTTTCACTTCACGATCAAGTTCAACTTGTTGTGTTTCATGGTCAGGGTGTTTTCGGATTGGACCCGAAAACCGGGAAAGAACTCTGGAGCTATCCTTACATCACCGACTATCACTGCAACATCGCGACACCGATCGCTGTCGATGGAAACGTTTTGATTTCCGCCGGCGAGAATCATGGAACAGCATTGCTAAATGTTCCTGCAAAATCCGGAGGAGAGATTAATGAAATCTGGACCTCGTTTGGAAATCGCAGCATCTTCCGCAATGAATGGCAAACATCGATCCTCCTCGACGGCTACCTGTACGGATTTGACAACATCGGCAGCGCCGGGCCGGTGACCAATCTGGCTTGTGTCGAAGCAAAAACAGGCAAGCTGATTTGGCAAAAAAAACGATTCGGCAAAGGAAACTTGATCGCCGCTGACGGGAAGCTTTGGTGTAGTACGATGGATGGAGAACTTGTCATCGTGGCAGCCACTCCCGAGAAATTTCAAGAGCTCGGCCGGGCCTCACTCATTGGCGAAACCCGGCAATCGCCCGCACTCAGCGAGGGGAGACTGTATCTACGAGATGGCGCCGAAATGATATGCGTAGACATCAAGAGATAGCAGAACCTGACACCAATTCGAAAGATGCCCTCAGTGACCAGTGACCTCTCACCGATCACAATCTTATCCAGGTTACGCGATTGCAGCCTTGGCAGAGAAGAGGGCCGCTCAATTCGAGATTAGCTTTCGATCTCAGTGACTTCAGCGACTGTCTCGGAAGGGGTGGGACGCTGAATGCCGCTGACGATCGAGTATCCCCGGATTTCGGTGACTTCGATTTCGTCAAACAACTGATCCATTCTTGCTTCCAACCATTCTGTTTGCTTTGTGACGATGTGAACTCGTCCACCAGCTTTGAGGTGTTTGAGTGCAGACTGCAGGAAGATTTCTGAGATTTTAAAGTGTGAATAATAGGGCGGGTTGCCAAGTGCGATGTCGAACTGGCCAGTGAGGTCTTCGTCGTCGTTGCCAGCTGATCCATCGTGAGAGAGTGTTGCAGCGACGTCTTCGATTCCATTTAACTCTGCGCCGGCGAGTGCACACTCGATGGCACGGGAGTTGGCGTCGACGAAGTGGACGGCGACTCCGGGGGCTCTCATCGCAGCTGTCAGTCCAACTGTGCCAGCTCCACAGCCAATATCGAGGACATGGTCGTTCTCGTGAATTTCCATTGTTTCGATAAGAGCACGAGCGCCGACATCGAGTCGGCGATGGCTGAAGACTCCGGCGCGGCTGACGGCCTTCACCAAAGTTTCTCCATCACGAAATGCAAACTCTGCGGAGAAGTTTTTCAGCTTCTTCAGTGGTTTCAATTTCTTGAGCCGATAGGTAACCCCTTTCCGCTTTTGCAAACGTGTGAGATTCTTGCCCATCTTCTCGACTTCATGGTGAAACCATTTGTCCTTGGCGTTATCGATGGTGACAATCAATATTCCGTCCATGGAGAGTCTGTCGTACGCCTGTTGGAGCAAATCGCGGGAGAGTTCGCTCTCGCCGGAGCGAGACATTGGCAGGACACACAGGTCAAACTCTTCTTCCGGGAGGTCTGCGGAACAGAGTACTCGAACACGAGAACCTTTCTCGTCACACCACTCAGCGGTTTCGCTGGCGGGGAAGAGTTCGACGTAATGGCAGTACACCTCCGCTTCGGGAAGCCGATCTGCGATATCCATGGCGCACTGACCTCGGCCAACGGAAGTACACAGTACTCTGCTAGCTGTCAGTTCCGAGGCGGCATTGATGGCTAACTGCTCGGAACGTGGGAGCCTGTATTCTGTTCCGTCTTCTTCGTACTCGGAAAATTCTTCGCTCATCGGGTGCGTCTAAAAAGAAGGTCGAACCGCTCGATGCGAGCGAATTCATTCATGTTTTCATCGAAAAATACGGCGATTTGGACTCTCTGCAACAGTCTCACCGCGACAAGAGCAGACGATACTCCGATCCGCTCTCGTCAGCCAGTCTGAATGATGGAAACCTGCGAAAGATGCGTGATCCTAATGGCTTGGGGGAAAAAATCATCCGTTGTCCTGCTCCTGCATGCTTGCGTCCGGTCGTTCGCCCCGATACGTTGACCAGTTCACCAATGGAATCTGGGCGAGTTGAACGTGTCTGTTCATGCTTCGCCAGATCGATTTCATGATGAAATTGTTGGCAAGAATTTCCTCGATACGAATTCCGAGACCTGGTTCATGACGAAGCCTCTAGATGCGGAATCACAAGCCGCACTTCCCCAAATCGAACAAGATCGCGCGCTCATTAACGAAGCTCGCGCAAAGGGAACTGGCCCCTTATTCTGGGCCTTCACCAAGTTGTCCGGCCCTGGTTGGCTGCAAAGTGCGATTACTCTCGGTGGTGGATCACTGGGAAGCAGTTTGTACCTTGGGGTGTTGGCAGGTTTCGGCCTGATGTGGTTGCAACCGCTGGCGATGATTCTGGGAATCATTATGCTCAGCGCGATTGGTTATGTTGCACTTTCCACACACGATCGGCCGTTTACCTCGATCAATAAGCATGTGAGTCCGATCCTCGGATGGGGATGGCTGTTGGCGACAATGATGGCAAATTTTGTCTGGTGTATGCCTCAGTTTTCTCTGGGGACCGCTGCCATTCAACAAAATCTTGCTCCGGCAATGTTAGGAGATGCTGCGATTGCAGCTGAAATTTCCTCGCAGGGGTTAGGAGACGATCAAGCAGATGAAAAAGATGCGTTGACGAAGAGTTTGAAGTTTCGAAATAACTTCATCTGTGCAACGATTCTCTTCATTGCCGGTGGCATTGTCATCCTCTTCTACGGCAGTGGTGGTTGGGGAATCAAGGTCTTTGAGATCCTGTTGAAATGCATGGTCGGAATGGTCGTGTTGAGCTTCTTTGCCGTCGTCATCAAGCTCTCAATGGGAGGGCTTTTAGATTGGGGGACGATCTTCGCCGGGTTTATTCCTGATACGACTCTGCTCACTCATCCGAGTAGTGCATTTGATGAATTACTTTCAGCGACCGGCTCCTACAACGAATACTGGACCACGAAGATCGTCAGTGAGCAGCAAAAAGTAATGATCGCTGCTTTCGCGACTGCGGTCGGAATCAATATGACATTTCTGCTTCCGTACTCGATGCTTCAACGTGGTTGGGATCGTGATTTCCGCGGGTTGGCAATTTTCGACCTCAGCACAGGCCTGCTGATTCCGTTTATGCTGGCAACTGGCTGCGTTGTGATTGCTGCTGCGACACAGTTCCACGGAAAAGTGGAAGATGGTCTCGTTGAAATCTATCGTCCGAGTGAAGATGCCCCCGCTCCTGCTGGAAACTTGATTGGCGATTTCAATGGAATTCTCGACGCGAGAATTGCGAAGGAAATCGGCAAAGACAAAATGACAGCGATCAAGGATGAGATTAAAAAGACTAAAGACGATTCCAAGCTCATTGAACTTCGCACAGCTCTCCCCGATGGCGACTTGCGGATGGCAGCGGCTCTCGTGAAACGAGACGCTTTCAACCTTGCTCAATCTTTAGAAAAACTTGTTGGTGCGAATACTTCGCAATACCTGTTTGGGGTAGGTGTTCTGGGGATGGCGATCTCCACAATTATCATTCTCATGCTCATCAACGGGTTTGCGGTCTGTGAAATGCTTGGTGTTCCGCCGCATGGATGGCCTCATCGCATTGGAGCGTTGGCTGCTGGGCTCGTCGGTTCACTTGGTCCATTCTTGTGGAGCAAAGCGTCAGTCTGGCTTGTTGTGCCAACATCGATGTTTGGACTGATGTTGCTGCCGATCGCCTATTGGACGTTCTTCTTCATGATGAACTCGAAAAATATTCTAGGCGAGAACATGCCAAAAGGACTCGCCAGATTGCGTTGGAATGTTCTGATGTTGATCGCTTCTGGGGTGGCAACGTTTGGTAGTTTGTACAGCATCTACTCCAGTAAGTATCCCAAAGTTGGTTTCATCGTTCTGGGAGGCTTCGTTCTGGCAGTCATCATTGGTGCTGTGCTGAAACGCAAGAAGGAGTCACCCGCTTAATTCGAAACTGAACACATCATTTGGCAAGAAGCTCTCGGTGGAACTCGTCTGGAAACTTGTGAAATGGTCGCTGATCTCAGCGTTTGAGTCAGCGAAGTCAGGTTTCAGGATGAGTTCTAAGCTATATCGCTTGAGTTGGAAGAGTTACTCAAATGCTGTCTCGAGAGTCTTGGCTGTCATCACGATATAACGAAGCCAGATGGGGCCTCTTCGTTGCAATCTGTTTCATCCAAGAATTTCGAAGCAATCCTTAGAGTAAAAACTGACAATACAGTAAGAATGGGTGATTAAGAACGGGCAATATTGTGCAACTGCCTGTCATCAAGTTCTGCTCGGTCTTGACCGTCCGAAATTTGGAAGTATGACTGATGACTTTGCGACGCACCAACTTTTTTCGTTGAACTGATATCTCCGTAGTCTGAAGAATTTTGATTTGAGATTTTCAATATGAATGACAACACAAATACAGGCGGTGGCATGGTCGGAATGACACCACGGCTTTCCTTGATGATGTTTCTTCAGTTTTTTACCTGGGGAGCCTGGTTTGCGACATTGTCAGCTGTTTTGGACTCGAACGGTTTATCAGCATTCAAAGGGGGAGCGTATGAGAGCGTCCCCATTGCAGCGATTTTTGCGCCTCTGTTTCTGGGTCTTGTTGCCGACCGATTATTTGCATCAGAAAAAGTGATGGGGGCTCTTCTCGTGATTGGTGGCTTAGTCATGGCTGTCATCCCGCAGGTTGCAGCCGCTTCCGGAAGCGATGCAGGGAATACCATCGTTTGGTTGATCCTGATTCACTCATTGTGTTTCATGCCGACTCTGGGCCTTGGAAATACCATCGCGTTTACCCACATTCCCACACAGAACGACTTCCCCAAAATCCGTGTCTGGGGGACGATTGGTTGGATTGTCGCCGGACTGATCGGCGGTGGCCTCGGCTGGTCGAACTCGTTTAACCTCTTTTGGATGGGAGCTTCGTCTTCGATCTTATTGGGAGTCTTCTGTTTCTTCCTCCCGAATACTCCGCCTCCTCTCAAGGGTAAACCGGTCGATTTAAGATCACTCCTGATGGTCGATGCGTTCAAACTTCTGGCTGATTTCAACTTTGCAATCTTCGCCCTGTGCTCAACTCTGATTTGTATCCCGCTGGCATATTATTACGGTTTGACCTCCACCTACCTGAATCAAACCGGATTCGCTCAATCGGCAGCGACGATGACGCTCGGGCAGATGTCTGAGATCTTCTTCATGCTCTTGATTCCATTTTTCTTCCGGCGATTTGGCTTGAAGAACATGATTTTAATCGGCATGGCAAGCTGGGTGCTTCGCTACGCATTGTTCGCTTTCGGTGCACCGAATCAGGTTACTTGGATGCTGTTGCTTGCAGTCCTCATTCACGGGATTTGTTACGACTTTTTCTTTGTCACCGGATTCATGTACACCGACGACAAAGCTCCCAAAGATGTTCGTGGTCAAGCTCAGGGATTGCTTGTCTTTCTGACGCAGGGAATCGGAATGTTCTTTGGTTTCAGAATTGCGTTCGGAGGCAGCTTCGGTCCGATCCCTCTGAACTGGCATATCGGGGAGATGGGAAAGCAGGTCGTAAGTTCCGAGAAATACAATGAAGCATTGATCACAGCACGTGGTGCGGATGAAGGGATGAGCTTTTTCGAATCGTTCTCGCAAATGTTCTCTCGGAGCTTGCCAGAAGGACTTGATCCTCAACTCCTTTCAACAACGATGACTGAATGGAAACAGTTCTGGTTCTTCCCTGCCATCATGGCTGGAGTGGTCTTCGTAGTGTTCGCGTTATTCTTCCACGATAAAATGAGTGACAAAGACGTTTCAGAATCAGAAGTCGCTGAAGCGGCACCAAGTGAGACCGTCGTGTAAGTCCGTTGTGTAGTAAGACCGGGCAGAATGAGGCGCATTGTCCCTACTTGTCGTGCCCGTAAACATCATTGGATACCTAGTCGACGAATCCCACGACTCGCCACGAGGCGGTACAAAAAGACCGAGATTGAATCTGTACTAAATAGCGAAGATTGCGGCAGGCAACTTCGGTTCATACGTTATGTCTACAACCCGCCGCCAAGAATATGAAACTCTTCGTTAAACGTGACCTCGACGGTTTTTTTGGTTTATTCATCGACAATCTGGTTCAGTTTCTGGTGATCATTTCGTTCTGCGAATTGTTTTGCGGAATGACGGGAGAGAATTCGAGGTTTCTCTACAAAATGATTTTGCCCGGAGCTGCGATCAGCATTCTGGTGGGCAATTTGTTTTATGCCTGGCAAGCACATCGGCTTGCCAGAAAGACGGGGAGAGATGACGTTACGGCATTGCCGTATGGGATCAATACCCCGTCGATCATTGTGTATATCTTCTTCGTGATGGGGCCAGAGTTCCAGAAGACTCAGAGTGCGGAGGCAGCCTGGAAAATGGGACTGGTCGCCTGTCTGGGAAGTGGAGTAATTGAACTCGTCGGTTCGTTTGTTGCCGAAAAACTTCGTCGCAACACGCCACGCGCGGCACTTCTTTCGACACTCGCGGGAATCGCCATCGGCTTCATCGCGATGACGTTCACGCTTCAGATTTTTCAAAAGCCGTTGATTGCAATGTTGCCTCTGGCGCTGGTCTTGATTGGCTTGTTTTCACAAATACGGTTACCGTTGGGCTTACCGAGTGGATTGCTTGCAGTCACTCTGGGGACAGCTTTGGCGTGGGGATTGATGCTCTTGCAACGAGCCGTTCCATCAGCTCCGGAATGGCTGACGTTTGGTGCCGCTTCGATCGATGCCGTCAAAGCAGCGACCGAGAATGTTGGACTTTCCTTGCCGGTTTGGTCGGGCGAAGCAATCTGGTCAGTCGCTCAGAACATTCAAGAAATCTTGCCACTTCTTTCGGTGATCATTCCGATGGGACTCTTCAATGTGGTCGGAAGTCTGCAGAACATCGAATCTGCTGAGGCTGCTGGGGATTCCTATCCGACCGCTCCTTCAATGGCCGCCAATGGAATTGGCACGATTGTCGCTGCGTTGTTTGGGAGTTGTTTTCCGACGACGATTTATATTGGTCACCCGGGGTGGAAGTCTTTGGGGGCCAGAGCTGGCTACTCGACGCTCAACGGGGTCGTCATTGTCGCTCTCACATTGACTGGGCTCATTAGCCTTGTCGCTGGGATTGTTCCCATTGAAGTGGGAGCGGGGATTGTCTTGTGGATTGGTGTGATCATCACAGCTCAGGCATTTCGAGCAGTTCCTGAAAACCATGCTCCAGCAGTTGCTGTCGGACTGTTCCCTGCAATTGCGGCTTGGGGAGCGGTGGTGATGATGGGGACGCTCATGTTGGCCCAAGGAAATTCGCTTCAACAGGTCATTTCACCAACGGTTGAAGCAAGTGAAGTGAAAGCCAACGATGTCTCGTCTGAAAGTGTGCAAAAAGAAGATCCGAAGAAAGTCATTACTGCCGTAGAAAATCCTCATCCGACAGCAGAGGTGAACGGGTTTCTAGTTCACGGTCTGCTGCTCATGGAGCGTGGATACATCTTTACATGTATGATTCTGGCAGCGGTCTCTGCGTGCCTGGTTGACCGAAAATTTATCGCAGCTGGCGTTTGGATGCTCTGTGCGTCTGCGTTGACGTTTCTCGGGGCAATGCACGCGTATCAAGTCTATAATGGGATCACGTTTGACTTTTTGTTTCGGTTTGTCGACCCGGTTGCTGGCGGAGTCTATTACCGTGCCAACGATCTTGCGATCAGCTATCTTCTGTGTGGCCTGCTCTTCATCGGGCTCTCGCGCTGGGCAAATTCGCAACCGGTGCAGCCTCATGCGTGATTCGATGTGATTCGATTCTTATTCTGAACGAACAGATAAGGGATTGTCCAGATTTCTGAGAGAAGCGGAGTTCTCCTCGTTTGATGAAGAGACATCGTCTTGTAAATTTTTCGCTTCGCTGAAGTCGTTTTGAAATTCGATCAACAGGTCGCCGTCACGCAGCTCAACTTCTTCAACCTGTTCTCGATTTTTTGAGTTTCTTCACTGCGTTCTGAAACGGCACGAACTGGTCCCACAATGCGGTGACTCATCTTAATAAGATCGCAGCTGCAGTCAGGAGGAGGGGAAGATACTTGCTCTGAAGACTCGAATGGAACTCCGTGAAGCTGATGACCGGTCCGCCGTTCTTTTTGCTTCTTGGCAGCCATGGTCGCCTCTTAAGGACAGCAATTGTTGAATCTTGTCAACTGCATGTCGGATGCAATAGCATGCTGAAAAAGAAGCGTGAATTTTCTATGCGGGTGTATTGCTCGCTAGGGCGATTTCGATTTTACAGCAATTTCGGGTGATTCTGATTAAGAAACGCGAACAATCTTTTGAACATCTTTTTACCGCTGTTGTGACTCCTGAGTGGTTCATTCGAACTGAGCTGGAACATTTTGGGAAAAGAGGTGCGTGATCGTTCTCGTGGAGATGAGTGGTTTATCACCTGAAGCAACTCTTCATGGGCACAAGACGCGTTAGAACTGGTCCTGTAACTTGAAATTGCTCTCTCAAACATTGAGACAAGCGGCTATTCCAGAAGTTTTCGGACTGGTTCTAAAGCATTTGCGAAAAAACTTATGGCTATTGAATTTCATTGTCCTTACTGTACTGCGACTGTCCGGGTTGGCGACGACGCCTCTGGGAAGATTGGTCGCTGTCCGAAATGCGATACGCGTCTCCGGGTTCCAACAATTCCCTCGCCGGCCCCTCAAACCGCCCCCTCTCCTGAGACCGGTGCGGAAACGCCGGTTGATCCGCCTGCGAACGCAAATCCAGTTCAACTTCCGACAGCAGATTCGCTTCAAGGGCAAGCCGATCCAGGTTTCGCGGGGCCTCCCGAGGGAGCGGTTGAGTCTCCTGCCGAGGAAGCTCTCTTTCCCGATCTCAATGCCCCGAAGGATCCGAAAACTCTCGGTCAACTTCCCGTAGTCCCGGTGACGGATGATCCGGTGACCTCGAAATACATTCGGCGTCAGAAGAAGAAGAGAGCAAGCCTTAGCGGGTTGATTCCTCCGATTCTATTCGGAAGTATTTTTGTCAGCGTTGGGATTTGGTTCTACATGAGTTCACAACCCTCATATGAAGGGCTTCTTGAGGGGGAGCGTCTCAATCCGAGTCAAAGTATTCGTCTTGAAATCAAGGGGGCTGACTTCAGCATCGATCAGAAAGTTTTTTCGCAAATCGTGGACGAAGTGCGCAAGCGACCGAGTGCCGTTCGAAGCAATCTTGTCAACTTGCAATTCAGTGCCGGTTCGAAAGGGTTGGAAATTTCTCTTCGTCCAGGCAGCGAAGCTGATTTGGTGAAAGTCCCGATTTTGCAACTGGAAGCTGTCGATCAATATTATCAGGAGCATCTTGATACGCTGGAAGATGCACGACTTGATGAGTTGAAAGCAGGCTTGATATCACTCTCCGAAGACTGGACCAATGCTCCTGAAGGGGAGAAAAACAGCACCTTGCCGAACTATCGAAATCAGGTCGTCTATAACTCGTTTGTAAAAGGTTTAGGACGGATTTGTTACGCCAGCGTTGGCAATGCGATATATCCTTGCGTCCACGAGAATTCGGAAGGGGATCTCTACTTTCTTGTTCCTGTCGGAACCAAAGAGTTTTGGATCAAAGAACGGAGTGAACTTCCTGAGACACCATTTTTCCCTTCGAGCTTTCTGGTACATGTGCAGGTTGCTCGCCCTCAACTTGAGGAGGCAGAGTTGGTTCCGGTTGAGAACGCTTCTGAGGAAGAAGCGACTGGCGAAGAAGATTCCAGTCCGACATCTGATGAGTCAATGGAACCCGACTCGGATGCGGAAACCTCCCCCAACATGAAATCGAGTGGCACGTGAAAATCTCTGTTCTTGGGAACGAGGGGAGTTGGTATGTCGATGAACTTTCACGTGCCTCGGCGCAACGTGGACATTCGTGCGAACGGGTTGACTTTCGATCTCTAACGAGTTCGGTGGAGGGGACTTCAACAGACGTCTCGGGCGGTCATCACTCGCTGTTCGATTCTGATGCCATCATTGTGCGGACGATGCCGCCGGGATCGCTTGAGCAGGTTGTGTATCGCATGGATGTGCTCTTGCAACTGCATCAGGCTGGGAAAACGATTCTTAATCATCCTCGTGCGATCGAATGTGCAGTCGATAAGTTTTTAACGACTTCACGCCTGGCTGCGGCTCAAGTTCCTGTTCCACGTACGATCGTTTGTGAAACGACTGATCAGGCGATGGAAGCATTTCAAACTCTCGGTGGCGATGTCGTCGTAAAGCCGATCTTTGGAGCAGAAGGGCGCGGGATCTTCCGTCTCTCCGATCCGGATCTGGCGTTTCGTTCCTTTCGTACTCTCGAACGTCTCAACAACGTTCTTTACATTCAAGAGTTTATTCACCACGAAGGATTCGATGTGCGGGTGATGCTGCTCAATGGCCAGATTTTGGGAGCCATGAAACGCAAAAACCTGACTGACTTTCGGACGAATATCTCTCGAAACGGGAGTGCCATGGCTCATCTGGTGACGGATGATGAAGCTCATCTTGCACTTTCTGCAGCGAGAACTGTCCATGCGTGTTTCGCTGGTGTCGATTTGTTGTACGATCTTGCGGGGCGTTGTTATGTGATTGAGGTGAACGCCGTTCCGGGATGGAGAGCGTTTGCTCAAGCGACTCAAGTTGATGTCGCAGATCGAGTAATAGAACATTTGGAGAACTAGCTGATGTCATTGTCTGTCGAAAGTGTGATCGCTGCACTTATGAATGATACCCCTGACCTCGTACGTTGGTCCGGGGCAATCGCTAAGAAATTGAGAACGTTCAACATCGCACTGGAAGGCAAGTCGTCAGGGAATGCCAACACCGATGCACTGACTCTTGCTGATTTGACCGTTCAGGAACTTGTCGTCTCCGGGCTGCGGGACAGGTCGCCCATCTTGCGTGAATGCCGATTGGAAGCAGAAGAAGAGAACGGAGACCTCGACGTCTTTAACGAGCAGGCGGAATTGACGATCGCACTCGATCCAATCGATGGGACAAAGCAGTTCCGTGATCGGACTGGGGACGGATATTCCGTGATGATTCACTTACGAAATCGAAGTGAGGTGTTGTTCTCGTTAGTCTTTTGTCCGGAAGCTGGCCCGACTGGAACCTGGACTCTGGCCTATGACGAAACACTGAAATGCGGACCGGATGACACTTCGGTTTCGGCATTGGAATGTTTGCAGAAGATGCCGCCAATCGACATCGCGACTCGCCCCAATTCGAACAAGATCTATTTGATCGGATTTCAAGCCAACGACCCGGTGAATGCTCAAAAAGTTACCGACGCGGGCCTTGAAGGATTTGCTCCGGACGACACGCCGGGCAGTATCTACCCGCTTCTGGCGACCGGTGATTTCGGAGGCTCACTCATTCACAGTCCGAATATCTACGACTACCCCGTCTCAATGCAAATTGCTCGGATGCTGGGGGGGAACAGTGTTTGGGTCCACAATGGTGAGGCTGTTCATTTCGATGAGACCTGGATGGACGATCGCGCATCAATGCTGAGATTGCCCGGGATCGTCGCAACAGCAGACTGCGAATCAAAACTCAAAATATTGGTGGACCTTGCAAAAGACTGGAGCCAAGTCCGCTATTCCGATTGATGAGAGCAGTTTGCTCTACCGAGTGCCCGTGAAGAACGCATTTCACTTGAAAAATGCTGTTCGCCACGAGGCAGAACCTGCAGGCCAATTCGAAAGATGCGTTAGAAATCTACAAAGCTGTCGAGAGTAATCAGAAAAAGAATGATCGCGCCGACGGCCATCTTGCCGACGGTGCCGATCAGTCTGCCTATCATTGCTCCTTTTCCAATCGCGATTCGCTCACCATGGAACCGATCTTGTTCTCCCAGGTAAGCTCCCACAAAGGCCCCGATGGCTCCTCCTGCAATTCCTGCGATGGCACTTCCCATGACTGGAATGGGAAGCCCGAGGATGGCACCGGCGATACTTCCGGTAATGGCTCCCACGATTGAGAAGATAGCTCCACGTTTTGAGCCCCCTTGCTTGGCAGCTCCGGCGGCACCGGCTGAGAACTCGACGATCTCTCCGAGAATTGCCAGAATGAAACTGATGCCGACGATCGTCCAGCTCAGATGTGGAGATTCCGTCTCGGGAAGGAACCAGGCATAGGTGACTGCTAATGCGACCATGATCCAGTTCCCCGGAGCCATGAAGATCGTTGCAGACCAAGCGAGTGAATTCGCGATCAGCAAAATTGTTGCGTAGAGATAGATCATCAGAATTTCATGCCTGTCCGAAAACGTAAATCGTTTGCGTTATCCGCTATGATTGAGACTGTACTTGAGTTTTGAGTCCAATGATCATTCGCTCGGTCGAAACATTTTACCGAATCGCTCAAATCTTCGGAGGCTTGAAGTGTCCGGCGTTTCAATCCCGATTACAATGACAATTCAACGAGAGTATCTTTCGAATTGGTGTTCAGAACGTAAAGACTGGTATTGGACCAGTTCTGAAACACTTTTGTGGTTCTTGTGGCTGTGAAGAGTATATTTCATCTGATAAATCGCTCACTTCCATGGGATTGATCGCCCACAATCATCATTTCGAAGCATGCTCTAAATCTCTGTCCCTCTTCGGTACTTCATGCCTGATATTGTCCTGACAACATTGAATGCTCGCTATTGGCACAGTTCCTTTGGGCTGCGTTATCTTATAGCGAATATGGGGCCGTTGGCGGAATCGACGGTGATGCTGGAGTTTGGCATTAATGAGAACCTCGCGGACGTTCTAGAATCGATCGTCTCGCAAAATCCGAAGATCGTTGGAATCGGCGTCTACATCTGGAACATTGAACCGGCAACGAAGTTGGTCGCAGATCTCAAAAAGTTGCGACCTGACATCACAGTTGTGATCGGAGGACCAGAGGTCAGCTACGAAAGTGAGCAACAACAGATTGTTCAGCTGGCGGACTATCTGGTCACCGGTGAAGCTGACCTTGCGTTGCCCGAACTTTGTCGAAATCTTCTGGCAAAAACTCCTCCGCTTGAAAAGGTCATCCCCGGCGGTGTTCCGGCACTTTCTGAAGTGAAGATGCCGTATCATTTGTATACGGAGGAGGACATTAAGAATCGCGTGATCTATGTGGAAGCCTCGCGCGGCTGTCCGTTCACATGTGAGTTTTGCCTGTCTGCTTTGGAGATTCCCGTTCGTCAATTTGATGTCGACGAATTTCTCGGGAAGATGCAACTGCTTCTCGATGGTGGTGCGAAGCAGTTCAAGTTTGTAGATCGTACGTTTAATCTGAACATGCGAGTCAGCAAGGCGATATTGCAATTCTTTCTGGATCGGTATCGCCCGGATCTTTTTCTTCACTTCGAAATGATTCCAGACCGGCTTCCTGATTCGCTGCGAGAAATGATTTCCCGCTTTCCGCCGGGAGCATTGCAATTCGAGATTGGTGTTCAAACATTTAACGACGACGTTGGAGACTTGATCAGCCGGAAACAGGACAACGAAAAGCTGGCTGAGAATTTTGAATTCCTGCGGAAAGAAACCGGCGTCCACATTCATGCCGACCTGATTGTCGGACTTCCGGGAGAGACTGTTGAAAGCTTTGGAACCGGTTTTGACCGGCTGCTCAAACTGAATCCTCAAGAGATTCAAGTCGGAATCCTCAAACGGTTGCGCGGGACGCCGATCACGCGTCATGATGAAGACTGGGAGATGATCTACAGCCAGTCCGCACCTTATGAAATTCTCAGCACGAAACTTGTTCCGTTCGAGGATCTTCAACGGATGCGTCGGTTTGCGAAATTCTGGGATTTGATTGGCAACAGCGGGAACTTTTTGGAATCTCGCGAACTGATCTGGAGCGATGCGAATTCTCCGTTCGTCGAATTTCTTAAACTCTCCGACTGGCTTTATGCTCGCGAAGGGCAGTCACATGGGATTCCACTTACGCGACTGGCGGAGCGGATGTTCAACTTTCTCGTTCAGGTGCAGCAACGTTCTGAGGAAGTTGTTGCCCATGCGATCTGGAATGATTACACGCGTGGGGGGCGAGAGGATCGACCGCACTTCCTGAGGAAATTCGATCTCCCACATCCACGAAAACGGACTCATGAAGCCAAAGAACTGCCGCAGCGACAATCTCGTCATGTCGTGGGAAACACGGGGACTAAGTGAATTGTCAGAGAGCCGTGTTTCTAGAGCTTTCCCCGAAATGATACAGGCGTTCTCTCTCGTGACAGATAGTCTCTGAAGCCACAAAAGTGATTTTCGCGGGCAGGGGCAGCATCGAAAATGATCTGGATCAATTTGTAAATGCAGATCCTCGCTGACAATTTACGTTTGATTGTTATGATCTCCATAGAGACAAATAGAATTCCTCTCGGTGAGTGAACCGAACTGCGACGTGACCACACTTTTGAATAGAAGTCGAAGAGATGATGACTCCAGAACTTTATAATAGTCGATTCATGAAAGCGGCTCGTTGCGAGCCAACCGATTGTACACCAGTTTGGATCATGCGACAGGCCGGGCGTTACCTGCCTGAATATATGGCAGTTCGCAGTAAGACAACTTTCATTGATCTCTGTAAAACTCCGGAACTGGCTGCGGAGGTGACACTGACCGCACGCGAAGTTTTAGGAGTCGACGCTGCGATTCTATTCGCGGATCTGTTACCGATTTTGCAACCGATGGGGTTTGATCTTGAGTACGTCAAAGGCGAAGGCCCGGTCATTCATAATCCGCTGATGGCTGCAAGTGAAATAGATCGAGTCAAAGCGGTCGATGACGTTGAAATTCTCAGCTATGTTTTCGATGCGATCAAGCTTATCCGCAACGATCTGCCGAGCGATATTCCATTGCTGGGATTTGCCGGAGCTCCGTTTACACTTGCTTCGTATGCGATCGAAGGTGGTGGGTCGAAAAACTACATTCGCACAAAGACCATCATGTACAACGATGAAGGTGCATGGGATGCCTTAATGAATCGGCTCGTCGATTCGCTCGGGAAATATTTGAACGCACAAATTGAAGCGGGTGTTCAAGCGGTGCAGATTTTCGACAGTTGGGCCGGTTGTCTCTCTCCCTCTGACTATCGACGATACGTTCAACCTTACACGAAGAAGTTGATTGAGGCAGTTCAGGATGAGACTCCATTAATCAACTTTTTAACTGGCAATCCTGCATTGATTCCGGACCAGGTCGAAGCTGGTGGTGACGTAATTGGAATCGACTGGCGGATTGACTTGGCTGAGGCCCGCAAGATTGTTGGCAACGAACGAGCGATTCAGGGAAATCTTGATCCGATATCGCTTTACGCAAATCTGGATGTTCTCGAAAGTCGCACCAAAGCTGTGCTCGATGCCAACGCCGGACACCCCGGGCATATCTTTAATCTTGGCCACGGTGTCCAGCCAGATATGAATCCCGACAACGTCAAAGCTCTCGTTCAAATGGTTCATGAACTCAGTGCAAACTGAGTAAAGGGAAGTTGAGATTTCATGTCGAAAGTTGCACTGATTACAGGTGGAGCCCGAGGGATTGGGTTGGGGATCGCGAGGAAACTTGCGCAGTCTGGCTGGTCGTTGATGCTCAATGGAGTGCGACCTGCTGAGCAGGTTCAAGATGTCTTGCAGGAGTTTTCAGACCTTGAAGTCGACGTTGCCTACTGCGCAGCGAACATTGGTTGCTCCGATGATCGAACGAAATTGATTGAGTCAACGCACCAGAAGTTTGGCCGGCTTGATGCGCTCATCAACAATGCCGGGATCACGTCTCCCGGACGCAAGGACATTCTGGAGGCAGACGAAGAGGCGTTTGACAAGGTGATTGATATCAACTTGAAGGGGCCATTCTTTCTGACGAAACTTGCTGCGCAGCTGATGAAGTCTAGTCGAGATGCTGCAGAAGTCCGCGGGAGCGTAATTTTTGTCTCGTCGATCTCTGCGGAGTTCGTTTCGGTGAACCGTGGTGATTACTGCCTTTCGAAAGCGGCTCTTGGAATGGCAAAGGATCTGTGGGCGACGCGACTCGCTGAGTTTGGAATTGATGTGTATGAAGTCCGACCGGGAGTCATTCGAAGTGACATGACTTCCGGGGTCACTCAGAAGTACGACGAGCTGATCGCAAATGGTCTCACACTTGAACGTCGGTGGGGGGAAACCGAAGATGTTGGCAAAGCTGTCCGCGCCCTGGTTGAGGGAGAGATCCCGTATGCAACGGGACAGGTTCTAAAGATCGATGGCGGGATGACAATTCATTCTCTTTGATCAGTGATGAGCCTTTGCTGTCCTTGCGAGGCCATTGGCGAGACCACTAACATGCAGGGTCAAAACGAGACTCAAATAAATCGGGATGAACGATGTTGCGATTGATGCCTTTGCTGCTATTGATGGGGATGGTGACAGTTTGTTTGGCTGGGGACGAACAGTACGAACTCGGTGAAGATTCCATGCGTCACGAAGGAGTCCCGCGCGGCACGGTGACGAACCATGTCTGGAAGTCAGAAGTGTTCCCAGGATCGATTCGTCATTATTCAGTCTATGTTCCTGAGCAATATGATGCGGACACCCCAACCGCGGTGATGGTCTTTCAAGACGGTCACACTTACCTTGATGAAAAGGGGCAGTTCCGTGTGCCGGTTGTCTTTGACAATCTCATTCACAAAGGTGAGTTGCCGCCGATCATCGGAATTTTTATCGACCCGGGCTATCTGCAAGACGAACTCCCGAAGAAACGAGGTTGGCGACCGCGACCGCAAAATCGAAGCTTCGAATACGACACGCTCTCGGATCAATATTCTCGGTTCCTGTTAGAAGAAATTTTGCCCGAGGTCGGCAAGCACTACAACCTGACGAAAGATCCTGACCAGCGCGCCATCTGCGGGATTAGTTCAGGAGGAATTTGTGCATGGACGGTTGCCTGGGAACGTCCAGATGAATTTCGCAAAGTCTTAAGCCATGTCGGCAGCTTCACCAACATTCGTGGTGGTCATGTCTACCATGCATTGATTCGAAAAACAGAACCCAAACCGATTCGAGTGTTTCTTCAAGATGGCTCTGGAGACCTCGACAACCAGCATGGGAACTGGCCTTTAGCGAATCAACAGATGGCGAAATCGTTAGCTTTTGCAAAATACGATCACAAGTTTGTCTATGGCGAAGGTGCTCACAACGGGATTCATGGCGGTGCAATTCTTCCTGATTCTCTGCGTTGGCTTTGGCGAACTTCAGAAGCGAAAGACTCCGTTGAAAAGTAATTATCGCTCGCTACACAATACATAATGTTCCCTTCCTCCCTGATCCCGCCCCAGTTTTGACACCAGGAGAACAGCTTTGTTTTCGTTGAAATTCCATCTTCTCGGCTCTTTTGTTGCGTTTTCCCTGATCATCAGTACGTCTGGCGATGCTCAAGATTCGACCACATCAACAGGCGACGAACTTCTTGCCAGGTACTTCGCTGCTCAAACCGCAATCGTGACAAAAGACTCTCTTGCAGATGTCAAAACGCTTGAAGACTGGACGAGGCAGCGGGAAGAGCGTCACGCGCAACTTCAGGAGATGTTAGGTCTCAAACCTTGGCCAGAACGTTCTCCGTTGAAACCAGTCGTGACCGGCACGCACACGCGCGAGGGTGTGATTGTTGAAAACCTGCATTTTCAAGCAATGCCAGGTTTGTATGTGACCGCGAATTTCTATCGTCCCGAAAAGCAGGAGGGACCGCTCCCCGCGATTCTCTATGTTTGTGGACATGGAGGAGTCAAAAAGGATGGTGTGAGCTACGGGAACAAAACGCACTATCAACATCATGGAGCATGGTTTGCGAAAAATGGATTCGTTTGCCTGATGATTGATACAATTCAGCTTGGTGAGATCGAAGGGATTCACCATGGAACATACAAGTACGGCATGTGGTGGTGGCTCAATCGTGGTTACACATCAGCCGGAGTCGAAGCCTGGAACTGCATTCGTTCGCTCGACTACTTGCAGTCCCGACCCGAGGTCGACGGAGAAAAAATTGGTGTCACCGGTCGGTCAGGTGGAGGAGCGTATTCATGGTGGGTCGCGGCTCTTGATGATCGCATCAAGGCTGCTGTTCCCGTAGCTGGAATCACGAATATGCATAACCATGTTGTCGATGGCTGTGTGGAAGGACATTGCGACTGCATGTATATGGTCAACACATTTGCCTGGGATTTCCCGATGCTGGCTTCACTGGTTGCTCCACGACCACTGCTGATTTCCAACACAGATAAAGACCGTATCTTCCCACTTGATGGTGTGGTCGATGTCTATGCGAAAACTCGTCGCATCTATGAGCTTCATAATGCTCTCGGAAATATCGGCTTGAACATCGCTGAAGGTCCTCACAAAGATACTCAGGAGTTACGAGTCAACGCGTTTCACTGGATGAATCGATTCCTGAAAAATGAGAATCCACTCATTGATGTGACAGCGACACCGTTGTTCACTCCGGAAGAACTCAAGGTTTTTGATGAACTGCCCAAGGATGAACGAGTCACCTCGATTCAGGAATCCTTTGTTCCTATGGCAAGTGATACGTTACCGCAAACTCAAAAAGAGCTCGATGCTCTCCGAACGACAGCAATGCTAAAGCTGATGTATCGAAGTTTTCTGAACTCACCAAAGGTCCCCGGCTCGGATGTCTCATCATCGAAACCAACACAGTCTTGGGAGAGTGATGAGGCGACGCTTTCCGTGATCGAGTATCGTCCAGATGCTGTCTATTCGTTACCGATGTTTGTACTGAAACAAAAGAATGTTTCAAAGTCAAAAGGTGTCCGTGTATTTGTTTGTGACGCTGAGCTCTGGTCAGAAATCAACCCGCGTCTTGCAACTCAGTTCCCGGATTGTCCTTACTTCTCGAAGGTGCAAACTTCAAAAACAGAAGGGAAACTTCCTCATCACCGACCCGGAGAAACATTGGTGATTCTTCCGCCACGAGGAGTTGGCCCAACGGCATGGAACACAAATGAAAAGAAGCAAACGCAAATCAAACGACGTTTCGCTCTGCTCGGTCAAACTCAGGACAGTGTTCAAATCCATGACATTGTTCAAGGAATCAACACTCTGGAAGAAATGAAAGAAGTCCCGTTGCACATCCAGGGGAGAGGCCAAGCTGCAGATTGGCTGCTGTTTGCTTCGATGTTTATCTCTAAGGATTCAAAGATCGACCTCGTCAATCTGAGTGACGATCTGCGGGATGGTCCGTACTTGTTGCAGGTTTCGCAGTTTTTGACAAAACCACAAGCCTTGTTGATCGCAGCGAGTCAGGTGAAGTCACTTGCTGTTCAATGCGAAAGTCCTGAACAAGACGCCGCTTGGGGATCTGTTGAGAAAGTGGCTCAACAACTGGGGTGGAAGAAGGATAAATTCAACGTTCAGCCTTCTCAATAATAAGCCTTGGTCCAGACTGCCGGTGTGGTGCCGATGTTGATCGCATTATTTGCGTTGTTGAAATTGCATCCACTGCGCGGGTGTGATTTGCCCATCGTGCAGGGCTGAAGCAATGAGAACTCCGTTGACATGACATTCGGTCAGCGGAGTCAGATCTGAGAGTGAACGAACGCCTCCGCCTGAGATAATTTCGACGTCTGGGTAAGCACTTCGAATTTGTTGGCAGAGTTCCACGGTCGAAATCCCTCGCGAAGTTCCCACACCTGCAATGTCGAGGACAATCATTTTCTGAACGCCGATTGCAATCGCTTCGTTGACAATCTCAAGCGGCGGTCGAGATTGGTCTCTCTTTTCAAGCGGTTTTCCGTTTTTTAAGTCCAGACTGAAAACTGTTTGCAGTGGTCCGATCTCGCTCAGGACAGTTGACAGGGCTTTCATATTGGGCAACGCTTCGAGTGGAACGACGACTTGATTCGCTCCACATTTCAGGAGGTCGACTGCAGCCTGCGGAGTAACAGCGCCTGCATCGACGATGAGATTGTGCCCAGTTTTGCTGAGCGAGGAAATCTCTGCGGTTGATTTCCCATGTCCGGTCAATGCATCGAGGTCAGCGATGTAAAGGGTTTTGACGTTGAAATGTTTTTTGAATGCGAGAGCGGTTTCGACTGGATCTGAGCCTTCAACAAGGCAACTCTGATTCGCCTGGTATTCTTTTCGGTTTCCAGCAATACCACGAACAACTTGATGCCTCATCAGATCAAGTACGGGAATCAATTCCAACAGTCTGCTCCTGCTCTATCACATTATTCGAATGAGTGTTCGCATCCTGCTTTTGTGAGACATCATTGAACATGGCCTAGAGCAGTTTACTCTACCGTGTGCCCGTGAAGAACGCATTTCTCTAGTGAAATTGCTGTTCGCCACGAGGCAGATCCTGCAAACCAATTCGAAAGATGCTCTAATCGTCGAGGATAAGTTCCACTCCTCGAGCAGCCCAGTATCCCAGAAAACCAGTCAGGAGCATGGTATCAACCAAGAGCGTGATGAACAGTATCGGAGTGCATTCACCCCAAAAGGGGAATTCGTGGGGAAAAGTTTGACTTTGTCCCGGTTTGGGAAATCGCTGCATGTTCGCAATTGACCAGTTCACGATCAAAATGCCTGCGAGATTTGCGGATACGATCGCTGAGCCAAATCGAAACCATCGATAAAGTACAGCAGTAGAAAAGAGTGAACGAGAAGCATCTGCGATTTTTCTCCTCAGCGACTTTGGTTTGAAAGATCGCTCATTCAGTGCCTCGGCAGCAACGTTCGCAATTTCGCGAGTGAGATCAAAATCGTCTCGATCGTCCTCGAAGGTGTTCAGGATTTGAGATCGATCCAGACTGCCCGGGATCCGAGGAAATCGCCCAACTTCGGGGGACGCTGCTTGTGTAGGGTCTTCGTTCGTTCCAACAACGGCAATTGATGCTTGCCTTTCTTGTTGTTCAGCTTCCCAAATTGCCAGAACGTCGTCCCGACCGGCCAAGTGAAACAATCCGACAACAGCTGCTGCCGGAATCCACTGGGAATCCCAGTCCGCTTTGACGAGATCGTCGGTCGACAGATTTTCTTCACGGACGTGCATCACTAATTCACGAAAAGTGATCGGCCCATGAATCTCTCCGTTCAGTCGATAGTGGTACTCAACTGCCATAATTCAGAAACTTCTTCTCAAACCAAATCAATCACGTGTGAGGCTACTCTTCGAAGGTGACCGATTTCAACTGAGCCGACATCGGTGTCCAACCTGGTTACTTCACATCTTCATCGATGTTGCACACCGTCCTTGCAACGATGCCGATGGAATCTCACAATTCAACCTCAAACCCTTTTGTTAATTCAGCACAAATCACAACATGACTCAACACTCTCCCGCGCTCTCACCTGAACTTTGTCGTGAGCGACAATTGCGTCTCAAAAAAGTCCTGGAGCAGCATTCTCTTGATCGAGCGATCATCACCTCTCGGGAAAACATCCAGTATCTGACCGGTGTCCGGACCCATCGATTGATGCAGGCGGCATTATGCCTGGAACTCGACGGGAATTGTACACTGGCAGCACCGAATCAAATTCCTGAAGAAGCGGCCGTTGATGAATGTGTAACTTTTGCAGCTCAGTGGCATTCAACATTACGTCAGGAACAACTCGCGGTCGCGCTGAAAGTGTTATTCGAGGCAGTCGGATCTGAGGCAAAACATCATGTTGGTCTTGAAGCGACTGCTGGCGGAAATTTGATGATTCGGAACTTGAGCGGTTCAAATCCCAATTTCACAGATCTTGATGCCGATCTCTGGAAACTTCGCAGGCGAAAAGATACCGACGAATTGGAGATGATCCGAAAGGCGATTTCCTGTACCGAGGCGATGTATGCCAAAGCGAGAGAAATCATTCAGCCCGGGATTTCTGAACTCGAAGTCTTTAATCAGTTGCACGCCGCTGCTGTGATCGAAGCTGGAGAGCCGTTGACTGCGTTGGGGAATGACTATCAGTGCAACTCTCCTGGCGGTGCTCCGCGGGAAAGAATCGCGGCTGATGGAGAGTTATTCATTCTTGATCTCGGTCCAGCATACCGCGGGTACTATGCGGACAACTGCAGGACTATCGCAGTCAATCGACAACCGACCGACATTCAGCATCAAGCCTGGGAAGCAATTGTGAATGTTCTCAACATGGTCGAGGAGACGGTAAAGCCTGGTGTTTCCTGTCGAGCTCTCTTTGAACGCGCCCAGCAGATGCTTGATGAATTTCAGGAGGATGCTTTCTTCCACCATCTCGGTCACGGGTTCGGGCTGTTCCCGCACGAGGCACCGCATTTGAATCCAAATTGGGATGACTATTTTGAAGAGGGGGACTGCTTCACAGCCGAGCCGGGGCTTTACACCGAAGCTTTACGAGCCGGGATTCGGCTGGAGCAGAATTACGTTGTGACAGATTCCGGTGTCGAGCGGCTGACAAATTTCAGTTTGGAAATGTCGTAACCCGGTCGACACCAGTTGATGAAAGGGAGTTCAGGTTATTTCTTTTTGAAGTTCCCAGCTTCAAAATCTGCTTGAGCTTTCTTCTCTTGAGCTGCGGAGACTTCTGGATTCGGTGTGGCGTCAATTTCAATTTCTCCGCGCATCCATCTCACAGCATTTGCGATGGAGTCAAGATACGGTTGCTGAGTCCATGTCTCTTCTCTGTGCCCCAGATTGTTGAAGTAGACTTTTCCTTCGCCGTAATTTTTAATCCAGCAAACAGGGACATGGTATCCAAATTCCGTTGGAACGGGATTCTTTGTCGGGCTCTTTGCATAGTTGAGGCTCAGTAACACTCGCACTTTTTCAGGTTGCCAGTGGCGGTACATGTAAATTTCTTCCAGCTGCGTGTGGTTGGCTCCAAAAGGAGAGACGAGCGGATTTTCGAGCTCGTGGTTTGTGAGCGTCACCTGTGTTCGTGCAGTCCAGGGATGGCTGATGAAGGTTCCGCCGATCATGTCCCAGTATAATTTTTCTTCTCGAAAGGTGTCGGCTGCAGAATGAAATCCGAGAACGCCGTGACCTTTTTGCTTCAACCAATCATTGAAAAAATAGTCCATGTTCTCTTTGGAGATCGGCAAGTCGCCACTCGTGTAGAAAGCGACGATGTCGTAGTTCTGTAAGTTTTCTTTTGTGAAATCGGCTTCACAATCTTGCGTACAATGGACTTCAAACAAGCCAGTTTGCTCGCCAAGTTGGGTGACCGCAATTTCCGCGGGCGCCAGTGATTCTTTCCGTTTGACCGAGCCGTGAACAAACCCTTTGCTTTGAGTGACAAAGAGAACTTTGGACGGTTTTGGCTTCTCGGCAGCGAAAGCCAAACTGGAGACCGAAAGAGAGAGGCAACTGATCACAGCGATAACGGGACGAAGGTTCATCGAGAAATCCTGAATGAGAAGACGTTGGAGGATGATCTCGGTATCATACGGAGACCGACGAAAATTGTCAGTCGTCAACAGCTCTTTGAGCTCGTGAAATTTCGCGGGAGATTGGAGCCTCATCGTTTGGAGAAGAATCACGAATCGAAGCAGGTTACTGTACCGCGCGCCTCTGATAGAGGCTTTTCAACAGTCAAATGGCTGTTCATTACGTAGCTGAACCAGAAGACCAATTCAAAAAAACACTCTCCGCAACAGTTGAAATGACTGATTGTTAAGTCAGATTGAGTCTCCGGGGGAAGCGTCCTTCGTGATCTGGTTGCTGATCAATATTGTCCAGAGAACCAACTTTTGAACTCTATCTTTTAAACTTTTAGTGAAATTGGGAAAATGCAAATTGGCGTGATTAGCGATACGCATAGTAATCTTGATAATGCTTCCAGGGCGGCCGAGATTCTTCGAGAACATCAAGTTGAAGCCGTGATTCATTGTGGCGACATTGGATCGCCGACCATTGTTCATGAGTTCACGGAATGGCCGACACATTTTGTGTTTGGAAACGTCGATCATGAAGAAGCACTTTTGCGACATGCCATTCGCGATGCCGGTTTGACATGTCATGATCGGTTCGGTGAGATCGAACTGGAAGGGAGAAAGATTGCATTCCTGCATAGTGACAATCGCACGAAATTCGATAAGACAATCTCGTCAGGCAAGTATGATCTTGTCTGTTATGGACATACTCATCTCGCAGAATCGCACCTGGAGGGCAACACGCTTGTTCTCAATCCGGGGGCGTTGCATCGTGCGAATCCGCATCAGTTGGCAATCGTTGATATAGAGACGATGTCGGTTCAGCATCATGTGCTTTATCCCGATGAATAGAACCAGTCCGAAAACTTCTGGAATAGCCGCTTGTCTCAATGTTTGAGAGAGCAATTTCAAGTTACAGGACCAGTTCTTCAAACGTTCAACAAGCTTTCGACTTATAACAGAGAAAGAAGAGAATGACGCTGTCTTCAAAAACCCTGCTTGAAGGAAATCGATCCGATCTCTACGAAATCAGAACGCATGGTGACGGGCCAAAGGGGGAATTGCCTCTCGATGAAAAAATGCTTCTGAACTCTCCGAGCGGCGACTTGTTCGGGATGACTCAAAACGCGGGGATGGGGTGGGACCCTAACGATCTTCTTAGAGATCAGGTTTTGATATTGAGCACGATGGGGGGGATTCGCGCTGAAGATGGCCACCCGATTGCCTTGGGGTATCACACTGGACACTGGGAGGTCGGACTTCTGATGCAGGAAGCTGCGAAAGTCTTGGACGAAAACAAATGCCTGCCGTTCGCGGCCTATGTTTCTGATCCGTGCGATGGTCGATCTCAAGGAACGACGGCGATGATGGACAGTTTGGCGTATCGCAACGATGCCGCTGTCGTCATGAAAAGACTCATTCGTTCGTTGCCGACCCGCAAGGGGGTTGTTGGTGTGGCAACATGTGATAAAGGGCTTCCTGCAGCCATGATGGCCTTGGCCTCTCAACATCGCTTACCCTGTATCATCATCCCAGGAGGCGTCACGCTTCCCCCGACTGTCGGAGAAGATGCTGGGAAAGTCCAGACAATCGGAGCTCGCTTTGCACATGGTGAGATTGATCTCCATGAAGCTGCCGAAGCAGGGTGTCGAGCCTGTGGGTCCGCTGGGGGAGGCTGCCAATTTCTGGGGACGGCTGCAACGTCTCAGGTCGTCGCAGAAGCCATGGGGTTGAGTTTGCCACACACTGCTTTGGCTCCATCTGGCCAACCTGTTTGGACGGATGCAGCGACTCGGTCTGCTCAAGCTTTGGTACAGATGATTGCAGACGGGACGACGATGCAAGACATTCTCACCGAAGATGCCATTCACAATGCGATGGTCGTTCATGCTGCCTTTGGTGGATCGACAAATCTGCTTTTGCATATTCCCGCAGTTGCATTTGAAGCAGGAATCCGGCGTCCCGATGTTGAAGACTGGAACCGAATTAACCGAGCGACTCCAAGAATTGTGGACGTTCTTCCGAATGGACCGATCGGTCACCCGACTGTTCGCGTGTTTCTTGCGGGCGGTGTTCCCGAAGTGATGCTGCATCTGCGCGAGTTAGGCCTTTTGAAACTCGACGCACGGACGCCCGCCGGATTGTCACTGAATGAAGTCCTCGACTGGTGGAAAGCATCTGAGCGAAGAGAACGCTTCCGAGACTTGCTCAAGGAGAAAGACGGAATTGATCCCGACGATGTGATTCTTCCTCCATCACGAGCAAAAGAGAAAGGTTTGACGAGTACCGTAACTTTTCCCGTAGGAAATATCGCTCCTGAGGGCTCTGTCATCAAAAGCACAGCTATCGATCCGAGCGTTGTTGACGAAGATGGTGTTTACCGAAAAGTCGGTCCGGCGAAAGTTTTTACATCTGAAAAAGAAGCGATCAAAGCTGTCAAAGGTATTGGAGACCGTGAGGTTCAGGCGGGTGACGTCTTGGTTTTAATGTGTCGCGGTCCTCTGGGCTCGGGAATGGAAGAGACATACCAAATCACTTCCGCTTTAAAGTTTCTGCCTTGGGGGAAGGAAGTCGCTGTCGTTACAGATGCGAGATTTTCCGGTGTTTCAACAGGTGCCTGTATTGGTCATGTCGGGCCGGAGGCGTTAGCAAATGGTCCTATTGCGAAGCTTCAAGATGGAGACTTGATCGAAATTGAGATCGACTGCCTAAAGTTAACCGGGACAATCAATTTTGTCGGAACCCCGGAAAATCGAGTCACATCAGAGAAGGGGGCTGAAATTCTGGAAGCTAGAGAACGCAGAAATGACTTGACTGCCGATCCTGACCTTTCTGCAGAGACCCGCTTGTGGGCACTTTTGCAGCAGATCAGCGGAGGAACTTGGGGGGGATGCGTTTATGATACTTCTAAAATTGAAAACCAACTGAAATCGGCACTGTAAATCGACAGACCTTGATCTGTAACGGTCGACAGACAATCATAGATGATGAGGAACTGTCTGCGGACATCTGGACTGAGTGATTCCTCAGTGCCAGATCAGCGTTCGAATCAGTTCTATGAACACTTTCGTCTATATTGTGTCCGCGAATTGAGCGTCTTGTCAGGTGATTGGCTGTGTGCCACGAGACAGGACTGCGACACCTTTATTAAAACCGCTCTCGTAGATCAAATTGTTGTTGTGGGAATTCATGCATGTTCATAAATCGAAGAGATGTTCTGAAGTCGAGTGCAGCCGGGATTTCGACGTTCGCTGCAGCGAATTCCATTCGTACTTTGCAAGCTGATGAATCGACTAAAGAGGTCCGCGGAAAAGCTGAGCACTGCATCATGATCTGGCTCGGTGGGGGATCGAGTCAAGTTGACACCTTCGATCCGAAGCGTGTTTCCAAGGACGGACTCAAAGATCCCGGCTCTGCCTACCCGGCAATCGACACCGCGATTTCTGGAGTTCAAATCTGTGAGCATATGCCTAAAACGGCATCGCTGATGGATCGTTGTGCGCCAGTAAGAACGGTGCATCATGATGTCATCGATGAGCACGCCGCCGCGGCCTACCGCATGCATACCGGTAGACCGACAAGCGGAACAGTCGTCTATCCATCCCTCGGATCACTTGTTTCGAAAATGCGTGGTCCGATCAACGACCTTGTCCCCAGTTACGTGCTGATGGGCAATCCCTCGCCTGCGCGGGAACCTGGTTTTCTGGGGGCGGAGCATGGATATATTTATCTGACTGAAACGAAATCCGGTCCGAAGGGGCTCACACGCCCGAATCGAGTGACCGACGAGCGGCAGAAACGCCGCTTGCAAATGCTGGAGAAGATGCGTTCTCAGTATGCTGCCAAACATGCAGACGAAACGATCATCAAGAATTATCTTGCAGCGATGGAGCAGGGCTTTCGGCTCTCTGGACCTGAGTTCATGAGCACCTTTGATTTAGAAAACGAACCAGCCGATCTTCGTGAACAGTATGGCGATGAGTTCGGTCAGCGATGCTTACTTGCCAGAAGGCTCCTCGAACGTGGAACGCGATTCGTAGAAGTCTCATTCAATTTGAATTTTGTCAACGGGACGGGCTGGGATACACATCGCGAAGGGCAGAAGAAACAGCACTTGCTCATTCAAAGTCTGGATCATGCTTTCTCTGCACTCATTGAAGACCTTGAAGAGAAAAAATTGCTGGACAAAACTCTACTGGTCATCGCTTCTGAATTTGGTCGTCCATCCAGCTTCGATAGTTTGGGAGGACGTGGACACCATGCGAAAGCGTTCACTGTGATGCTCGGCGGAGGGGGACTGAAAACCGGACAGGCGATCGGGACAACAGACGAACTCGGGATGAATATCGTTGATCGACCGGTTTCGGTGCCAGACTTGTTTGCCACTATTCTCGCCACACTCGGAGCGAACCCTCACGAAGAACTCTACGCCAGTGCTCGCCCCGTTCCCGCGACTGATGGTGGTGTCCCGATTCGCGAATTGTTCTCGTAATTCACGAGTAATTTTTTACGGGAAGATTTGCCGTCAAGTGGTCGGGCAGACTTCGACCACTTTGGCGAATGGGCGGGGAAGAAACAGCGGATCGAAATTCTTAGGCTGCTCAGGTCGGAAGCAGAGGGCAGTTCTGATTATTCAATCGCAGCGGCTGCGATCGTGGCAATTCGTCCAGCGAGCGAATTGACTGAGCCCTTTCCATCTGGATGAACGCGATTGCTTAGGAAGATGACAAAGAGGTCCTGCCCGGGGTCGATCCACAATGCGGTCCCGGTGAACCCGCCATGCCCGATTGCCTGATCACTGAGCAGGTCACCTTTGTTTGATGAGTAACCAGTCTGCTTATCCCAGCCGAGTGAACGAATTCCGCTTGAGACTTCGATCGGCTGCGTCATTTCTTTGATGGTTTCTGCTTTCAAAATTCGCGTTCCAGCAAGCGTCCCGCCGTTTAAGACCATTTGAGCGTATCGGGCAAGATCCTGCGCGGTTGAGAACAGCCCGGCATGTCCTGCGATTCCATCCATTTCATAGGCGCGGGGATCGTGAACTTCGCCTTGCATCCACGTCTCATTTCGTTCTTGTGTTACGGCAGCACGCTCCTTGAGAGTTTCGGCTGGCGTGTAGCCCGTTTCCATCATTCCAAGTGGACGAAAGATGTTTTTGCGAGTGAACTCATCCTGAGTTTGCCCGCTGAGCCGCTCCACGATTTCTCCTAAAACAATAAAACCGACGTCGGTATACATGAACCTTTCACCCGGGGCAGCACGAAGAGAAAGATCGTGAATTTTTTGAAACGCGACCTTTCTTCCATCTTGATAGTCCTTGATCGAGTTGTCGGGAATCAAGCCACCCTGGTGTGTCAGAAGTTGCTTGATTGTGATCTGGTCTTTTCCGTGCGATGTGAACTCGGGAAGGTACTTTGATGCGGGGGCATCGACATCAATTTTGCCCTGTTCGATGAGCATCATGATGCTCGTCGCGGTTGAAACCGGTTTCGTCAGCGAGGCCAGATCAAAAACTGTATCGAGTGTCATTGGGACTCGTTGCGGTTTCAGTTGCCGGAAACCGTACGCTTTTTCAAAGACAACTTTCCCTTTGTGCCCCACCAGTACGACACATCCCGGCATGTTTTCACGACGCAGGCCATCCGCTACCACGCGATCAATTCGTTCCAGTCGAGCTTCATCCATGCCGACTGCGGATGGGGAAACGCGTTCGAGTATTTTCTCCTCAGCCGCCCCGGTCGCTGAGATCAGTAAGCAACACAAAGATGAAACGAAAAACAGACGCAACATGAGCATGATCCAATTTTGAATAAGGTCGATGGCCGTCAAATTTAGCATGCCTTGCTGGAAATGATCCAGTCTCTTGTCGGAACTGGATCGCCACGTTTCAAATCAGAGGCATCGGGCCACAAGGATCTCGCTGACAAACATGTGTTTAATTCGTGGATTCGGCGAAAGCGAAATTCACGATTTGAACACAGACGGAGCAGTGACGCAGTCGTTAACCGGGCCAATAAACGACTACGGAACAAGTAGACGGCGGGACAAATAGATTTGCGGGGGGAGTAGCCTAAGGAATCGTGTCGAGGAGGTCGTCAATGAGTCTTAGCAGGACTTCAATCGTCATTTGCATTTCGACTTGATCACGCCCCGGAGTCCCTTGAATCGATTTGAATCGACGAAGAGTGAATGTCCCGTTTCCTGAGGAGGAAAGCATGATTTCGTAGAATTGAGTTCCGTGAGAAAGTTGCCCGGGGGGAGAAGAGCGTATGAGAACCTGTCCGGCATTCGGGTCGAATTCAAGTGGCCCGATGTTCTCCAGCAGGTATGTGATTCTCTGGCTGAGATCGATCGACCACTGTTTCAGAATATCAAAAGCAGCATTTTGTAGCTGTGGAACAAAGAGTGAGAGTTCCATCAGTTCTACACTCATGGAGTCAATTGCAGTGACTTCCAATGTGATGACAATTCCGGATGAATCGGTCGCTGAGAGAGTCGTTGGGACCGATCCCGATTGAGTGAGCTGTATCAATTCCTGATTGACTAAGTCGCGCAACGCCATGATTGAAACCAGTCAGAAGAAGTCTCTTCCAGAGCAGTTTGCTCTGCCGTGTGCCCGTGAGAAACGCATTTCTCTAGTAAAAATGCTCTTCGCCACGAGGCAAAACCTGCAAACAAATTCGCATAGATGCTCAAGAACACTTTCGTGTTTTTTGTGTCCGTGAACTGAGCGCCTTGTCAGGTGATTGGCTGTGTGCCACGAGACAGGACTACTACACCTTTATCAAAACCGCTCAAACGTTCGTGTCTGCTCTCGCAACATCTGAGCGACGGGGCAAACTCCGGGCGAGTGGCACTGACCGGAGAAAATTTCTCCGTGATTCTTAATTGTTGCTGAATTTTACTCGGGGGCCAGGTGAAAGGTTCAGCGGTGATCTAAGAAATCGCTGTGCGCAAGATTCACAGAAATCGAGATTCAATTTTTTTGTGCCTGTTTCTTCCAATTCGAATTCTCCAGTAGATTCCATTGCATCAATCTCATCTGCAATAAGTTGCAAATGATCAGCGGTCAAATCGTCTGAGGAAATGTCATCAGGGTCGTGTACAGGAGCCACTTCAATTTTAGCTTCGTACCGTTCCGAACTAATAGGACATCCGCACAGATCGCACGTGTAGTGGATCATAATTATATCAACCTCACGAGGAGGATTTGTTTTATGAAAATGAGTCTGAGATGGCCGTGACCAATGAGGTTCGAGTGAGACCACTCAATTTGAAATGAACGTCGAAAATTGATTTAACCACAAATGAATGAAAGTGTGAAGCGTCTCAGCGAGCTTTTTTGACTGTTGAGAAAGTCGTCAAAAAAGTGGTCGTTTTCACTTGTTAGAAAGCTCAATGACTCCCCGCCAATTTGGAGGTGCTCGCCGGTTGTTTTGAGTGATGATCGCCAACAGAAAGTCCTGTGCCTGATCGCTTGAGGGCATTGAGTGTAACAAACGATAGGCTTCTTCCCAGTCACCGTCCATGAACTGTTTGACACCGTTCTCATAGACCTGAATCTGTTCGTCCGACAATTCGGAATCCTCTCCTGCCGGAGGGACAAGTTCGCTGACGTTGAGAATATTTTCCAGACCGTACGGAAGAACTCGAGCCAGTTTCCTCACGCGACCTTCACCTTCAGAGAGTCGTTCACGGGCAATCTCTGTTGTCGCTTCATCCATTACGATGGGGACGCGGAGTTTCTTCGTCATCCCTTCGAGTCGGCTCGCCAGGTTGACGACAGGGCCGAATACAGTAACTGCCATGCGGCCGCTTGTTCCGATTTGACCTGCGACTGCACGCCCATGAGCGATCCCAATTCCGACTTGAAAATCTTGTAGCGGATGACCATCTTCTTGTTGGATGCGTGTGAATTCGTGTCGAATCGACAGGGCAGCTCTGCAAGCTTTCAGGGGGGCATCCTCTGAGCTGAATGGCCAACCCCAAAAACCGAGAACGGCATCGCCGAGAAAGTCTCCAGTGACGCCACCGTGGTCGAGAATCTCGCTCGACATCACTTCCAATGCGGCGTTGACTCGATCTAGCAATCCCGTCAAATCATCTGCCGATTCTTCTGCACGGTGACTAAAACCTCGCAGGTCACAGAAGAGTACGGTCACATCGCACTCACGAGGTTTCAGTAGGTCAATATTCAACTCATGGTTGTGTCCAGTATCTTCCAGAGCTCTGAGGATCGGCGGTGAGAGAAATCGGCGAAGAACAGAGAGTTGTCCTTCCATTCTGTTCATTCGCTGCGATGAACTGATGACTTCGCCAACCAGCTGTGCAAATCGAACATCGGACTGAATATTCTGCCGTAGATGTCCTCCCTCCAGGAAAGGCGTATCGAGTCGACCTGCAACATAAATCCCCCACGGCTCACGCTCGGAAACCTGAATTGGGACACAAAACGCCCAGTCAAATTCCGCTGCCATTGTATATTGCTGACCAGCTTCATTGCTTTTCTCCCACACATGAAGGACCGACCTTTTCCCGTCGATCGCATCTTTCAGAAGTCGAGCGCTCGGTTTGAAAACACCTTCCGTTTCGTTTCGACGTTCCCAAGCGTGGATGTCCATTTGACGATTTGAATCTAGCGCAACAACGGCTGCAGCCTCGGAGTGTCGAATTCCGGCAAGAATGACTGAGATCAATTTCGAGGCGGATTCCTCTTTGGAAGCGGACTCGTTGATCACTTCGGGTAAGCGAGCGAGTGCTTCCAGACGACGGTCGGCATCAGCAAACTCGACTTTCTGCAACTCTTGATTTGAAAAAGTCAACTCTTGAAATGGTGCGTCGGGCGAGTTGGAAGTTGGTGATATTTTATTCAGGTAGAAAGCAGTCTTGCCGACCACAAATTTGTCGGGGGCGACATGAATTCCTGGCTGAATCTTTTCCCCTTGGTGAAAGATCGGGTTTTGCGCACCTTCAGAAACGGAAAGAGTGACTGTTTCTCGCTCAACTTTCAAAGAGAAGTGTTTACGAGAAAGTTGCGGTTCCCAAATCACAGGAAGATCGCATTGTTGCTCGCGTCCAACCGAATACGAGCGGCGATTTTCCAATCGTTGCTTCCAACGTTGTCTAGGCTCAGGTCCTTGCACACTCAGTTGCCACATCCAGTCTCATACTCCATTGAACTTGATCCGACGCGTCTCGGCACTCTAGCATTTTTCGAATTGGTGTTCGTGTCCTACCCGGCAGGCGGTAGTACAAGCTGCCCTAAGAGTTGATTTCGAGAGCGTGTAAGTTGGGGTTGCCGCCTGATTCTTGCTCGAGTCGCAATTGGCCGCATGCGGCATCAATGTCCGCTCCTTTTCGTTTACGCACAGTGGCATTCACGTTCCAGGAATTCAACGTTTCGACGAATTGATTTGTTCTCGGAGCCGAAGGAGCTGTCAAAGAGAGGGGAGCAACATCGTTCATTGGAATCAGGTTGACATGAGCGTTGCGATGAGTGAGTAACTCTCCCAACTCACGGGCGTGTTCATCAGCATCGTTGACGCCGGCTAGCAAAACGTATTCGTAAGTGATCCGTCGACCCGTTTTCTCGAAGTAATGATCAGCAGCCTGCAAGATTCTTTCCAGGTGAATGTTTTTGTTGACAGGGACGATTTCGTTTCTCAAGTCATTATTGGGAGCGTGCAGCGAAACAGCCAGATTGAACGGGATATTGATTTCACCCAGTTCGTGAATCTTCTCGGGAAGCCCGACTGTGGAGACTGTGATTCTGCGTGCACCAAGCCCCATGCCTCCTTTTTCGTTGAGCGTCAGGAGGGCGGGAATCAGGTTTTTTAAGTTTGCTAACGGTTCGCCCATCCCCATGATCACCACGTTGGTGATTCGCTCTTCAATTGAAAGCAGGCGATCGAGTCTCAGGATTTGATCGAGGATTTCGCCGGTTGTCAGGTCGCGTTTCAGCCCCTTGAGTCCACTGGCACAAAAGACGCAACCCATGGCACATCCAACCTGGGTACTCACGCAAACCGTTTGCCGCTTCTCTTCTCGCATCAAGACGCATTCGACGTTCTCACCGTCATGCATCTCCAGCAGAAGTTTTTCAGTGCCATCTTGAGAGACTTGATGTCGCACAATTTTTGATGCGAAGAAAGTGAAGTCCTTTGCGAGACTTGCTCTAAGCGTTACAGGGATGTCGTGCATCTCATCGAACGAAGAAACGCGTTTTCCGTAAGTCCAACGACGGATCTGGTCTGCGCGGTAAGAGGCATTCCCGGTTGCTTCAACCCATGCAAGCAGTTCATCTCTTGAAAGATCTGTAATGAGCCGTTGAGTCATGGACGTTCTGCGGTGAAGTGAGGGAGTATGGGAGTGATAGAGGGCGGCACATGCCAATATCATGGCGTTTTCTCGCTGCCAACATGATACGGCATCGCTTGCTTTGAGTGGAGTGACAAAGTGAAGAAATACGGTCGGATCAACAATCGTGAATCAAACTGGCACAGGTGTTCTGGAGATTCTGGCGAGGTCATCAAACAATGAATCGAGGCATAACGGAATCGACATTGTCTGTTTCAAGTGTTGCTCGGCCTCAAAACAGCGGTCCATCATCAGCGCGAGTTTATCCGAAGCTGTTGGATCAGCCGTTTCTCGGAGAGTTCGGCGAAGGAAGTCAATACAAAACTGGTTCGCCCAGCGCATGTTCTGTCTTTGTTGAGACGTATCGCCGCCAATTTCTTCGAAGACCGCATTGATCGCCTTCACTGAACGTAAACTGTTGATGGGAAATTCCTTCAGGCAGTTTTCGACAGTCGCTTTCAATTGCAGCAGTCCAGAGTCCAACAATTGCCGTGCGGTTGTCAAGTTTCCTTCGGCAAATTGGCTGACTGATTTCGCCTGTGCTTCGTTCTGAACGTCTCCGTTTTCAATCAGTAGCTCTTCGATATCCTGTTCACTTAAAGTCGAAAAACGGACAGTTTGGCATCGCGACCGAATCGTTGGCAAAATGGGGTCTGTATCAGGAGCGATGAGAAACAGAATGACTCCTGGTGGCGGTTCTTCCAGTGTTTTGAGAAGTGAGTTCGCACTCGCTTCGTTCATGGTTTCGGCATCGTCGATAATGGCAATTCGCCGTGAGGCGGACATCGGACGGAGAGCCAGTTCATGACATAACCCGGTTCTGCCACGCTGTTCTCGGGACCCGATGAGTAGTTCGATGGGGAGTTCGCGCTTGCCTTCTGGACAACCAATCGTCAACAGGTCTGGATGTGTGCCAGCTTGGATCTGTTTGCACGATGAGCATTCTCCACAAGCATTGAAGTCGGCGTCCGGACAACGTTCACAAAAGAGAGCTTGTGCCATGTTGTGCGCGAACAGTTTCTTTCCGATCCCGGACGGACCGACGAACAGATAGGCATGAGCCGTGCGGCTTCGCTGAATGGCACGACGAAACATTTCAATTTGTGCTTGGTGTCCCCGGAGTGATTCCCACATCAACAGAGTCTTTCAGATATCGAAACGCAGCCTCGACGACCGCAACTAAAAAAAGATGTCCAATTCAGGCCACTGGACAATAATGAAAGGGCGCTGACCTCTATGAAAGCCCCGAACCTGTGATTGAAAATCAAATGAATCACAGCAGCTTCGGCGGCAATTGTGTCAACTGCACTGTATTAACAGTTTTGTCAGGGCTGTTCAGAATTGAGGGACCAGTGTGGAATGATACGAAATTCGAATTTCAAATTGAACGACCTGAATCCAATATTTGGCCTCCTTCCCAAAGATGTTCAGAATAGTGAGCGGTTAGAAATGACATGGCTGTCGTTTTGGGCACTGTCGTTCTGGACACTGGTCTCTTTGGCTGGTTCTCTTTGGAGCCTCCGCTTTGGGTTGTTCACTTTGGGTTGTTCACTTTGGGTTGTCCGGGACAATGGTCCCGGACTACTTGGAGCAGTTTGTTCTAACGTGTGCCCGTGTAGAACGCATTTCTCTAGAACCGGTCCGTAAACATCTGGAATAGCTGTTTTATTCAATGAGTGAGAGAGCAATTTCAAGTTTCAGGATCAGTTCTAGTAAAATTGCTGTTCGCCACGAGGCAGAACCTGAACACCAATTCGAAAGATGTTCCAGAGATGACTGGCTTGCCGTTCGGGAGGCGCTTTGGGCTGTCTTGTTTGAACTCTCAGTTTTGGAGAGGCCGAGACTTGGATTGTCCGGGACAATGGTCCCGGACTACTTAGTTCGCACGTCTTGAAGATTTGGGATTCGTGGAAAACCTTGCGATTCTTCTCTCACTCGCTTCTCTCACTCGATTGTATGCTAAGACTTTTCGAAGCTCGACTAATGAAGAGTTGACGATTTTGGAACTGATCCCGAAACTTGAATTTGCTCTCTTATTTGCTCTCTTAAAATGTTGCGAAAAGTGACAGTCCCAAAGGTTCACGGACTGGTTCAATTAAAAAGCCGGTTTCTTTCACTCGCGATAAAATCCAGGTGCTCAGCGGTTGTCAAGCTGATACAGTCTGGCTCACAATATAGTCTGGAACACAATCAATGGACGTGTTCTTGGAATTTTCCCGCTTTCGCTCGACGAAGTTGCCTTACTGGAGAAAAATAGAAATGGATTTTCGGATACGAACCCTCATCACGACGTTTTCACTACTGAGTGTGACACTGCTTACTCCCTGCTTTGCACAGGAGAAGGACAAGGACGACAAGAAAGAGCCCGGCACAGTGGCGGTCTTTGATCTGGGAGGGGCCATTACAGATAAGCCGACCCCTGATGATCCGATTTTTGGCAGCATCGGAAATGAGTCACTTCGGTCTTTCACAGGACGTCTTAAAAAGGCAAGTGAGGACGAAGACGTCGCAGCTGTTGTGCTTTTGGGCGCGAGTTCTGTCGGGCATGCACAATCTGAGGAGATCGCTGAAGCGATTCGAGAGACTGCCGCGAAAAAGCCTGTCTACGCTCACGCTGATTCACTGAAAACAGCGCCGTATGCAACTCTGAGCGGAGCGACCAAAATTTGTGTCTCGCCAACCGGAGATGTCTGGATCAATGGAATCTATGGGGAGCAAATGTATTTGCGGGGCCTGCTCGACATGCTCCAGGTACAGCCGGACTTCCTGACGTGTGGAGATTATAAAAGTGCCGCCGAGATGTTCATGCGCAAAGGACCTAGTGAGCAATCCCAGGAAATGAGCAAATGGCTGTACGACGGGATCTATGCTGGTTTGAAGTCGAGCATTTCTCAGGGGCGAAAAGTTGATGACGCTCAGGTCGAAAGATGGATCAACAAAGGGCTTTATTCTGCTGAAACTGCGAAAGAGGCCGGGTTGACTGATGAAGTCTTCACGCGAGAGCAACTCACGTCCTTCATCAAGAAGACTCATGGAGTGACTGTGAAATTTGACAAAAAATACGGGAAAAAGACCGGGAAAGAAATCGATCTCAACAATCCCTTTGCAGCCTTGCAACTTTGGGCAGAAATTCTCGCCGGACCGAAGCAACGTCGTTCCACCAAAGATGCGATTGCTATCGTCCACATTGACGGGGCCATCTACTTGGGCAAAAAACAAGCCTCTCCGTTCGGAGCAACAGAAGGGGCGTTTAGCGAAGAGATTCGAAAAGCATTGGATTCCATCGCTGCCGAACCTCGAATCCGTGGCGTCATTCTACGAGTGAATTCTCCGGGGGGATCGGCAACGGCTTCGGAAATCATGTTGCAGGCGATCACTGAACTCCAGGAGAAAAAACCAGTCGTCGTTTCAATGGGCAACTATGCAGCGAGTGGCGGGTATTATGTTTCCTGTCGAGCGAATCGCATCTTCGCGAATCCGAGCACCATTACAGGGTCTATTGGTGTTGTCGCAGGGAAACTGGCGACTGCGAAACTGTGGAACAGAGTTGGAATCAATTTCGAACCGATCAAGCGTGGTGACAAAGCAGACCTCCTTCATTCATCAAAGCCTTTCAGTGATGAAGACCGCGATGAACTCCAAGGGTGGATGGATTCGATCTATGGCGTTTTCAAAGGGCACGTCACTGCAGGACGTGAAGGGAAACTCAGCAAAGACATTGACGAAATTGCCGGCGGTCGAGTGTATACCGGAGCGCAGGCGCTTGAGTTAGGACTGGTGGACGAACTCGGTTCATTGGATGACGCGATTGATTACCTCGTCAAAGATCTCGAACTCAAAGATTACGAAATTCGTACCGTCCCTCGTGCAAAGAACTTCATGGAAGTTTTGGTTGAAGATCTTGCACCACCCAAGAAGGACGACGATAAACGACTGTCACTGGGGATCTGGTCCGCATTGGCACCGACGCTTCAACAACTTGATCCATTGCGAGTGGAAATGGTTCAGGAAGCACTTCTTCAGCTCGACTTCTTGGCTGAAGAGCGAGTCATGCTGACGATCCCAGTTATTCGATTTCACTAGAACAGCACGGTCGCGAACTGATACCACAACCGCCCGCTCTCCTCGTAACTCGGGGAAGAGCGGGTGCTTGATCTTGCTGGCGAGGAGACAGCCAGCACTGACAAACCCCATCCAGAAAAACTTATAGAACTCTGACAAAAGCTGAGTGAGAGCTTGTCGTTCTCGTGACTGAAAACGACTTCAGGAGTCTTGTCAGCAGTTCTGACTGTCTTTGAGAGAAGAAACATTACGATGCTTGAAGGATTCCCAGACGAAGAACTATTGGAATCGACTCATACCTTTCCATGTGAATATCGTTTCAAAGTGATCGGCTCAGTTGACGATTCCTTTGTCGGACGTGTTCTCGCTGCTGTTTTGGCGGAACTTGAAGAAGGGGTCGAACCTTCATTCTCGACTAAAACCACCGCTGGTGGACGACATGTCAGTGTGACGATCGAGCCAGAAATGCACTCGGCCGCTCACGTTCTTGCTGTCTACGGACGCTTACGTCGTCTCGAAGGGCTTGTCATGTTGATGTGATTTCAATGCGAGTTGACATAATGAATTCTTTGGAACTCTTTCTTTCATCTCGTGTTTTTCGAGTTGGTGTTCGTGTCCTGCCTTGTGGCGAACAGCAATTTCGCTGGTGAAACGCGTTCTTCCTGGGCACATGTCGAGCAAACTGCTTTAGTACAGATTTTGTGGAGCGAATTTATGTTCAATCGTGTGTTGCTGGCGACAATCGTTTTGCTGGGATGGTCGCAACAATCTCTCATTGGGAGCGAACGTCCCAATTTTCTGGTCATCCTGTGTGATGACCTCGGATATGGAGACTTGGGATGTTACGGGAGCGAATCGATTCGCACTCCGCATTTGGACAAGCTCGCTTCGCAGGGGATTCGGTTAACGGATTGCTATTCCGCATCTCCACTCTGCTCTCCCGCCCGAGCAGGCTTGCTGACAGGTCGAACTCCGTCGCGGACCGGAATCTATTCCTGGATCGCAGAAGGGAATCCCATGAACTTGAAGCGGGATGAAAAAACGATTGCGACATTACTGAAGGCTGCAAATTACGATACCTGCCATGTCGGAAAATGGCATCTTAATGGCAAATTCAATCATCCCGACCAAACACAGCCGGACGATCACGGATTCGACCATTGGTTCGCTACTCAAAACAATGCGAGCCCCACGCATAAAAACCCGAAAAACTTTGTGCGGAATGGAAAAGAGGTCGGGGACCAAAAAGGGTATTCCTGTCAACTCGTGGCTGATGAGGCCATTGATTGGCTGGAAAAACGGAAACAGCGTGACAATCCGTTCTTTATGTTTGTCTGCTTTCATGAACCGCACGAACCGATTGATTCGCCTGACGAAATGGTTGCAGCTTATCCCGATGCGGAAAAGAGGGGGGAAGCACTTTATTACGCCAACGTGACCAACATGGATTCCGCAGTCGGACGACTGATGAAAAAGCTCGATGAACTGAAGATCAATGAGGAAACGCTGGTGATCTTCACTTCTGATAACGGTCCAGAGACACTCAACCGCTACAAGAGTGCCTGGCGCTCACACGGTTCTTCTGGTCCCCTGAGAGGGATGAAGCTCCACGTATATGAAGGAGGAATTCGAGTTCCGGGGATCATTCGCTGGACCGAAAAGGTCCAGGCAGGACAGACCTCAGCTGAGCCTGTCAGTGGTGTCGATTTCCTGCCAACATTGTGCGAGCTTGCAGGTGTCGATGTTCCGAAGTCAAAACCACTCGACGGGACAAGCATCGCAAATTTGTTGAGCGGCAAGCAGGTTGAGCGTCACAAACCACTGTTCTGGCATTACTTCGGGGGCACTGGGAATCGTCAAGTCGCACTGCGTGAAGGGGATTGGAAAGTTGTTGCCCGCTGGGATGGTCCTGCAAATATGCCTGTCGGTGGATCATTGAAGCGAGGAGTTGTTCCCCTGCTGAAGGCCTCAAAATTGGACCATTTCGAGCTGTATCATATTTCAGAAGATATTTCCGAAAAAAAGGATGTCTCCCAACAATTCCCTGACCGATTGCAGTCCTTATCCTCAAAGGCCCAAAATCTGTACCAAGAGGTTCTCGCCGAAGGTCCGATTTGGTTCAAATAAGACAGAGATAAACATTGACGGATGGGTGACCGTTGATATTATGAAGCTAGCATTCCTTTCGAATCCTCTCAAATTCTTGAGATCAGGAATTTTCATTCCTTCATTTTTACTCCTTGGAGAAAACTAATGTTAGCGCGGACGAGACGTGGTTTCACACTCATTGAGCTGCTGGTTGTGATTGCGATTATCGCAATCCTGGTAGCTCTTCTTCTACCAGCAGTCCAGCAGGCTCGCGAAGCGGCACGGCGATCAACGTGTAAGAACAACATGAAGCAGATCGGGATTGCGTTACACAACTATCACGACACACACAGCGTTTTTCCTTATTCAGTATCACATAGTAGTTCGTGTACATCGGGAGCAGTTGGGACGGCGCATTCATTGAACCATCGTGGATGGCTTTTGATGCTTCCATTCATTGAGCAAGCTCCACTTTACAATCAGTTTGACTTTGATCTTGCTGCAGCTACTGCACGTGCCGGTGGAACTTATACAGGACCACTACCTGGTGAACCTGGAAATGCCAACGATGTTGTCGTTTCAACAATCATTCCGATGTTCATGTGCCCATCTGATGATGGACCGGAGAAATACAATAGCACCACAGACGCGAACTACGCGATTGGAGCAACAAGTAGTCAGTACGGTGCTTACACAAACTACGATTTTAATGTTCGACGAACATCATCGTGGTGTCCCAACTGGTTGTCTGACTCTCGCACAACTCGTCGTGCATTTGGACACGATGGCTGTTCAAAGTTTCGCGATTTCCGAGATGGATCAAGTAATACAGTTGTCGTGGCAGAAACAACACGTCAAACCTGGAACGGAAGACCCCAAGCTTGGGGATATTCAAAGTGGGTTGGCCATGGAGTCGATCTCCAGTACTCACGTGGGATTAACTTCTGGAAATGTTGTAGCTGGGATTCATCTCCCTTCACACGAACACCAGAGATTGTTGGCCGTCTCGGAGACTGGTCGACAGTTGGAAGTTTGCACACCGGTGGAGCACATGTTCTCTTAGGGGATGGATCTGTTCGATTCCTCAGTGAAAACATTGACAGCACAACACGTGTACGACTCGGGTACATTGCAGATGGTCAGCCTGTTGGTGAGTTCTAATCGCTGACTGATCTAGCCTTTTCACTGCGGGTGGGACTCAAGTTCCATCCGCTTCTTTGATTATAGATCTTGGAGTATTTTAATGCTGACTGTGCTGCAGAAAACCTTTGCTTTTTGTTGTGTTGTAGGGATGCTGTCGGGTTGTGGAGGTGGAAGTGATAAGCCTGAACTAAAACTCAATCCAGTCACTGGGACTGTGAAAGTCAACGGAGAAGCCGCCAAGGGAGTTTCCGTCACATTTGTTCCTGCGGATGGGGCTGGAGCTGACCAAGTGGCTGCCAGCGGGACTTCGGACGAGTCTGGAAAATACACTTTGGCTGTTTCTTCAGAGGAACAAGGTATTCCAGCTGGGAAATATCGAGTGACCTTTTCACGTCTCTTGAAACCAGATGGGACAGCACTTGGTCCCGACGAAATGGCAGCAGATGCTGGAGCTGAAAATGATCTCGCCCCTGTATACGCTGATTCTAACCAAACACCTGAGAGTGCAGATGTCCCTGAAGGGGGCGGAACATTTGATTTTGATATCAAGAAGAAGTAGTTGAGCTACTCCGTCTGATCTTTGCGACTCTCGAAAAACCCTGATCTAATACATCAGGGTTTTTCGTTTTTACCCCTACTGTTGATTGCATGATAGGTAGCTTTTCAGACATATCCAATGCTTCTCTCGTCCGCGAAGTACGCTTTCACAAGTTCATACGCTGGGGCCATGAGTCAGGACAGTTAAGACGAATTATAGATTTGTTCGAGGTCAGTAAGGAGTTCCGACACGTGTTGAATGCGCAGCGTTGTGTTAACGGTCAATATCGATTTGATCTTTCCCAACTTCCAGCGAAGCGGATTGAGACAAATCGACGTTTCGGGCTAGCACTGTGCGGCTTTTCGCTTCCGTTTCTGATCGCGTTACTCTATTCGCTGATTTTTCTGGTCCAGAATGAGATCTGGATTATCATTCCCTTCCCCTGCTTCTTCCTGATGATTGTTGGGGCCATTTTTACCTGGGGGCTGCTGAACCTGTTCACGACGATTCAAACGATCATCTCCAATCACACAGTTGAAGAGGTGACACTTCGCCCTTGGGGAGAAAAGCGTTGGGAAGAGCCACTGAGTCGATTTCAACTTCAAGTAAAGGTCACGACTCATCGTAAATCAAACTCTTCAAGCCTGTCGTATGCGTATCATCTTCGCTTACGCCATACAGATGATATGAAAAGCATCGAACTCCACTCGACAGAGTCTCCTGTCGAAGCGGAAGAGCAGTTTCGATTGTATCAGCAACAATTGGAAGTACGCGTCGATCGCAAGGTTCGTAATTACAATACCGATGAAGTCATTGACTCTCCAGCGGCCTACGGCCTGGATCTTTAATGCATCTTTCGAATTGGTTTGCAGATTCTGCCTCGTGGCGAACAGCCTTATTACTAGAACTGATCCTGAAACCTGAACTTGTGCTTTCAAGCACTGAGAAAAGTCATCATTCCACAAGTTTCCGGACTGGTTCTAGAGAAATGCGTTCTTCACGGGCACATGGTAGATCAAGCTACTCTAATGCAAGCTGGAAGATGGTTTCTGAACTTAAGTAAGTCGCAATCGCTGGTGGTTCCGATTGACGAGAAGAGAGGTCTCCTCGTACGATCATGGATTCATCCACATTTCAATCGGTGATACCATTCCATGGATGGAAATGACCAGCAATCAGAACCAATCCCGATCGGGAAGGTCTATCTCTGCCCCGGAGAGACTCAGCCCATTTCGAAATCGGTCCATCTGGCACGTTTATCTTCTGGTTACGACGCATGTTCAAATTGCGAGCATCGATTTGATACAGCGACGCTTCCTGGTGAAGTGACAAAAAAAGTTCATGGATCTGACAAACAGTCCCAGCAGAGCCAGCACGTCTCGCGGTTTTCAGGCTTTCTTGACAGAGGCGTCGGGATCAGAGGTCTCTATCTGAATGAGATGACTCGACCTGTGATTTCAAAATTTGTGGAGCATGCCGTTGAGCTTTTGACTCAAAGCCGCGACTCGGAATTGACGGTCGATGATGAATTCGCTGACAACTCGCCTTCGTTGCTGAGCGATTCTGCTCTCCATGTTCTTGTGGCTTACGACTGGCGCCCCTCTTCGGCGGATCTGGCAGTGGGAGTCGTCCCCGTTTTAAAAAGGTCTGGCTGCGAGATCATCGACCTAGGACAAACGAGTCGAGCCTGTTTTGACTTTGCAATCTCTCAATTTAAATCCGACTTAGGAATTTTTGTCACCGGCGGGAATGGTGTCGATGGCGTTAATGGATTGGACATCCTCGGTGGGGACGGTCGCGAATGGGCCCACCCTGGAGAACTCACGACACTCTTGACCCGGCTCAATTCTCCTGCGAGTCGAAGCAGTCGGTATGCTGGGAACTATCAGGCATTTTCCTTGGTTGATCGTTATGAGCAGCATGTCCGTCAACTTTTCGATCATTGCAAACCGCTTCGCGTTGCGCTCGCCTGTGGTGATCCACTGACAATGCAGATTTTGGGAACGATTCTGTTTGAAATTGGCTGTGAGATCGATTTTCTCGATCTGAATTTTTCTTCCTCGGATTTTCCACTTCAGGCTGAAGCATTTCGCTGCGAGGTTCGGGATGCTCACGTCGATGTCGGATTTCTCATACGTCCAGATTCTCAGACTGTGCATGTATTGGATAGTCGGGGGCGTGCGATCAGTCCAGCGAGTCTCAAGGACATCCTGACTCGGAATGATGAAGCCATCACTTTGGGGAAGGATGGGCGTTTCTGGTTTACGGGTTCAACTCCTCAATGCGATGCCATGAACGTGATTGCACATCTCTTGAAATCGGACCCAAATTCCTGGGTTTCACCTCTCAAACGGTGAACTCAGACCTCAACATCGTGAGGTCGCATCGGTTCTGATTCAAGCTCCGGCTATGTGTCTTAATGTGTAAAGGGACTCAGAATTGAAAACCAGCGTTTACAGAATGAGTCTTATGACAGGCCCGGGATACGAGTCGCCCTAATTCATTTCGCTTCCTTTGTTTCCAGCCTTTTCACCGGGCGAAGCTGTTGAAATTTGTTCAATCCTGATTCCTCTCTGTTCTGGCACGGGATTTGTACTGTCCAGCTAAACCTGAATGAAAGGACCGAAGTAGATGCTCAAAAGATGTCAGAGACTATTCGCCGACGATTGTGGCATGGTGCATTCAGTGGAGTACCTGTTCCTGATGACCGTGGTGACTATCGGAATGGTTGTCGGCTTTTCGACTTTTCGCGATCAACTCGTCCAAGAGTATGGAGACGTGGGGGTAGCGCTTGAACGACTGGACCAATCTTATTGTTACAGGGTTTCAGGTGTAGGGGCTACCTGTGATGATCCACTCGGGCCAGGGGACTCACGGTACGATGATAAGCCGGGTGACCGGCCGGAAGATGTGGCTAATCAAGCACCAGGTAGCATGGTGATTAACGAGGATTTAAGTCTGATTGGGTCTGAAAAAGACGCTTTCGGAGCACCGGTTGTTGGTGGTGAAAATAATCCGTTTGGGCCGTAATTTTGAGAACATAGCAACCTATGGAACAGGTTGCTGAGACACTGCATGACGCAATTTTCGCCTTGTATTGACTGGAACAACTGGAGTTTAGGATGAATCGTGTTAGTCCCGGAACCATGACGGTCGTCATATTTGCGATCCTGGTTGGTCTTGGCGGCGCATTTTTAGTGCGGCAACAAATGAATCAACCAAAGCTTCCCCCACTCTCGGATATTGGGTTGAAGTCTGGTCCCAAGAAAATCATCGTTCCCATTGCGAGCGTGGACCTCGAAAAAGGTCGTGAAATCTCACTTCACGACATTGTGATCCACCAATTTACACCAGAGGAATTTGCAAAGTCAAAATACGCTGGACAGCCGTTCATCGGGAACACGAACTATGTCATTGACCGGATGCTGAATCAAGATATGCCTAAGGGTAGCCTCTTTTTGCCAGAGCATTTCTACGGCGAAGGGTTTGGTCCGGGTGTAGTCGATCGGTTACAGCCTGGTTTCCGTGCGGTAACAGTTCCTATCCAGAATATTGGGGCAATCACCGGTTTCGCTGATCCTGGCTCAATTGTTGATGTTCTGTTTCGTTCGAATCCGGAAGGGGAACGACCTAGCGTGACAATGACATTGCTGGAGCAGGTCGAAGTTCTTGCTTTGGAAAAGTCTGTCCTCACTGGAAAACGAATTGAATTTTCCAACGACGGGAGTGTCACTCTTGCTGTGACGCCTGCTCAAGCGAAAATGTTGAAGGTTGTTGAAGGGCACGGTGAAATTTCACTGACTCTGAGAAATCCTGATGACTTTGGAAACTTTGAGTTCGCTCCAGTCAACCTCGATAACCAAGTCCAACGGAACAATCTTGAGAACTTGGAACAGGTCATGTTCAACAGTGCAGCGAATCTGAACTCAGCAGCAAGCTCAGCTTCTAGCTCGGCTTCCAGTTCATCTGCAAAAAGCAGCAGTGCCGAATTCGGTTCAATGAATCTTGTTCTCGAAGATGCTTCAGAGCGAGTCACAATGGAGGACCTTCTGGGACTGGAAGCAAACCCAGATAAGAAACAGTTGACTCTCTACCGTGGTGGAAGCCGAGAAGTTGTAGAATTCGAAGAGCACGTTGAAGACAAGTCGGCTGTCCTTCGGACTGGCAAGCGAGTTCAAACTCCGATCGCCGGTCGAGTTCCAGCACGACGAAATCAGGAAAATGTCTCTTTGGATTATCTTCCTTAGATCCAGTCCGAAAACCTCTGGAATAGCCGCTTTACTCAACGTTTGAGAGAGCAATGTCAAGTTTTAGGATCTGTTCTAAATAGTGGCTGACGCATCTCGCAACTCTGGTTTTGACTTCAATTCTCAGAGTTGCTCGTAGGGCTCTTGCCCCCTGGATTTGATTTTCCATTATTGCGCAAAGGATTTTGCAAATGTCTCTGATGCAATCACGTACGATGATGCTCAATCCCGCCGACGGCGAGGTTCTGGTTGATGAACAGGAACTTGCTTTTCAGCAGTTGAAAATCAAAATCCATGAGCGGCTTGTTGACGAACTCGATTTGTCAATGCTGGCACACGTTTCCCACGAAGAGCTTTCTGAGGAAGTTCGCCAAATCTCAAAGGAGCTTCTCGTTGAAGAGAAGGTAGATCTTGAGACGACAGACCGGGAACGAATGCTTGACGAGCTTTTTGATGAAGTCTTCGGCCTGGGGCCGTTGGAAGCATTGATGAGAGATGACGCGGTCAGCGACATCCTGGTGAACAATGCACATACGGTTTACATCGAGCGACACGGGCGACTTGAAGAGTCAAACGTCATTTTCGCCGATGACAAACACCTCATTCGAATCATTCAACGAATCGTTTCCCGCGTTGGACGTCGAATCGATGAACTCAGCCCGATGGTTGATGCAAGATTGCCGGACGGTTCTCGTATCAACGCAGTGATCCCTCCGATGGCACTGGATGGACCTTCATTGTCCATTCGTCGATTTGGTCGTAATCCAATGCGGATTGACGATCTGGTCAATAACAACACGGTCCAACAGGATGTCGTCGAGTTTCTTTCGGCCGCCATTGACGCCCGTGTGAGCTTCCTGGTTTCAGGGGGAACAGGTGCCGGGAAAACGACTCTTCTCAATGCTCTCACACAATTCATTCCATCAGATGAGCGTGTCGTCACAATTGAAGATTCTGCTGAACTTCAACTTCAAAACCGCCACATTGTCCGCATGGAGACTCGACCGCCCAACAATGAAGGAACGGGTGAGATCACGCAACGATCACTGGTTCGAAACAGTTTGAGGATGCGTCCTGACCGAATCATTATTGGGGAAGTCCGAGGCGCGGAAGCGCTCGACATGCTTCAGGCGATGAATACAGGTCATGAAGGCTCACTCACAACGATTCACGCAAACGATTCACTTGATGCTTTGAGTCGACTTGAATTGATGGTTGCGATGAGCGGCTACGACCTGCCAATTCCTGTCGTTCGGCAATATATCAACTCCGGAATTTCGCTGATCGTTCATCTTGCACGCCTGAAAGGTGGGATTCGACGGGTTATGCAGGTTTCGGAAATCGTAAGTATCCGCGAAGGTGGATTTCATCTGGAAGATATCTTCGGATTTGAGCAGACAGGTGTCGATGAATTAGGTGTGGCACAAGGTGAATTTTACTTCACTGGATACCGACCGAAGTGTCTGTCGAAACTCAGGGCAGCTGGAGTTCGCTTGCCGGACGAACTGTTCGACAAACGACGTGTTCCTGTCCGGTCGTAAAGCAGATTGCTTCGTCGGTTGCTGAGGTGAACGGGTTTCGACAATTGAATCTCAACGAGCCGCAAGGCCGACCGGGATTTTGATTTCGAAAATGATCGAGTAGATCGACTCAACCAGTTTCAATAAATGCAGATTGGCGTACTGACGCCTGTCACAAGTGAGGAAAAGCTGTGGGATCAGCGGAAATCACCATCGTTGCATTTGGCTCAATTTCAATGGTTGCAACAGCCGTTGGGATGCTGCTGAGAGATTTGCTTTATGGAGGTCGTGAGAAAACGGCCAAGAGATCTCTTCGCAAAGTTCAAACGGTCTACGATCGTCCGATCAGCAATACGGCAATGGGGCGGATTGATCAAGGATTCGACCGTTTGATTATCGAGTCCGGATTGGAGATCAGTCCGGTCACTGGCTTTTTGATCCTGTTTTCTTCAGCTTTGGCTTTTGGTGGTGGAGTTGCTGTCTATACAAATCAACCCATCTATGGAGTCGGAGGATCGATTCTTGGTTTGATTCTTCCGTTGCTCTTCTTTGCAGTGAAGCGAAAACGCCGGTTGCAAGAAATTCGAAGACAACTGCCAAGTGTGATTGACATGCTCGCTCGAGCAACACGTGCAGGTCAAAGTATTGAACAAGCCATTCAATTGTGTACGGAAGAATCGACTGGAATTATCTCCAGTGAATTAGGGCGTCTCGATCAGAGCCTGAAGATGGGGTCATCTTTTGACAGGTCAATCAAAACATTCGCTCATCGTTTGCCATTGGTTGAAGTTCGTATTCTGGCCACAACGTTGATGGTTCAACGTCAAAGTGGTGGTCACTTGTCGCAAACGCTTGAAAGAATGGCTGCTGTGATTCGTGATCGTTTGGCAATCTATGGACAGATCCAGGCAACCACCGGAGCTGGACGCCTTTCGACAGCAATCATCGCTGGTCTTGCTCCTGTTGCATTTTTCGCAATCATGGCTTTGAATCCAGAGCATATCGACGTTCTCATGAACGACGAGTTGGGGCGAGGACTGATGATTGTTGGAGTCGTTCTTGAAATTACTGGGTTGTTGTGGGTTCTCATGCTCATGAAAAACGAAACGTAACACACACCGGTTCAGACTGAATAGAAGAGTAAGACAAAACAAATATTCGGTAGAGAGCGTTCAGCCTAGAGCACTTCGATTGCTTGACGTGTCCGTGAAAATCACTTTCACAACCTGAGAGATTGTTCGCCACGAGGCAGAACGTAAAGACCAATATTAGATTTGCGCAGGAAGATGCATTATGAATTTTGTCGACATCGCAACAATCATTGGTTTTACTGCATCGTCCCTGGTCGTCTTGCTGGCAGGCATGACGATCATTCGCGCTCGCCAGCGAGTGCGAAACATTGCAGAAGTTGGACCGCGAACGACAAAGTACAAGGTTAGTAAGCTCCGGCTTTCACTCGCTGGGGCAATCCCTGGATTGTCGGGGGAGTTCGAGAGTCTGAGTCGTGATCTAAAGCGTGCAGGATTTTACAGCCCCAATGCGTTGGTTGAATATCTCGCAGCCAGAAACTTCATTGTTGTCATCTTTATGATAGTTGGTGGAGGAATGGCGGTTGCAGCTCCTCCAACAACAGATCTCCCCAAAACAATTCTTTACATTACTCTCGGTGCCATCGTTTTCGCGTATATCGTTCCTCGAGTCATTGTGAGTGTCCAAGCGAAAGCAAGACTTGGCCGAGTCCAAAAAGGACTTCCGGATGCACTGGATGTTGTTCGGATGTGTCTCACCGGCGGTCTTCCCCTGCGTGATTCCTTATACAAAGTTTCACGTGAGATCGAATTTTTCCATCCTGATATCGCTGTCGAACTTGAAGTTGTCCGCCGCCACGCAGATGCGGATACGATGACAAAAGCGTTAAAAGAATTTGCCAAGAGAATGGAAGCAGAAGATGTGAGTTCATTGGCAAGCCTTGTCAGTCAGGCCGAGCGGACAGGAACTCACGTAGCTCAAGCTGTCACAGAGTTTTCAGACGGTATGCGAGAGCATGCGAAGCAGCGTGCGGAAGAAAAGGCAAACAAGACGACTATCAAGATGCTGTTCCCTGTCGTGTTGTGTCTCGCTCCCCCCGTCCTGATTCTGCTTCTCGGTCCTCCTATGATCGAAATGAGAAACTTCTTTCGCGACGCGCATCAGGAAGGTGGAGTGCTGGATGCAGCTCAATACACCGAAGAAGCCTCAGCTAATTAGAGAATTTTGCTCTATCTTGTGGCTGTGAATAACGCGTTTCTCTAGAACCTGTTCTCAAATTGGTTTGCGAGGACTGTCTTGTTGAATTGAATGCGATTTCTGATTGTCCCCTTTGTTGGCGGAGACAAAAACATTCTTTCAATTGATTCAGCAATCTTCTGAATTTCCAGAGTTCTCAGTCTGCGATGAGATAGGACCGAAGAGATTCAACCACGATCGACGCGCGTGTGTGAAACGTTTCCTTTTTGGCGGGACGCCCAATCGGTTCAGTGATTGTTTTCAATAGGATGCGTCTGGTGCCAGAGACTTTTTCGTTGTTGGGGAGTTCGTGAATTTCGACTCGAACTTTGACCGGTTGCCGATCCTGTTTGTTTCCCCAACCACCGAGTAGACCAGAGGCGCCAACTTGCAGGAGCAGCGAGTCCTCTTTGACGTCGAGGATTTTTGCCATGTTGTCGAGAACGTATCCCTTTAACTTGATGTGCAGCATCGAACTCGCAACACATGTGGTGATTTCAGCGTGGTGAATCCAGTCTGATTGTTTCTTTTGCTCTGCGGTCGGAGCATTCTGAACAGCACTGACTTTTCGGTGGCAAGTTCTGTTTCGGCCTGAGTTCTTGGCCTCATAGAGTGCCTTATCTGCGGCTTTCATCAGTGACTCAGGGTCATCATTTTTCTCGACCTGAGCAACTCCAAATGACGCAGTCACCCGCAAGTCCTCTCTCTCCGCGATCTTTGTTCCCATGATTGCTCGGCGAAGTCGTTCAGCTCGTTCAAGTGCTGTTTCCAAAGGAGTTTCCGGGCATAAAATGACGAACTCTTCTCCGCCATATCGACTTACGATTTCTCCGGAATAGAGTTCGTCCTGAATCAGCCGAGCCACATCGATTAAAACTCGATCTCCGACGGAATGTGAGAGTCGGTCATTAATCTCTTTGAAGTGGTCAATGTCAAGAAAGACGATGCTGAATGGAATCGTCGGTTCTGCATTCCATTTGTTGAACACTTGAATCATTTTGTCGTCGAGTTCACCTCGGTTGACGACTCCGGTCAGTGCATCCCGGGTGGCTGCCATGTGAAGTTTACGAAATTGACCGCGATGTTTTTTGGATTCATTCCCATCGCAAATCAATTCTGCGGTGGCGACAACTCGCTGGTTGAGGTCAAGAATTGGAACTGTTTGAACACCAAATTCCTGATCGTTTCCATCAATATCTTTGAGCGTCAAAGTGTGGCAGTTTGACTTTGCGCTTTGGAAGGCAATTTCGACTGGGTCCGGTTTGGGGCCGTCGGCAGTCACTACGGAGCGATGCCACGGCTGGCCGATCAGATCGACTGCGGGAAATCCAAACAGCTTCGCTGCTCCCATACTCCATATCACAACTCGCCGCTTCTCATCGATGAGATAAAAAGCGTCGTAAAGACTCTCCATCAAATGGAGATACTGAAAGAGCTGACAGAAACAGGCTGCGTTGGCTTTTGCAGAATCTGTTGTGGGGGCATTTGCTTGAACAGCAGATTCTGCGGCGGAATCATCATGCAACCCACGTGACTCATGACTGTCTAACCATCTTTCTAAAGCCGCGACGATGTTTCGGTCAAATTCTTTTCCCGATTGTTCGTGGAGAATTTTCAGCGCGCTCTTTTCATCAAAGGCGGGACGATAAGATCTTGCTGAAGTAAGAGATTCAAAAGCGTCGGCAACAGCCAGAATCCTTGCACCTAAGCTACTGTTTTTCTCATTCGAGTCGCCGGTGTCGACCTTGACTCCGTGAGCCTGAGCCACGATTTGAATGAGTTCCTGGCTGGCCTGAGTTGCCTGCAAGATTTCAATGGCGACTCGATGGTGAGACGCGATGTATTCGGCTTCATCCGGGCTGAGGCGACCTGGCTTATGCAAAATATGGTCTGGAATTCCTATTTTTCCAACGTCATGCAAAAGTGAAGCGATCTCAATCAGTCGAAGCTCTGAATCTTCCCAACCCAATCGAGACCCGATTCCGACGCTGATGATGCCGACTCGACGTGAATGTTTCAGTGTTTGAATATCACGGAAATGAATCGCGGTGAGTAAGCGTCTTAAGATGTGTATATTGATGATTTCATCAATGGGGTTTCCCGATGGGGAATTCTCAACAGTCTGAACGATTTCAATCAACGAATTTAAGAGTCGGGACGACTCCATCGGATGTGAGTTCAGATAGCTCAGAGTGTTCACGTTTGGGGAGAGAGACGTGGACATAATTGAATTGACCTGTTCCTGTGAGCGGATCGAAGAGATGGTTTGAGTGATCTGCGGGCGAAGTGTGCGGGAATTCTGAAGCCTAGGTCAGAGAACCGGTCCGTCAAACGCTCTTCATCCTCATTGTGGAGACTCGAAATCACTTGTACCGGTCGTAGGACCAACATCTTTCACTTGAAGCGAATCGTGGACTTGCCCCCACCGAGTAATCCGTACAACTTGCATATTCAGGAGTTTTCCCACCGAAGCTTGGAATAAAATGCTGCCAATGTGTCTCTGTGAAGTATGGATATCGCAATCTTTGGCGTTCTGGCTGATTTCGTTGCATTGCTACATATCGCGTATGCAGCAGTGATCGTGATCGGTTTGCTCATGATCTTGTTCGGCTACTTTTTAAAATGGAAGTGGGTCCGAAATCCCTGGTTCCGAAGCATTCACCTGATCATGATTGCAATCGTTGTGTATGAGGCCTGGGCCGGGATTACCTGTCCACTCACCGTTTGGGAACGCGAACTTCGCACGCTTGCACAACAACCGTTTGATGGTGAAAGCCTCATAGGCAGATCGGTCCACTTCCTGCTGTTCTTCGATGCTCCATGGTGGGTTTTCACAACCTGCTATTCCCTTTGCGGAGCACTGGTTTTGACGACGCTCATCCTCGTCCCACCAACGGCTTCGAGAAAGACTCTCCAAACCGATCAGTCCACCAATTAGAACATTTCCAATGCTCTTCGTGCCCGTGAGTGTCGGTTCGCGATCTCATAGGCAGTTCGCCACGAGGCAGCATTTGAACGCCTCTCCGCAGACTGCGTTAGCCAACGGCAAGTGTACCGTCCAAATCGAAATCGAGGGGCGGGATCTTTCCCTCTGCTTCGAGATGTCTGGACTCATTTTCAATCGCTTCAAAACTTTCTTTAAGTGTGACCAAAACACGCAAACCGTTTTGTAGCCCCTCGATGTTCTCTCTGGAGACCTGGTGAAAAATGAACAAGCAAAGCTGATAGATGTTTCGAGAGAGATCGTCATATTCAGGCTTAATTCCGTCAATGATCGCTAAGAGAAGTTTGATTGATCGGAGTTGAGTCAGCGTGAACTCAACCTGGTCTGCAACTCTCAGTGCGTCAATTCCTGATCGCAAAGACAATTCTGTTTCTCGGTAGAGTGTTAATAACATGTCGATGCGGGTCCAGTTCTTTTGGTGGCTCTGACGATACGTTTGAAGAGGGTTCATTTTCATGGCTACGAGGTTAAGGGTGATCCTGAAACAAAATCCATGTGATGTACGAAGGTCGCTTTCCTCAGTTGATAGACTCCTCGCCACGAGGCGGAATGCGTCCATCATTTCAAAAAAGCTCTAGCTGTTGGGCGCTTGACGGATTGCTGTAAGTAACTGGAGTAACTCTTAAGCAGTTGATGATTCGAACGGCACGATCTTCAAGAAGCAAAAAGCCCGCTTTTATTTTCCAATCTTCCCAAGGTTGCTGAGTTGTGAAGAGAGGAAACTGCTGGTGGTTTGGAGTTCGCTAATCGATGATTCGAGAGCAACGAACTGTGCGATCAAATCCTGCTGTTGGTTGTCGAAAATCCGTTGTTGACGGTCGATCGAATTGTCCAGGCTCGTCAGTTGGTCGAGGAGACTCTCTTTGACAGAGCCGAGTTCTCCCGATTCGATGTTTGTGAAGCCATCGATCAGTTGGCTTAATCGGGTTCCGATTCCCGTGGGCGCACTGGGATTGGTGCTGAGATGGTTGTAAGCAAACAGATTTTGGAGATCGGACTCCGTGATGCCATCAACTCTGCCGGCGAGGACTTCTTCTAAACGCGTCGCATTGATGGTTAAGCGACTTCGGTTGTTGATCGAGATTCCAAGGACTGAAAGACGATTTGCACTTGTTCCAACTTCTGGAACAACATCGAGGATCGCTGACCGGATTTCGTTCTGGATATCAGTAACAGTCCGGTCTCCGATCAATAAGCCGGCCTGGTCCGTTTCGGGGTTGAATCGAACAAGATCGTCGACGAAATCCATGATCGCGTTGTAGCTGTCGACGAGATCGTTAATGGCTGTCGTTGCAGGCTCTGTGTTTGGATTGACGCGGATTTGAACTTCCTGATCTGAATCAGCTGCGAGCAGATTCAAAGTGACTCCCTGGATGAGACTTTTCACTTCATTCGAGGCGCTTTGAACTGTCAGCGCTCCTGGGCCTGTTCCGAGTCGGACTTGGGCATCGTCAGCAGACTGAACTGGATTGTCAAAATCGAAGTCCGGCTGAGTGGCACTTCCAGTGCTCGCGGCGAGGTTGTTCGTGATCGTAATTTGGTTTGCTTCGCCGGTCTTATTGGCTGTCAAAAGAATTCGGTGTGGTGTTCCGGATGCTGAACCGTCGTTGACCAATGTTGCGGTGACACCCGCTTTGACGTTGTTGATCGCGTCCACGAAACTTTGCAGCGAATTATTCGATGAATCAACGGTAATCGTTTTCAAGTCTCCGTCCCCGACTTGAATGTCCAGCGTTCCTTGTGTGATTTCCGAGTGGGTTTCGGAAAAACCAGTGGATGCAACTTGATGTGCTCTGGCGAGGCTGTCGATGTGAATTTGATAGGTCCCGGTGCTGGCATTTGTGTTGGCGATTGCGAAGACGGCGTTTTCTTCGCTCACCTCAACGTTTCTGCTTTGGAAGACATTTGCCTGCGGACGAGAGAGTCGATCGGCAATGGACTTCAACGAGACAAGTTGAACCTCCACTGACTCGTATGCAGTCTGTTTCGCTTCGATGCCTTGCCGCCGAAGTTGCAAGCGATCGATCTGGTTCTTCTGGATTTCCAGTAGTCCATCGATGATCGTTTCGGTGTCAATTCCTGTGATCAGTCCATCAATCGTAATCATTGTTTCACCTGTTCTTCGAATCCCTGAGTCGATTGCCTCGGGGCGACATCCTATTTTTTATTATTCAAATCAACCCGTTGAAGAAATCTGTTCTTCAACGGGTTTGGAGAAAACATTCGAAGTGAAAATGGACCCGCAAACTTGATTGAATACGAATGCTCAGAGGTTGAGAGATTCAAGTCAGGTTTGAGGATCTGAGTGAAAGTTATCCGAGGAGCGAGAGAACCAATTGTGGCAATTGGTTAGCGTTACTAAGAACAGAAGTTCCAGCTTGAACGAGAACTTGCTGTTGTGTGAAGTTGGCAATTTCCGCAGCGAAGTCGGTGTCACGAATGACAGACTCAGCGTTGACGGTGTTTTCCAACGTCGCTCGCAAGTTGTTCGCTGTGGAGCTGAGCGTATTCTGTTGGAACGCCCCCAAGTCTCCTCGCAGGTTTGAAATGTCGTCGATGGCTGCATCGATGACCGCAAGGGCATCTTGTGAACCGGCTCCTGTGGTCACATCAATCTGGTCCAGATTGGCAAATTGATTTCCAGAAACTCCAACACCTAGAGATGACGGATTGACTCGATTGATTGAGATTTGGGCCGTTTGATTTGCGTTTGGCCCGATCTGGAATGTCAACGAGTTGTCAGTCACGGTGACGCTACCTTGTGCCCCTGTGACTGTTTGAGTGGCGTTGGCTGGATCACCCGCAAAGGAGAGTTGAAGTCCTTGGGCAGCTCCAGACGTAGCGGTCAAGGTGTTTCCACTTCCAGATGCTGCCACGCCATCAATTGTACCAGCGACATCCAGTCCGGTATCACTCAGGGTCGCGGTTCCGAAACCTGAACTGTCGGCAGCAGCTGCGGTATCCGAAGTCACACTGATTGATGCTGAAGATCCATAGTTTGAGCTGTAAAGTCGAGTGTTCCCACCGTTATCTTCAGCGATGACACCGGTTTGATTGGAGAATTCGTTAATTCGGTCAATCACTTGAGATTGTGACAACCCTGCATTCAGGGTGATGACAGTCCCGTTGACAGTCAATTCTTCAGCGGCAGCCAGGTTAGACGATTGTGCTGTTCCATTGGAGACGTGTGCTTTTTCGGCTGCGGTCGTGATCGCAACGTTGTAGGAACCGGCCGATGTCTTGGAAGTGGCTCCCAGGAAGCTCACATCTGTGTCGTTCGGAGTTCCATTCACTCCAGCCGAGCCGTCCAGCAATTTCTTTGTCAAGAATTGAGTGTTGTTGGCGATCCGATTGATTGTATCGAGAGCGTTGTTGATTTCCGCCTGATTCGCGGACAACGCGTCACTATCATTGACACCGGTGTTGGCTGAATCGATAGCGAGTGAACGCACTTTCACAAGCAAGGAGTTAATTTCACTCAACGCACCTTCAGCTGTCTGGACAAGAGAAACTGCCTTTTCAGCATTTTGAATCGATTGTTCCAGACCGGCGATTTGAGCACGTTGCTTTTCCGAGATCACCAATGCCGCAGGACCATCAGCCCCTCGGTTGATTTTCAATCCTGATGAAAGTCGCTCGACGGAAGTCGTCAATCGTTCATTTGCTCGAGTCAAATTGTTCTGAGCGTTGAGTGATGCCACATTGTTGGCGATCGAAAGTCCCATCTTCTAACCTCTTTCTTTGTTGGTTCGTGTGAGGTGACCCGTTGCCTCATGCAACATCAAATTCCGCTCCGTGTCGTGTAAGTCGTCACGAACAGTTCAAAATACAAAGTCCTTCAGTGACGAAGTTGCAACCGATTCCGCAACTTCGCGTGAAAACAACGCACCCGAGAGAAAACGCTCTCGGGCGAGTTCGACGGCATTGTCATTCTGCTCTGGTAGTAAACGCAGTTGCTCCAGGAATGATGAGATTTCGCCAGGAGAGTCAGCCGAACGCAGAATTTCTGCGTTCGATTGATCTTTCCGGGCTGAAATTTGTTCATCGATCACCCTCGGGGAGGAAGTCGAATGTGGACCTCCCGAAGAGGGAAATGGTAGATGTTCAGTATGAACTCTTTGGATTTGCATCGTTTCTTCTCCAGCATGATGTGCCAGTGAAGTGATCGAAGCGCTTGAGCAAAACTTGCTCAAAGTTTTTTTGCTGAACTCGGTTTCCTAAGACGTCGATGAGATTGGCACGGTTAAGCAATTTTTAACGGCTGCAACATTCCTTACGTCACGGACTGTTTCATACAGAAGCAGACCCGTGCGTTATGGGTGTGGCAATTCAAAATGACGAGCAAAGCACATGATGAGTTTGTTTGCTGATCGCAGGAGGGAAGCAACGTGCAGATGAGATCACGCTCGATTGGGATTGCCACGGCCATTTGCGTTATCTGCGGGGTGTGCATTGGATTGTCCACTCAGCAAAAGTTGAATTATGCAGCACTTAAGGTTGGAGAATCCAAGGGAGTCCAGCGAAGCAAAAACTATGAACAGGGCAGTTATGAACAGGGCAACTACGAACAGAGCAAGACGGCTGAATCGAACGAGGCTGATTCCTTGGGACAGCCAGCATCCGGTCAGCCAGTTCTCAAACGGAATGGTCAAAGATTTGCGCGTTCCACGCCGGTTCTACTGGACGAAGCGGAGCAGGCAATTCAAGATGCTCGCTATGAACATGCCGAGGACCTTCTCTCAGAAATTTGTAAGACACAAGGCGCCCGCGTGGACGGTCGGACTTTCCTCAAGCTCGCGGTTTGCCAGGAAACACTCGGGCTGTATCAAGAGGCTGTTGAGAATTATCAAACAGCCATCAGCCGCACTCAATCTCAGCCAGTCCTCACCGCTGCACGTCTTGGGCGGGCGCGTATCTGGTCAAAAAGTGGAAAAGCTCTCTCTGCACGAAACGACCTCCTTCGTACTCTGCTGACTCATCAAGACGTTCGCTCGGTTGCCGTCGAAGCAAGACTCGTGCATCAGATTGGGTTGGTCTCCGCAGCAATCGCACTCAAGTCTGATGCGGGATTGTCGTCTCTTTCAGATGATGATCTGACCATTCCTGCAGAAGAGATCGCTGCCGAAAAGTTCGTCAACGAAATTCTCGTGACCTCTCGTGCAAGTAATCTCCCGTCTTCGTCTGATGAACTCGTGCGAAACGTTTTGAGATTGGACAGTTCCTCCGACTCGATCCTTCTGGAAGTGCAATCCCCCGGGATCACCGTGCGAGATTTTCTTGTTCAAATTTCCGCAGCATCAGGAATCAATTGCATCATTGAAGAAGAATGTCTGGAGCGGCTGTCTCAGCGAAACATCGCCACGAATTTTCAAGGCCTGCCGCTTTCAGTGATTTTCGATTCAGTTCTATTTCCTCTGGAATGCTGCTGGGTAGAACAGGGAAATGAGATTCATGTTCACTCTCTGGAAAATGGAGATGAGAATGTCGATTTGGAACAAGCTGAGCGGATTCTGCGATTTGCAATGACCTCAGCACCGGAACATTCATTGGCCCCAATTAGTATGACTGCCCTTGCTGCTTTGAAGGCTCGGCAAGGCGATCGTACTGTCGCCTTGCGGGGGCTCCAACGGACATTAGAACAATTTCCTGATACATCGCATGCCGGAGAAATTTGGCTCAACATCGGTAAGTGTCATTTACAGAAAAATGGTAAAGAGGCCTTGGCTGGATTTTACAAAGCTGCAGATCTCGGTGCGGGAGGCGATACCGATGCGATTGCAAATCTTTACATCGGGCGTATTCATTTACGAAACGCCTGCCCGACGAAAGCGGTCTCACCACTTCGTATCGCACAGGATTTGACGGTCGATGATCGATTGCAAATGGAAATTCTTCTGTCGTTGGCCGCTGCGTATCAGATGTCAGGGCAATTTTCTGAGAGTGAGGAAGTTCTCACACGATGTCTACAGAACCGGCACTCTTTCGAAAAGCGAAATGAAATTACGATCATCTCATCCCTGATCGAATCAGGGGACTTAAGTCCAAAGATGAGAACTCGGCGGGAGAGTGTCGAGTTGATCTCAGCACTGAGCAATCTTGATTTCAACTCGACGTTTGGCGAATACTGGTGGTTCTTAAGTTGCCGAGAATATCATGAACTTGGATTCAATGAAGAAGCTCAGCGATTGTTTCAATCTCAGCAATCGCAGCATCTTGGACTTCCGATCGAGCAACAGCTTCGAACTCTCTTGTTCTCTGGTTCGAGCGTTGAGAGTTTGGCTTCTGAAGAGAAGTGTCGTCGATCAATTGGGGCGGCTAACGACTCGCTTGACATGATTTCAAGTCTTCCACCGAACATTTCGCTTGAAGAACTGCTCGAATTGTACAAAGCAGTGGTCAGCAATCCGGAGTCATCTGGGAAAGTGAAACAGTATCTGCTTCAAAAGATTGGTCATGTCTATCAGTCACAGGGGCAACACGACATGGCGATTCAGTGCTATACAGGGACTCTCGAATCAGTCCTGAGCGGGAATGAACCGTGATTCAAGATTGTCCTTCTTTCACATCCTCATTATTTTGAATTCGCTGACTATGAAAAATACAATCGTGCTCCTCTCAGTCTGCTTTATTTTCATCGCACTGCATTCGCTCTCTGCTGGGGAAGTGGAAAATACTTCGGATTCGTTGATTGATGAAGTTGTCGAAAAAACGAATCAGCTGAATTCTCCTCAGCAGGAGAATTTACTCGAAAAGAAGATGCAGCGGTTTGATGATCTGCAGGAACAAATGCGACAACTGACCGAGAGATGGATGGAGATGAAGCGTGGCAAGAGTCCATCAACAAATCCTTCGCGTCAGGGGAACACCAACGCTCCGTTGACGCTCCCAACCCCGGGCGAAGTTCCAAAAGAAACAAAGACTGAGCCGGGGGCCGAGCCGGATTCTGAGGCAGGTACAAAACCGAGGTCGGTCCGTTCAGAAACGATGCCCGATAGAGAAGACCAGCAAGACCCAAGTGGAGCAAATTCGAGTTTGCCTTTGATGGTGGAGTCGTTGAGCGATCCGATCGACGATCCGTCACAATCTGTGGCAAAGTCATCCCCAGGAAAAGACTCGGAAACGATAGAGGATTCACGAAAGAGTGATGGCCCTATTGATCGGTTTGCACTTTCTTCAAGCCTTTTCGCGACCGGACACTACGATGAATGTCTGCGAGTTTTAAGTGCGATTGAGCAGACAGAATGGAGTCGCCATGAATCCCACTGGGCTGACTTTCTGCGTGCGGGGTGCTATCGCAAGCTTGGCCAGGTGGAGGTCGCTCAACAATTGTATCGCCGTTTGGTCTCCGATGAGGAGTCGGAGTGGATCGGAACGGTTTCAGGTTGGTGGCTCGACCAGATTCAAGAACAGATCGAGATCGACAGAAAGATTCAAACGATCTCAGTTGCTCTGGAGCAGTGGGAAAGGGAAGTCAATGACCTTACAAAATGAGATGAACTCAGGAATCGATTTGGATGAGCATTCAATTGAAAAAAACTTGCTCAGTCTCAATGCATTGTACCTGAGAGGTTTGCAGGTTCTGAGAAAGTTTGATCGTCCAGGAGATCATGTTGATTATGAATTGCAAGAAACTATGAGCGCTATTCAACAAGCAGAAGTCAGGGCAGGTTGGGCGTCAGAATCGCTGTTTGGCTTGATACGGAATTCCGAACGGCTTTCAACACTTGTCAAAGAGCAGGAACGGCTCATCTCGATGTTGCTCAATGAGGTTGATGCTCTTGAACGGAAGCTCAAAACTCAAAGAGAGCAGTTACTTCCGAAACGGGATCATCAATTCCAAGTGAAACAAATGAAAGCCGCCTATCAGAAACATTAAGAACGAACTCAAATTCGAGGTGGCGGGCAGTTCTTGGGGCAGTAGCAAAATAATGTTTTGACTTGCTGCCTCTTGGCATAAAGTCTGTGAGGTCGTGAGCCCGACTATCACGGGGGCAAAATCATTGACAGCGATCCGGAGGGGGGAAACGTGTCGATCATTTTTCAGTCGCAGTGCATCAACGAGTTGTTAGACCGAACGAAACGATTCGCAAAGTCATCGGCAGCGATTTTAATTACAGGTGAAACTGGAACAGGCAAGGAATTGCTGGCGAGAGCGATTCATGAATTTAGCAACCGCAGCATGAATCCCTATTTGCAGGTCAACTGTGCCGCACTCTCAGAACAGTTGATTGAAAGCGAACTGTTCGGGCATGAAACAGGAGCGTTCACCGGGGCAACGATGTCTCGTCAGGGACGATTAGAGGTCGTTGAAAACGGGACGCTCTTTCTTGATGAAATCGGAGAGCTCCCAATCGGAACTCAAGCCAAACTGTTGCGAGTCCTCGAAGAGCGTGAGTATCAGCGAGTCGGGAGTAATCAAAATCTGAAGGTCAACGCTCGCATTGTGGCTGCCACGAATCGCTTGCTGGATCAAGAAGTCCGAGAGCGACGATTCCGTGAAGATCTGCTGCATCGGATTAACGTCTTATGCCTCGATATTCCGCCGCTTCGAGAACGTCGAGATGACATTCCTCCACTCGTGACACATTTTCTGAAACGATTTCAGTCTGAAGGGGAGTTTCAGGTTCTTCGTGTCTCCTCATCGGTCATGAAGCAACTTTGCGAGCATGACTGGCCGGGCAATGTCCGTGAGTTAAGGAATACGGTTCTGAAAAGTTGCGTGTTGGCTCAAGGGCCAGAGATTACTGCCGTTGAGTTCCCCACGCCGACAGAACGGGATTCGTTTGAAGACGAACTCCCAGCCAGTTTTTTGAAGCTTCCACTCGAAGAGATTGAGCGACGTGTGATTCTCATGCGATTGTCCCAGAATGAGGGGAACAAATCCGCAGCTGCCGAAACTTTGGGAGTTACCTCGCGAACGCTTCGCAATAAAATGGACCGTTATCGGAAGCTAGGGTATGTTGCCTAGCAAAAAGGGCAGGGGACAAACTCTCTACCGTTTGCATCTTTTGCACCTTCAGATTTACTCCGGCAGGTTTGCATCTTCAGGACTATTCCCTCAGATTCCGATCCTGCTGAGTGCAGTTGCCACGCGTCCAATCGCCTCTGCGAGCTTCGGATATGATTCTTCGAACTCATCCGTCAGACTCAGAAGTTGATCAAGAACGCCTTCCTTCTCAATCTGCACGGGCTCGCTCTTCTCACCAGGCTCGACCGAATCTGAAGTGCAGACCAATTGAATGTCTGTCGCCAACTGTTGAATCAAGGCTTTCGTTTCAGTATCAACCAGATCGGGAGACTCAGCGAGTTCTTGATGCAGTTCCGAAAGAGTCTGTTTAAGTTGTTCGCGTTCCATGTCCCTGTCTCTATTGACTGAGTTCGCTCTATCAAAACTTGAAAAGTGACCGGATTTCCAGTCAATGATACCGATTTTAGAAGTCTTGTGTGGATTTCATATTTGCTCTCACCAATTTGCACAAACAATTTGTTCTGGCAAACTCAGAAGTTGAGAGAGTGATTTCAAAAAATTGCAACGATTTCGCGGTATTGTTCGTGTTTTCAATAATACTCATCGTCTATCAGGTCGTCGAGATCGGTCGGTGACGTTCTCCGCTTTGAATGAGAATTGTATCAGGGGGCATTGCCCCAGTCTCCCAAAACTTGAAAAATAGATCGTGGAAACATAACTTGACTCCGCAGAAACTGAAATGAACCGGGTGGAAAATGAATGAAACCAGCCAGAGATTTCATCTGACAATCCATTTTTGAGTGACTCAACACGATCTCTTGGAATCAGTCCGAAAATCTCTGGAAGAGCCTCTTTTCTCATCGTTTGAGAGAGCAATTTCAAGTTTCAGGATCAGTTCAAGACTGTTAAGATCGTGATTGAGCGATTTCAGCTCTCAATGGATTCACATCAAGATGATGTGGGGAAAAGAGCCTCGCTGTAAGCCCCTCGCGTCAATCGTAAAGTCGTCCACTTAGAAAAAGTGATAGAACCAATGACATTGCCTCTTTCTCGTCGAAGATTTCTCGCAGCGACAAGCTTGTTTGCAGTTGCTCCGTACTCACTAAGTTTCGGGCAGGATAAGGGAAAGAAGATTGTCTGGCACGATGTGCGAGATTGGGGAGTTGAAGGGAAAGGCTGGAACGACACAGCGAAGTTTTTCGATCGTCTGCCTGCCCGAGCGGAAGGGAAGGTTCGTACTCCAGTCTGGAACTTGAGTCGACACTCTGCCGGGATGTCCGTGCGATTCACGACGGATGCGACATCGATCCATGTTGACTACAAAGTGACATCATCGAGTCTGTCGATGCCTCACATGCCAGCGACCGGTGTGAGTGGTTTTGATCTGTATGCTCAAGATGAGCAAGGAGATTGGAAATGGATTTCTGTGGTAAAACCTACCAAGCAGGCTGCTCAGGTGAATTTGATTTCCGGCCTCATTCCAGGCAAGCGAAATTACATGATCTATCTTCCGCTTTATAATGGGACCGAGTATCTGAAAGTCGGAGTTCCAGAGGGAAATGTGTTCGAGCCAATTGAACCTCGGCAAGAGAAACCAATTCTGTTCTATGGGACTTCAATTACTCATGGAGCGTGTGCATCTCGGCCAGGAATGCCGCATCCATCGATCCTCGGACGTCGACTGAATCTCCCGATTCTCAATTTGGGATTCTCCGGGAATGGAAAGATGGAACCAGAAGTTGGAGAGTTCTTGGCAGAGCTCGATCCAGCTGTCTATGTTCTCGATTGTTTGCCAAACATGGTAGGGCAAGAAGTCGCATCCCGCGCCGAAAACATGGTCAAGCAACTTCGCGTGGCTCGTCCCGAGACTCCAATTGTAATGGTTGAAGACCGCACGTATGCGAGCGCACCTTTCTTGCAATCTCAGCAGGATCGCCACTCCGGAAGTCGCAAAGCTTATCGGGCTGCGTATGAGTCTTTACTCGCAAGCGGAGCAAAATCGCTTTACTACATCGATGGGAATACCCTACTTGGAGAAGATCGCGACGACACGACTGACGGATCGCATCCCTCTGATTTGGGGTTCTTTCGACATGCCGAAGCGATGGAACCAGTGCTTCGCAAAGCACTCAAAATGTAAAAATGTGGTTCCTGAATTTTTGCGAACGCAAAATTCTCTTCGCCGATTTGTGACTGAACCAGAAATTTGAAAATGACTTTTCGTTAACTGAGCATCCTGATTGAGGGAGTCTTTCGTGATAAGTGAAACGCAGGAATCACATCGCAGCTGAACTAGGGCATCTTTCGAATTGGTTTGCTGGATCTGTCTCGTGGCGAAAAGAAATTTCATTAGAGAAATGCGTTCTTCACGGACACACGGTAGAGCAAACTGCTCTAGAATAAAATTCCAAGCGATCCTAGTACGGCGTAAGCAATGAAGATGGCGTAAAGTCCGCACAGGATAATTGCTTTCTTTAATGTTAACTGGCGGTTATGCCACATGATTGCCAGTGTTGCTACTGTCAGAGCAACGAGGAGAATTCGTAAACCGACAAGGCCGGCGATCGGTTTGCCATCTTGCAACAAAGTTACAGGCTGCCACCCTGTAAGGTAACTGTTAACGAGAAGTGGAATCGATAGACAGACGCAGATGTCGAAGATGTTCGAGCCAAAGGCGTTAGAAACGGCGCCAGAGTCATCACCACGGCGGGCCGCTGCAATTGCAAGAAAAGTGTCAGGGACGGAGGATGCGGCAGCTGCTAGAATCACTGCAACGAAAAACGCCGGGACTGCAAGTTCTTTCGAAGTTTCGATGGTGACTTCAACCAGAAAATAACAGGCCACGGCAGAGACCAGAGTTGCTGTCAGCAGGATCAGGGGCGTCGAAAGTTTATTGAGTGGGATCGAAAGATAGCCAAAGAAGACTCCAGCTTCATCAGGAGTCTCTTCTTCTTCAAGTTCCTCACGGCTTATGTGCAACCGAATTTCTTCCTGAGCTTGAATGACCATCGCTCTGGAGACATTCATTCCCTGAGCATGTAACGCTTCGATGACTTGTCCGATCTCGGGGGCCTGTGGTGATTTGGTTAAATAAGATTTTGTGGCTGCCATCTTCTTTCGAAAGACAAGTGCGTCGTGGTAGAGCTGATAGATATATACGGCATAAGCAATGAGGAAAATGATTCCCATCCACCAATGCATCGTGTTCTGAAACAAAAACAGAATAAGAAGCATTTCACAGGCGACAAACCAAACGCCATCACGTGAGATGACTTCATCTTCGACATCAATCGTCGGACGTTCTCTGCGAGTGTAGGCGATCACCAACGCGCAGAACGCCGGGATCAGGATCATGTTGTACACCGCACTCCCAGCACATGTCGCGATCGTCGATCCGTAACCCTCTGCTCCGGCAGCTTCTATGGCTTTGGCATCTCCGCCACCGCTGACTGCCTGAATCGCCAAGATTACAAAGAAAATCCCGCTAAAGAGTTCCGGCATCGAACTGGCAATTGCATCGAGCGTCGCCCCACGTACCGAACCGGGGATTTGTAACTTTTGCCCCACCCATTGAGCTGCATCGGCAAAGGGGTCGCAAGCTTGCCAGATCACAATGGAAATGACAGCAACTTCGAACATTAGAAACCCGAGTATTGCCCAGGTGGCTTCCGTTGTCGATGAGATCCACCAAAAGGCAGCGAAGGCGATGCAGATGGCGATGCAGACCAGAAGACCTGTCCGGCTAGGTTCGTTATCGCTGTTCTCTTGAGGAGTCGATTCCGATGAGATTTCAGTGGACATGGATGTCAATTAGGGATGGGTGAGTGGCTGCGGATCTCGGTGATCATGCAGGAAAAAAACAACGCCCGTTCACAGGAACAGGCGTTCATAAAATTGATTAGATCCAACAATGTTTGAACAACTGAATTCAGCTTAAGTAAACGGGAAGAGCCTAAGAGTTCTTATTCGGGAATTTTCATCTCACTCGTCACTCGCAAAGATGATTTGACAGTTCAAAGAGAGTTCTCTACCAGAGAGCTAATGAGACCAATGACAGTTAAACTCTCTCTTAAACAGGCACATTGTCAACTTGATGGAAGGTCGAGGATAACATGGAAGCTCTGACCATTAAAGCCTCAGCTCGCCGCGATTCTTAGCCTTTGTTCTTATAGACCATGACTTTAATGATGGTTTTTGCGCGGTTGCCTTCAATTTCGAGCTGGCGCATCATCTGGTCGATAAACTCTTTTTCGTCGTTTTCCACGACACCGTCAGCGAGGACAATATCGCATGCGTTGACGAAAGCTGTTTCTCGAAGTTCCGGAGGGATGGCGGGAATTGATTTCTGAATCAGCTTCTCCGGCCCACCTTTCTTGAGCACACCAAGTAGTCGATCCATCATACTGCCGAAGTTGGAATCAGACAGGCGAGAGTAAAGTTTCATGCGACCCAGAATTTTCATTACTCCTCGGACTTCCTCGTCCGAAGTATGTCCGTCACAAGCAGATGCAGAAATCAGTATCCCTGCAAATCCTTCCTGGGGACCAAACGATTTTTCTGAGAAAGCATCTGAATCACCGAGGACGTCATCAAATAAAGACATAAAACTGATCCTGTTAAGTTCAGGGAGAGCGTATGAATGTGCTGGCTTTCAATGGTCGTTGTCGTTAGAGGAGCCGGTGTTCAAGGCTATCCCCGGTTTTTGACAACCATAATTTCGGCAATCACCTTGGCGACCGGACCTTCGAGATTCAATTTCTTTCGCAGTTTCTCGATGAATTCTTTTTCGTCATCCTCGATGACTCCATCTGCCAGGACAATGTCACAAGCATTCGCAAACGCTGTCTTTTCAAGGCCGCTTGGAAGTTGCTCCACGCATCCATCAATTAAGAACTCGACACCTTTCTTTTTGATAACTCCGTAGAGCTTGTTCAACATTTGGTTGAACTGCTTCTCGTTCATTCGTTCGTACAGTTTCATTCGGGTGAGCGCGACGCATAAGCCGTGGACTTCATCGTCCGCGAGGTGTCCGTCGCAAGCTGTCGCACCCATCAGAATTCCCGCGAAGGCTTCCTGAGGAGAAAGTCGTCCGCCTCCATCCATGCCGCCGAAGAGCGAGTCAAAAAGTCCCATAAGATGTGATCTCCTCAGTTGTCGAATCGATATGTTTGTCCGAAGCAAGTCTACAAATTTTCGAGCGTCTGCTCCTTTCGAGTGGAAACCAGAAGCTGTCTCTTAAGTTTGTAAGGTATCCCCGAACGTTGATCTGTTCAACTCTCCGAATGGATTAAAATTCCGGCAAATCAATCTTGAGCGGCTGCTCAAAAATTGAGTGACTCAGTCCCAGTTCAACAGTCTTGCCAGAGCTTTGAGCAAATTGCGCATTTCAAAAACCCGAAATGATTCTGACTCGATGTGTGGTTAAAGCGACAGGAGAGATTCTTGAGCGATCTCTCTGTGGTCTAATGCAGTTTGAAAAAGATGTACGCGAACAGTCCCGTGAAAATCAGTGATTCATCAGATGAAAATCGCTCTACACGGACACAAGAAACACGTTCTTCATGGGGACACGGTAAAGCAAACTGCTTTAGTAGTGGTACCAGTTATGTTGGGATTTGGGGCCGCAGAGTTGTCATGTCGGTGGCTCCGGGGCAAATAGAGGAGCTGACATAAAATATTAATGTTTCACATGACAATCCGGAATCGCATGACGAAGTGCCTCGACTCCTTGAGTGGTTACAGATGTCTGCTGCAGGTTGAGTTCTTTGAGCTGTTTCAAGTTTGTTAGATGCAGGAGTCCCTCATCAGTAATTTTTGTAAGTTGCAACTGCAGATACTTGATTCTTGGTGCAGACTCAACGAGTTGGATCAGTCCTGCGTCTGATACGTTTGTCGATGAGAGGTTCAGTCTAATCAGGTTGGGGAAATTCTTTAAATGGCTGAGCCCTGAGTTTGAGATTGCGGTGCCATTCAATTGAATTTCTCGCAAGCGAGTCTGTTTGGAGAGAACCTCTAACCCAGCACCAGAAATTGAAGTTTTGCCAAGTCCTAAAGTCTCCAACTTTGATAGCTCATTGTAGCTGACCAGAGCCTGGTCGGTGATTTGCGTTCCACCGACATAAAGCCATCTCAGGGTCTTGATTTTTGAAAGTCCGATTAAGCCACGATCTGTGAGCGAGGAATTGTTCGACAGGGTTAATCCGTCGATCATGGAAAGCCGCTGAAACGGGAGAATGTCAATATTGGAAACTCCCCGGTCAATCAGTGAAATGGATCGAATACGAAAAGGGCCTTCCTCAGGGATCTCCTTCACACTCTGAATTTTGCCATGTGGATGTCGAACAACTTCCCCTCCTTTTTCTAGAACCCATTCTGCAATCTGGCGTTCCTGCAATTGTTCGATCGGTGGCTGAGGCACTTTTGAAACCGAGGGAACTTGCTTTAACGTGTTCTTGCTTTGTGGTTGAGTTTCAGGTGAATCCGAACTTGATGCGATATTTCTCTCGATGTTTGAGAATCCGAACCACATTGATACAGCAGCCAGCGCAGTGAAGAACATTCCCCACATGAGACGTTGTTGAGATCGAACTCTCGGCTGTGCGGAGTGACGTGGTTCTCCATCTGTTGAATCAATTTCTCCGGCGACGACTTCATTCGAATGCATCTTTCTTTGCACAAGAGATGAGAGATCGTATCCAGCACAGAATGGTTGTAACGCTTCGATCAAATCCTTTGCTGAACTCGGTCGATCATTCGGCCTGCGTGCGGTGAACCGGCTCAGGATCTCGATAAGTTCTTTCGGGAGATCATCGCGTTTCGATAACGCTCTACACACGGACGATTTTTGAACTTTATTCGTGCCATGCTTTGAGTCATTTGACTCTTCGATTAAAGGGAGACCACCAGTCAGCAAGCTTTCTAGTGAGGCAGCAAGACTGTACAAGTCTGCTCGGGCATCAACCTGACTTGTCTCGAACTGCTCGGGAGCCATAAATCTTCTGGTTCCCAAAATCTGACCTGTGGCGGTCAAGTCTTCTTCGTCGATCAAGGTTGTTGAAAATCTTGATAATCCTAAATCGAGAACTTTCACGATGCCATCATTTGAGAGTATGAGGTTTGAGGGTTTGATATCGCGATGAACCATCCCTTGGCGATGGATCGCTTCGACTCCCAGTGCAGCTTGTCGGATTAACTCAGCAGCATCTGCAATCGGGAGTGGCCCCAGATCTTGAATCAGATCCGTGAAATTTCGTCCGTCAACGAACTCCATGACCAGATAAAATCTGCCTAAGTCTTCTCCACCATCTGTGGCCATTACCACATGAGGATGGCTGAACTGACCGAGTGCCTTCATTTCGCGTCGAAAGCGATCAATTGCGTGGGTACTCTCTTCTCTGTGCTTCGGAAGGAGTTTCATTGCGAAGGATTTATGAAGTTCAACATGCTCCGCTCGATAAACCTGACCCATCCCACCCTGGGCTATGAACTCCAAAATCTTGTAATGCCCAATTTGAGATCCAGCTTCGAGAATGGTTGAATTTTCCACTACGAGCGCAAATTCTTCGCCCTGCATCTGCTGAATTTTCGTCACTGCCTCAAGGTAGGCTGGCTCGCTCAGCAATTCGACAAGTACCGACTGTGATAAGATGTTCCTCAAAGTTGCTGAGGGATCGCGCCCGGCATCACTTGTCACCTCGCGACACGCTGCACACGTTTCAATATGCTCCTGGAAATACTTGTCGAGTGGATCAGAGGTCAACTCTGGTCCCGGTGGATCAGGTTTGTTGTGATCAGGGATCGGCATGGATGTCGAGTTCCGTTCTATTCTTGCCCGCCGGTGTGAGTCATCTCCGCTGCTTGCCTCTTCTTCCTCTCAGAAAAAAAATAAGTTCATGCAGGATAAGACAACACCACCAAGAACGTTCAAGCATAACGCCAAATGTTATGTGGCTGAAGGATTGTTTTATTCCTCTAGAAACCCTTCGAGTTCCTCTCGTAGTCGCTTACGAATTCGGAAAATAGCCATGTTGACTGCATCGATTGAGATCCCCAACTCGTTTGCGATTTCCTGCCGTGGACGCCCCGCCAGTTCAGACTGCCAGAACGCCTTCCAGCTTTCCTCCTTATATCGTGGCCGTAATTCATCCAGAAGACGGTTAATTAAAATGGACTGCTCACAAATTTCTTCGCCCGACTCAGGTGACTCGGAATCAAAGTTCCCCGGAAACAAATCGGGGACCTGGCTGAGCCTTTGGATCGCGTCTGAGCCACCAGTCGCTTGTGTTTTGTGTGCGTTTCGCCGATGAAAATCGTGAATCTTATTAGACGTCAACACACGCAGCCAACCACGAAATGTCCCTGGCTGACCGTTCTCGTTGTTCGCTTTTCTTCTCTCAAACTCCCCTATCGACCGAGTCACGGCTGCGAACACTTCCTGTAGAACATCGGCTGCGTCCTCAGCGGAGAGTTCCGCCCGATGCCGACACCAGTGATAGACCAGCGGGCTGTATATCCGCACGAGTCTCTCCCAAGCCGGCGGGTCGTGCCGGCGAACACCATCGATCAAATCGGAGGAAGTCGAGACCATCGAAGAAATTCTCAACGCAAAAAAGAAAAGATGCGCAAGCAAGAAGAATTCAACCCCGATTCTCTGCTTCACGCTACAACCCGGAAAAGACGCAACTACAAAGATAATGTGATGATAAGTTGAATTCCAGTCACAAATGCTGCAAGCAGTAGTCGGACTCATTCACAACCTTCGAGCGTCTCATTGTTTGCGTGGAATTTCGAGACATTCACCAAAACATGTGGTTTCGCGTTATGCCACTTCGTTCTTGTCAAGGGTGGAAATCTTGCCCACACAAATCTGAATTCTTCCAGACCTGAGAAGATTGAACCCTCATTTACAAGGTTGAAAGATAGAAAATGAAATTGTGTAAAATGTCTCGAAAAGTGTCAAAATTCGGTTTCATCTGTATGTGTTCTATCGCTATCGGTCTACCCAAAATGGTTGAAGCTGGACTTGTCGGTAGTACCTTCAACTATGCGAGAAATTTTAATGGAGGAACTCCGGAGGAAGCGACAAATATCCTTGTGCGAGACGGAGGCGCCCCCGAGATTGTCTCTGGTGGAACAACCGATCTTGGAAACGTATTCACAAATTACACATTCGATGTCCGAGAGACGAGCATTGTCATGAATGCGGTGGACGGTGGTAATTTCAGCCCTTTTGCTGAACACGTTATCGAGTTTTCGGACCTAAACGCGGTAAATCGTCCACAAGCAAAGATTGTAGGCGCAACCTACCAACTTATCACCCCCGAAGTGAGACACTTTGGCCAGAACCACATCAGCGTGACTGACGACTCGCTGACTTTGGACGTTACTGGAACAGTCAATGAGTTTGGGCAGGTGTTTAATGCTTCTTTTGGAGCTGGCTCATCGTTCCTGATTGATCTTGAATTCGAAGGGCTTTTCGATCCATCGAATGCATCATTCGACAATGACTCCGATATCGACCAACTGACACTCGATTTTGGAACTGTTGAAGTCGGTTCCGGTCCCGCAACCTTACCGTTTTCAATCACAAACCTAAGCGGACCGGGGCCACTTGCACCTTTGAGTTTTCTCTCTGCATTTTTCTCTGGAGGAAACACGGCATTCTCGACGAATCTGACAGGATTTCCAGATCTGGATGAAGGAGGAACGCAGAACTTCCTTGCCACATTGAGTACTGGTGCAGTAGGGACTTACTCTTCGCGATTCAACATCTTTCTGAATGACGAGACTGATAGCTCGACTCAGTTTCTTAGATTAACTCTGAATGGAAATGTTGAAGAATCTGCCGTCCCAGAACCTTCCAGTTTCGCTTTGCTCGCGATGAGCCTCATTTGTCTGGCTGGTCCAATGCTCTGGCGAAAATAAAAAGCAACTGGGACTAGCAACAGTCGTGCAATCAAACGTGCAATCAAACGAGTAATCAAACGAGTAATCAAACGAGTAATCAAACGAGTAATCAAACGAGTAATCACGGCAGATAGATACTGCCACTGGGGAGAAGAATTTCCATTCAATAAAGCTCATTCTTTCTAATTCAAACAGCATTGGACAACGCTCATGGGACTTCTCAAAAAACTCTTTGGCAGCAAACCAGTTCAACCGAGACGGATTGATTTGCGACCGGCACACGAACGTGAGTCGGAACGTGCGGTTCAGTCGGACCTGGGTGGTGAAGACGAGCAACTCGCCCAACGACTTTGCCAACTAATGCGAAGCGGAGACCATGCGACCGCCAGACAGATCGGAGAACAGATCAATGCCAATGGCGGAAAACCCCGCATGGTACGCATCTGCCTGCGAGTCAAAGTTCTCGGCGGAGATGCTCGTACATTGGAACGAACCGTGTGGAACGGAGTGGGAGACTGGAGAGGTTAGCACCGGCCAGAAAACGTAGCGCTTGTTGGAGGGATGTTTTTCGGGATAAAAGTGTCGCGCCCGGATGATCACTTGTTGTCAGGTGTTCAGACTGTTGGTCTTTTGACCAACTCTTTGAACTTCAAGACAGCGAGGGACGGGTGTTTACTGACATGCAGAAGTGGGCGAAGATTCGTCGTCGTGTTTTGACAGGCCAGATCAGTAATCGAGGCGCGTGCCGTGAATACGATATTCACTGGGAGACGCTGGGAAAAATTCTGACGTTCATCGAACCGCCAGGTTACCGGTTGAGTCAACCTCGTGGTTCCAAGATCGATCCTTACATGTCGATCATCGAGGAGATTCTGAAGTCGGACAAGAAGGTTCATCGCAAACAGCGTCATACTGCTCAGGGGGAGATCTGAAAATTGACTGAGCGGATTACCTGATGACTACAATGGCATACGGAAACTACTGAGATACGTCCCTAATACCGCTTATTCACGCCATGTTTTGCATGGTCTTACAACGCTTTGCAAAAGTAATCAATCTTCGTAAGATGTTGGTGTCCCGAGCCTTGAGACCGCTCGGACGAAGCTTAAAGTTCGCCTTCGGAACCGGAGGTTGGGGGTTCGAATCCCTCCGGGGTGTACTTTGAACACGATTGAAACGCTGAGGAATCACCATTCCTCAGCGTTTTATCGTTTCTGGCTTCATCTGCTTGCGAAGCCTAGCTACATCTTGCGCTTATGTTCAGCATACTGGAGAATCACTCACCGCACTGGCCGACCTATCTGGCCTCTCCAGAAATCGAGCGAAGGAAGCAATTGAGATATTGATCGAATCTGGCGATGCAGAAACCTGCAAAGTGATCAAAGGCCAGAATAAGCGTGAGTTGGATGGATACAAACTGGCCAATAATGATGGCCAATCCATTGCCCCGGACACCCGGGTAAAATGAGCAGATTGAAGTTGTCCGCCTAGTTAAATTGAGTTGACCAGCGGAGCAAGGCTTGGCATACGTGCGAAGTGTGGGGATTCATTAAACAAAATACGCCCCTTCCGGGATTGTAAATTAATCGCCGTTGTGTTCCTGAGAACATCGATCCATTAGCTCAAAAAATAGATCTGTCGGAGCCGTTGGGGCTGGCATGAAAACACCAATATGAGAAATGGTTGCTTTCTTCACTCGCAAAATCACGAGAAAGAATTGGACGTCATTTACATTTCCAACGGACACTAAATGCGGCTCATGGTCAGGGAAATTGTCTTTGTTGCGAAACTCCACAATCATCGAGCCAAGACGAGGAAATTCTTGCGTTGGATCACAGATTCTTCGTCTCAAAATCTGAACGACATCGTGAACCACATATTGGTATCCAAAGCACCTAAAGAGGACAAGATAGGCTGCGCGGAGTGCTGCACGATTGAATTGATTCTTTGCATAACCGAATGAAAACGTCACCTTCATTTTTTCGACTAATCCAGCCTGGAATTCATCCTTTACCAAGTCGTTTACTCTAGGATCGGTCGCCTTACCAACGACATGAAAGTTTTTGTTTTTCCAATCAAGATTTGCAACCATCCTTTTGCCGTTGATGTTCAATTCAGTGGCGATTGTCCCGTGACCCTGAAGTGCATCCTTTAGCTTTTGAAACTGAGAGAGGTGTGAATCCAATGAACTTCCATGCTCGTTGTTACAGCTGCGGCATGTCAGCACTTTCGCCGAACCGCCGACAGAACCGGGGAGCGCGTGCTCAATCGATAGATCATTGTAAGCTGTTTCTTCCCAGCACAGTGGGCAGATCAGAGCATCTTCATGATCTGTCGGCAAATCAACAGATGTTTGGCTGGCTCGATAATTCTCAAAAAGTGCTTTCTTATTACGTTTCATTGGGCTTCCATTCTTGTTCCAGATTCTTCATTTCAAACACACTGGAAGAACGACCTGGATTCGGGAGCACATGTATTTTGCGAGAATTCAAATTTGCCTGAATTAGTAACTTCGAGGCCTCGCAAAACCTCACGTTTTTCACAATACCATTGGGAACCGTCGCGGATCTGGACAGGCTTTCTTTCTGTGACATGTCGTCTTTTGACAGTCGTAACTTTTAGCATGGTATCGCATTGCGATGATTTTTGCTTCTGGAATCGCGAAAACGTCTGTGACAAATCCGATCACTTGCCATCGTGTTTTGCTGTGGCAGCTTTACGATCTGCTCAGTCTGACGTCGTCGTTTCGTCGTCAGAATCTCCCTCGGCCTTCATCGTGATCTGCTCCCAAAAAACTGATCCATTCTAAGTGAGAAAATCTCTGTTAGAATCTGGTCGTCCATTTTGAAGAAAGATGACCATGAAGAAGAGTCAATTTACCGATCAGCAGATTGCTTTTGCACTCAAGCAAGCCGAGACTGGCACACCAATCGAAGAGGTTTGTCGCAAGCTCGGAATTAGCCAGCAGACGTTCTATCGTTGGAAGAAGAAGTTTGCTGGGCTCGGTACGGAGGAGCTTCGCCGCTTGAAATCTTTGGAGGAAGAGAACAAGCGTTTGAAGTCGCTGGTGGCAGATCTGAGCCTGGACAAGCAGATCTTACAGGATGTCCTTTCAAAAAAGCTCTAAAGCCTGCCCGCCTTCGTGAATGCGTCGAAGGAGCCAAGTCGTGCTATCGAATCAGTGAGCGACGTGCTTGCGTTTTGGTTGGCTTGGCTCGTTCAAGTCATCGATATCAATCCACGAAGGATGAGCAGGTCGCTCTACGAATGCGTTTGAAGGAGTTGGCAGCCATTCGAGTTCACTACGGATATCGGCGACTTCACATTTTGCTGCGTCGTGAAGGCTGGGAGGTGAATGCCAAGCGTGTGTATCGGATCTACCGCGAGGAAAGGCTGAGTCTGCGAACCAAGACTCCCAGGCGTCGAGTGAGTTGCCGGACACGCATTAACGACTGCTGGGCGATGGATTTCATGTCTGACGAACTCTTTGATGGCCGCCAGATTCGTCTGTTGACGATAGTCGATCACTTTACTCGTGAGAGTCTTGCGATCGAGGTTGGCCAGCGAATGCGAGGCAAGGAGGTTGTCTCAGTCCTGGAGGACTTGGCTTGTGATCGCACGTTGCCAAAAACGATTCGTGTGGACAACGGCCCCGAGTTCACATCGAAAATTTTAGACCAGTGGGCGTATGCCAATGGAGTGACACTCGACTTCAGTAGACCCGGAAAACCCACGGATAACGCATTCATTGAATCCTTCAACGGAAGCGTGCGGGCAGAGTGTCTGAATGAAAATTGGTTCTTGTCGCTTGACGACGCGAAGAAGAAGACAGAAGCTTGGCGCGTTGACTACAACGAACATCGACCCCACAGCGCTTTGGGCAACCTGGCCCCCAAAGATTTCGCTTCATCTGGCCAGGCTAGCCTGGCCAGATGAAGCCATTGATTTTCTCATAAAGAATGGCCCAGAAAAGTGGAGCAGGTCACGATGAATCGGTGTTCCTTGCGGCTGCTATCGGCATCCACCCGGAATCCGAGATACGGGCGAAATCGACCTTTGGAGTCAGGTTTCAGTTGTCTTCCGCGTGCAGGCATGTCGTGTCTCCAATCTGGTGAACGGAAGTTCCAAACTGGAGTCACTAGGGGGTGCCCAGAATCGAGCATCGGATCGGCCAACCTGACACTTTCGGCCGCTAACCTGACACAGAGCGTTTTCCGAAGTCCTTTCGCAGCAAGGGATTTGACGTAAACGCAATAAAAAAAGCCGCCTTACGATGATCGTAAGACGGCTTAAGATGGAGGCGGCGGGAATTGAACCCGCGTCCTGTGAGTCCTGAAGTGAGGCGTCTACATGTATAGTCGTCCTATTGGTCTTAGCTGCCTTTGCGACGAACGACAGTCTCGCCGGCAGAGCAGGTCGCAACGAATCTTACTTCAGAAGTAGCAACCATTGGTCTGAAGCCAGCCTGATTTTGTGACCGAACTTCGAACTCCTCAGGCAGGGATTTCTTGTTCGGGGAAGCCTATTAGGCAACCATAGCAAATTGGTTATTTGCAATTATTGTGTGATCAGCTTTTTACGTGGCCTGCCGATCAACCACGACACGCAACCTTCACCCGCGGTAAACCAGTCGAATCCGATCGCCCCCGAGAACTTATATCTTACGCAATCAGTCTATCAGAGCAAAGGGGCAATGCTCCAGAATTTCATAAGTGTTCCTCGGGGCCGCGAAGCGAGTCTTTCTTCAGGCGAAGTGCAGGGCACCACGGAAATGAAGGCGTAAATCTTTTCGGGAACGCTCGAGTACGATTTTGCAATCGTGAGTGCTTGACAAGCCTTGAGCACGAAATATGGGTTCTCAGAAAACTTCGGCTTTAATTCAGTTGCAAATCCGAGAATTTTCTCAATGCTTGAATCACTTGACGATTTCTTCGAATTCATCAAAGTTCTTTGAGCATCGCTGCAACTTTGCTTTCGAAGATCTCCTGCCATTCGGGAGCGAGAATGCAATCGCTATCTTCTTGTGCGCCGCCAACGTTCATGAGTTGTTCAGCGGTCGGTGCATAATAGATGTATCCATTCGTGTATCCTGCGACAAAGGTTGGTTGATGCGGGGATGCTTTTTTGATGTTTAATCCGATTCGGACCGTCAACTCCCCAGGGAAAGTGACGAGGACAAAATTTCCAACGCGGAGCGCACCGACTTCGACATCAATCGTCCGTTTTCCGGATGCGATCATACTGGCCTGATGTTTATTGAGCAGTCTTAAATTTGTGTTGACCCGGGTTAACTCTTCCATCGTATGAATGTTCTTGATGTAGGCTTCAATGTTTCGGCGGTTTTCTGCATCAAGGTGACGCAGAGTCTTTCTGTCGAGGGCGTCATCATGCAAGTAGCGGTGCGAGTAATAAGAGGGGAACTCGTCGGACAGATTGTATTTCATGACTAACGGAAGAAATGTTTTGAGATTCAGACTCGTTCCACCTAGCGACTGGACGAGTTGTCGTTGCCTGGCTTCCAGCTGAGCGATACGCTCGGCGCGGTCACCTCGCGGGAGCGTCAGCAATTCGTTGAAAACCGTCAGGCGATTGTCCTCCTGGCATTCAATTTTTCGAACAGCTTGCAGCGTGCTCAGTCCAAGCATATTGCCTAAGGGCTCAGCATGACGCGGATGGTCGGTATCTTTGTAGTCGATCGGGTTGATGTCTCCGCCACACCCTTGGACGAAGAGCGCGATTGCTCCTTCTGACAGATTGTCCTCAATCACTTTTGATGAGTACCCAGTCATGTCTGCCGTATTCGCTCCTCCGGGGACGCCTTGAATGGGGTGGCAGGCGAAGTTGTATACGACAGCGAGAGTTCGTCCATCTTCTCGTTCGAGTTTCAAAATTCCGATTTGTGGATCGATTGGCCCAACTTCAGCGACTTCTTCGTCAGCGGGAAGCGAATAGGCATGGCGCACGTCGGCTTCCTTACCGCTTTTTAATTTCAGTCGTCGGTTTTCCTGAATGCGGTCTTCGTGACCGATCCCGACGCCAACGCGAACTGGTTCGAGATTCTCGATTGCCTGCGTGACGGCCTGGACTGTCCTGTCAGCGACATCCGGCACGACGATTCCGTGACAGTGGCTGGCATTGACCATGACGTTTGAAGGTGCGATCCCTAATTTGCTTTGCAGTTGTTTTCGAACCGATGGAAGATAGTCGTTTTTAATTGGTCCGATTTCACCGATTGCAACTGCATCAACAGAAACGATAACGGCCACAGTCTCGCCAGACTTGATCACCAATGCGCGAGCATAAAGTGTATCGTTGACGGGGCCGGCGTCACGATGGGTGACATCAACTTTCGCAGCTCCTGCTTGCAGACCTTCTGCATGGATCGTTTGAATTGAAGAGAGGAAAATCAGTCCTGAAAGCACTAGCGAACGCAACCGGATTAAGCTTTGGATGCTTCTCGTCTCGTGAAGACCATTTGTTTGTTTCAGTGATATCATCATTTCGTTTCCGCACAGAATTGCATGTCGTTAATACGAAAGAATCCGGTCGACGAATCAACGAGCGACCGGACTCTTGAAAGATAGTATGAGTCACAAGAAGCTTCGCGACTACAGTCACGTTAAATTTCTTGTTAATCTCTTGTCATTTATTCAGGAGCAACTGGCTGTACCCAAGCTTGTTTCTTATCGCCGACCTCTGAAGGGTTTGGATGATCTGCAGAGGATGTCACGCGAGCACGGACATAAAGTTCTTTGCCGGTAAACTTATATGTCGCAGATGTTCCTTCATTCTTCTGAAGAACTTTGCCCAGATCGGGACTGTATCTGTGAGTGGTTGAGAGCGGTTCGCCTTTGTCATTGAGGAGAGGTTCACCTTCGAGGGGAGTTCCTTCGAGTGTGCCTATGAATTCAATGGTGTAGGTCTCCCCTTCGACTGGATCGATCACCACTTCCATTTGTCCGTTCTTCGTTTCAAACGACTTCAATGAGACTCCAGAAGAGGAATAGAAATCTCCCGCTTCGAGCGCGCGAATTAATGCTTCCGCTTTCAATTCTTTTCCACGAACCATGACCCACCCTCGGCCCGGTTCACTCGCTCGACTGGGGATGTTGTGGTAGTTGTGTCCATCATCAGTAGCCAGACCATACATGATTGGCAGGTCGTATTTCCCCAGTCGCTGTGAAAGAACGATGTCCCAAATTCGTTCAGTTGAAGCATGAGTGGCATCACCAGTGTTATGAACACCGGGGTGTCCATTGTAGACTTCGAAGAACTTCTCTCCCTGAACTCGCACGAGATCTTCAGCTGTGATCGCGTATCCAAAATTCGGATGATTGAGGTGAATCATCATTACTTGGCCGGTTCGTTCTCTTTGAGCAATCGCTGCATCGACATTATTTTGTATCGTCTCGAAGACACTGGAACCATGGCGAGGCGCAATGACTTCTTTCACATTACTCACGTTCAAGTGAATCGGATGGCGATGGAAGCTGTCGCTAATTTCCTCACCTTGAATCAAAAGGTATTTCCCAGGTCGATTGAGTTTTTCAGAGACCTCGGTGAACTTCCTCAAGCGAACCTCTAATTTCCCATCCCTTGTTCGTTCGTCGATCCAATCAGGATAATTCTTCTTCAACTTGTCATAGGCTTTCTGCTTGCCCTTTGTTTTTTCCACAACAACCCATCGTTCGCTATCCGCAAGCACGTTATGGTCGGTGAAAACAAGAAACTGGTAACCTTGCTCACGATACCAGAGACCGATGTTCTCCAGGTAATCATCGCCGTCGCTCCAGTGTGAGTGAGTGTGCAAATTCCCTTTGAACCATTGCGTGGGAAGTGAGCCAACATCTCGGGCGGGGTCGGCTTGCAATGAGCGATCGCTCAGGACCGCGAAACTGGCGACAGCCAGTGCAACGACGACAGAAGCAAGAACAATAGGACGAAACATATTTCTTCCGTTTTGATTTCCAAGTGGTGAGGCAGGTCAGATGAAAATGACAGGGTTGGGATCAATTCAATCATAGGTTTATGAAGAAGATGGCTGCGGGCCGATCATTATCTGCTTCTGTTGATGCGTTTACAACCAATAGATTTGATTTCATTTCTCAGAAATTTTCTCATCAGAGTCTGTTGTCCGGGGACATTTGCGAGGCGAACAAGGAGGCTTGAGTCCAAAGATGAATTTCATGCGAATTCTTTAAGAAAATCAAACGGAAGTCCGGTCTGGTAATTTCTGGAAAGTAGGTGATTGTGCAATTGGAATTCGCAGCTCCGATAATCAAATTTCCCGTCAAAACAGGCATTTTTGAGATGAGTTTTCATCACTCTCCCCCGATGTCAAGTCCGATAGTAAGACGTATGAAGCTCTCACCGAACTGAGTGAGTGGTTGTCGATTCAGTTATGGACGACGATGTCATCAGTTTTGTTTGAGATTCACAATGGCCTGACTTCTATGTGCGAGACGTAGACCTCATCTACGAGGGTTTAATAATCGGGCTTGCAAGGACGCGTCGTAGATTACATCTCAAGGAAGAATTTCATGTCATCACTAATGGCAACACAACAGCGACAACTGTTTGGAGTCATTTGTTTGAGCGTCGCTCTTCTGAATGGCTGTTCACTCTGTGACAACCTTCAAGCGGTCCCTGCGAATCGGGTCCCTGAGGAATTCCTTGGGCGTGGTAAAGAGCAGATGCAAGACATCTCCTTGTCACGATTGCGTCAAGATCAGGTTGATGCCTATCGGCTTGCATCTGGTGATGTACTGGGAGTGTACATTGAAAATGTCTTGGGGACTCCAGATTCTTCCCCGCCAGTTCACTTCCCAACAGAAGGAAATCAGGCACCTGCTTTAGGATTCCCGATTCCGGTCCGCGAAGACGGAACCGTCGATCTTCCCTATGTCGACTCGATTCCTGTCAATGATTTGACCGTTGTTGAAGCGACGGATCTGATTCGTGAGGTCTACGCCAAGAATCAAATTTTAGAAAGCGAACAAGCGAAGGTGATTGTCACACTGATGCGTCGACGCGAAATTCAGGTGACGGTCATTCGCGAAGAGAGTGGAGGCGCTGAAGGAGTTAGCAAACGGGGAACAGGGACAACGGTTGAATTGCCTGCCTACGAAAACGACGTGATGCACGCTCTTAACTTGACTGGCGGCTTGCCAGGGACAGATGCCCTTAACGAAGTCTTCATCATTCGGGGAACATTCGAAGATGGATATGAACGCGATCAAATGATCGCTGCAATTAAAAATTGCAAAGCGGAATGTGAATGTCCTCCTGCAATTCCAGATGGCCCAACGATTACGAGAATCCCACTCCGTTTCTATTCTGAGAAAATTCCACAGTTCAAAGAAGAAGACATCATCCTTAAAGAAGGTGATATCGTATACATCCCAGCACGAGATCAGGAACGATACTATACAGGCGGCTTACTCACTGGGGGGGAACAATTATTGCCTCGTGATTACGACTTGGATGTCGTCGAAGCGGTCGCACTTGCTGGCGGAACATTTGCCAGTGGTGGAACGGGAATCGGCGGGATTTCACAAGGGGGAGGATTTGGAGGAGGAGGTTCTGGCAGAGACGTCGGAAAAAGTCCTTCCGACCTCATCGTGCTTCGCCGACTTGAATGCGGAGGACAGATTCCAATCCGAGTTGATCTCAACGAAGCACTTCAGAATCCGTCACAAAGGATCCTCGTCCAACCTGGCGATACTCTCATTCTTCGATACACACTCGCTGAAGAACTCTACAACGCCGCCATTAGTGTGATTGGGTTTAACTTCCTGCTTGACCAAGTCCAGAACGGAAGCTCTTTCTAGAGCAGTTTGCAGTGTCGTGTGCTCGTGAAGAACGCATGTCCCTAGAGCTGATCCTGAAATTTGAAATTGCTCTCTCAAACGTTGAGAAAAGCGGCTATTCCAGAGGTTTTCGGACTGGTTATAGTAAAATGCTGTTCGCCGTGAGGCAGGGCCTGTAGACCAATTCGATATAGCTCCCGGTGAGTCATCGGGGAGGTTAAAGACCACCCAACATGCAGCGATATTTCCTGCATGCTGCTCATGAATTGTATGTTCAATGCCCTTCTGGATGTCTCTTCATCACGACATCAGAGAGAGTGGATTGACCCGAGTTTCCAAAGGCATGGAAGCGGTCTTTCCAAGGCGTTGTGATTCGTAAACTGCTGCAATCATTTCGACGATGTCTCGACAATCTTCTACCGTACAGCGAGTCGGTCGTTGACTTTCTATACTGTCGATGAGATCGTTGATCGCTGCAATGTGCCCTCCTTCGTAGCTTCCATCTTTTCGGGTTTCAGGCTTTCCAATTCCGTTCGATGTAATCGTTTCCCACGTTTTTCTTGTTCGTCCGGGAGACCAACTGCTGTCACGCAAAATGTAAGCCGGAGTCAGATACCCGCTGGTCATTTCAATGACTCCTTTGGAACCAAAAATTTGCAGCCCAAATCGTGACGGTTTCCCAGCCATGGAACGTTTAGAAGCAAAGTAGCCGACGATGCCGTTTTCAAAATCGTAACGGGCTTGCACATGATCTCCAGAAATCAGCCCCAAACCTTCGCCTCCTTGAACGATGTCTTTGGCTGTAATTGGCTGTCCATTGTTAGTGACTGTCGCTGTGCACGAGACGGGATGGCCTCCTGCGAGGGATCGCATTAATCCAAAAACGTGAGAACCGAGTACCCACAGATCTTCACCTCCACCGCGGTGATCCTCTTTTCCACGGCCTCGAATCTCTAAAACTTCACCGATTTCACCAGATCTGATGATTTTCAAGACGACATCCAGAACTGGAGAGTATTGGCTGACATGTGCAATCCCGAGGCTGAGGTGCCTCATCTCCAGGTTTTGAACAACCTCATCAGAGAGTTTGAGGGTCGGGCAAAATGGCTTTTCCATGTAAACATGACAGCCCGCTTCGGCGGCAGCCATCAGCATCGCGTGGTGCTGATCAATCCAGCGGGGACAGATCGCCACGATATCGAGCTTTTCTTTCTGGAGCATTACGTTGTAGTCGGTGTACGTCGACTTGGCTTTAAGTCGACCTTGCGCCGCTTTCAGGCCGGCTGCATTGTCGTCTGCCACTGCAACGATGTCGATGTTCGGGAGTTTTGTAAACGCTTTGTCGACACTGTGCCCGTAGTTTCCTTTGCCAGTCGATCCAATGATTCCCACTCGATACTTCTTCGGCATTGCTTCGATCTCCTTGTTTTCCCAGGCTGAGACTTTAGTGGTGTTGAAGTTGAGTGGAGTGAAATATTCGGTTTTCAAAAGTTTGCGGAAGTTCTTTGAGTCGGATTGAGAAGAGGTCCCCCTTCAAGTCGACGCGAAAGAATCGGCGGATCGTTGTACTGTTTCAGGAGTCGAGAAGGCGATCTTCACTGGGACGGAATATCATGACGATGTCTAACTCAGGATTTCACGAATCACACGACCATGCACATCTGTCAGGCGAAAATCGCGACCGGCGTAGCGATATGTCAACTTCTCGTGGTCGAAGCCAAGTGTGTGCAGCATTGTTGCATGGAGATCGTGAGCAGTCATTCGGTTTTCAGTCGCAGCGAATCCAAATTCATCTGTGGCACCGTAAACTGTTCCCCCTTTGATTCCGCCTCCCGCCATCCAGACAGTGAAGCCGTAGTGATTGTGGTCTCGTCCCAGTTTTGATTTCCCCTCACTTGATAGTTCAACGGTCGGTGTCCTACCGAACTCTCCGCCCCAGACAACAAGTGTCTCTTCCAGCATTCCTCGTTGTTTTAAATCCGAAAGCAACGCTGCGATTGGTCCGTCGATTTGCGACGCGAGTCTACGATGGTTTGCTTCGATGTTGTCATGGTTGTCCCATGGTTGTCCTGCTCCATGCCAGAGCTGAACGTAGCGAACACCGCGTTCCAACAGTCGACGGGCAATCAATGTTTGGCGACCATGAACTTCTGAACCGTAAGCCTCTTGGATATGCTTTGGTTCGTCGGAGATATCAAAGGCGACTGCGGCATCCTGCTGCATTCGAAAAGCAAGCTCATACGAATGAATTCTTGCATTAAGACGATCGTCGTTGCGGCTCTCAAGGTGACGTTGATTCCAGCGATTGAGCAGGTCGAGTTGTCGACGTTGGTTCTTGCGAGAGATGTGCGGGTGGTCAATGTTTTCAATCAGCTTACTGATCTCAGTATGTTGGGAATCGACAAATGTCCCTTGATACGCACCGGGTAGAAAACTCGCCTGCCAGTTTTCATTATCTTTAATGGGCAAGCCACTCGGGCACATGGCGATAAATCCGGGCAGGTTTTGATTCTCAGTCCCTAAGCCGTACAACACCCAAGCCCCCACACTCGGTCGAGCCTGTACGGAATCTCCGCAGTTCATGAGCATTAACGATGGTTCGTGATTGGGGACCTCAGCAGACATGGAACGAATGACAGCGATGTCGTCAATATGCTGAGCGGTTTTCGAAAAGAGTTCGCTGACTTCGATCCCTGATTCACCGTATTTCTGAAACTGGAATGGTGATGCATACGCCGCGCCGGTTTTTCGCTCGGTGGTCAAAGTGTTTTCGAGTAGTTTTCCATCGTACTTTGTTAACGCAGGTTTGGGGTCAAATGTGTCGACGTGAGAGGGACCGCCATTAAGAAAGAAGTGGATCACTCGTTTCGCTTTACCGGGGAAATGAGGAGACTTCTTCGTCACCAGTCCATCGTTCGCCTGAATCGAATGACCGTCATCACTCAACAGGCTGGCGAGCCCAAGAGATCCAAGTCCCATCCCGGAACGCTTGAGGAGTTCTCGGCGGTTCAATGAATTCAGCAGCGACTTTGTGTTCATCTCAACACTCTCAATTTCGAAGAGGTTCAGTCAATGAAAAGGAATTCATTTGTGCAGATCAATAAATGAGCGAGTTGCTCCCATGAAGTCAGCAGGTCGAATTCCTTTGGTGTGAAGTCTGCGACAGAATTCCAGGTTGTCGCGGACTCAGAGATTTTTTCCTGGATGTCGACCGACCAAAGGTACTGGTCACTATTCAACACATCCTTGATGTCGACAACGAAGTCGAGTGTTTCGCCTTTCTTCAACGAAACCGAATCAATGCCAGGTTCTGCATGAGTTTGGTGGACAACCGCAGAAGCGAGAAGCCCTTCACTCGAACTAACGATGAATGCGCGAATGCCGTCTCCCGGAGCGGCTTCGTGCGTCAGCTTTGTTGTCACGCTGAAGTTCCCGTCGCGCGGAGCGGTCCAACGTCGAATCGCAGCCTTCTCCCGAGTATTCCCGGGATGGCCGCCTGTCGATGTCAGTTGGACCCAACCCAGCTTGGGATCGGGCCACTTGTCACCACCTTGCCAGGCATCCCCGGTATAATGTGGCAGCGGAGTGAAACCGACAACCTGCTTCTGCTCTTCGTCAAACTTTCCGAATCCATAGGACCAATCTTTAGCGGTGACCGGTGGAATGGGCTGATCGACCTTCTCGTTAGATGCGACGAATGCCAATGACTCAGCGAGTTCATCCGATGTCGGAGGCCGTAGCAATGTACGTTGAAATAATGCAGTGATTTTCTCTTCTGCTGTTTTCTTCTCCGAGACGGAATTCGCCAACATGCGCACTTGTTCTAAGACCATGGGATGGTTGAGGTAGAACAACGCTTGCTGTGGAACGGTTGTTTCGCTTCGTTTTGGAATATGTAAATCGGGATTTGCGAAATCGAAGACCCGTAATGTTCCGGGAAGATACTGCCGGTCGACACGACCGTACAACGTTCGACGTTTCGGGAATGGGGGAGCAAAGAGATCTTTCGGCTTCCCTTTTAGATCAAGTTGGAGTTCGCCAGAGACACTCAGTAACGAGTCACGAAACTCTTCGAACGTCTGGCGGTGTGAATTCATTCTTGAGAGCAACCGATTTTCGGGATCGACTTTCACAGCACGCTGAGCAATGTCTGTCTCTGCGAATTGCGAACGTTGTTGATAAGTGGCTGAGGTTAAAATCAAGCGATGCAGATTTTTTAAACTCCAACCATTTTCAATAAATCGGTGAGTCAACCAGTCGAGCAACTCCGGGTGGGACGGGGTTTCTGCACGAGTTCCAAAGTCGCTGGGAGTCGAGACGAGACCTTGTCCGAAATGGTGAGTCCAGACGCGATTCACAATCACACGCGCCGTGAGGGGATTCTTGGGATCGATGATGTGCTGAGCCAATTCATATCGTCCGCTCCCAGTCTTGAAGGGTTGTCGATTTTCTCCGGAGAGTATGGAGAGAAACTGGCGTGGAACGACGCGCCCTGCGTTCACAGGGTTGCCTCGAATGAAAATCTGGGGATCACTCGGAGCGACTGTATCTGTCATTGCCAGAGCGAATGGGACGTTTCGTTTCGAATTGACAATCCAGCGGTCGACTTCACCTTGTAATTTCCAAAGTTGCGTTGTCGTTGATGAGTCAAAGAAAAATTCGGTATGAACGATCGGTTCGTCTGGGATGAAACAGGGGGAGAACTCGCTAAAGAGTATCTTCCTGATCTCTTCCTGTTCATGGTTTTCAAATGCCCCGGGGAATGACTCTTTCAGGGCTGCGTCACGAACTTCTTCAAAGAGATCTGCATATCGATTGATAACTTCCACGAACGAAGCGGGCGGAGTTTCGAATCGAGCAAGAACCAACGAGTTCATTTCAACTGAAGAGGCTTTGTGTAATTCTGCGGTAACGATTTCAGCCTGCTCAACAAATGATTCTTGATTGAGATCAGCGTAGCGATGCCAGGGGATAAAGATCGGGTCATTGTTCCGTTTGGCGGCGTCAAGATAGCGTTCCCATTTCCAGACGAACGCAGGAAGGAGATCGGATTTCGAGAAGATTTGATCGAAGCCTTTGGGGGGATACTTCTGAAGTTCCGTTTGAGCAATCAGATACTCGCGAACTCGGCTCCGCGCTCGGTTGGAAGCTTCTGTTCGGCTCTCGGCAAGCTTTGTTGCCTGAAGTTCGATTCGTTTTTTTAACTCAGCTTCGAACTCTTCTGATTCTGTTCCCGGGGCGGACAGGCGAACAAGATTCTCCGCCGAGTTATTAAAGACCCCGAACAGGGAATAATAATCGGCTGTGGGAATCGGATCGTACTTGTGGTCATGACAGCGAGCACATCCGACGGTCAGTCCCATTGTCCCGCGGGTGACCACATCAATCCGGTCATCCTGAATGAGATGATTCACTCCAAGAAACCGACGACCCAAAGTCAAAAATCCCATTGCCGCCAAGTCTTGACGCTGACTGTCCTCGACCTGATCCGCAGCCAATTGGAGTAAGAGGAATCGATCATAAGGCATGTCGGAATTCAGTGCATCGACAACCCAATCGCGATAAACCCAAGCGTGAGGCCAGAAGCGCTCTTCCCTGGCATAGACGTAACCTTTTGTATCCGAATAGCGCGCGACATCCAGCCAGTGACGAGCCCACTGTTCACCATAATGCTCAGAAGCCAAAAGTTTGTCGACTTGTTCTTCATAGCTTTTTGCACTGAAATCTTTTGCGATTGTCTCGATCTGTTCTGCAGTTGGTGGCAAACCGGTCAGGGTGTAACTCACACGACGAATCAGCGTGCGGGAATCTGCCATTGGAGAGGGTTTGAGTTCGTTTGAAGTCAGCTTTTGAAGAATGAACGCATCGATCGGATTTCGAATCCAGTTGTTCCCCGGAAACGAAGGAACCTTTGGCTGTACGACTTGTTGAAAGGCCCAATGTTTCAAAGCATTCTGGTGAACCGTTATCGCTAACGGTGGAGATTTCTCTGGCCAAACTGCACCCGCTTTCACCCACTGAACGAGTGCTTGTTTCTGACGGTCATTCAACGGTTCATCAGGAGGCATTTTCAGCTCTCCTGAACGATGAACTGCCTGGATTAACAGGCTGCGTTCCGGATCGCCAGGTTGGATTGCAGGGCCTGAATCGCCACCTTTAATAAGACTTTCGCGGGAGTTAATAACCAGTGAACCGGAATCATTATCCTGCTGGTGACACTCGATACAGTGGTCGATCAGCAATGGGCGAATTTCATTTTCGAACTGCTCGATCAAGGCAGTGCTCTCTTCGCCCTGTACTGTATTCTGCACTAATCCGAGGACGCACCCGAGGACCAGTGAAGCAAGTAGTAATTTTCGAACTTCTTGTTCAATCATTGACTTCGAATTCCCTGAGATTGACTTAACTGACTAACAGAGGAATGGGACCGCTGTCAGCCTGTTTCGTCCGGATTTCAGCAGAGCTGAGAACGACCTCAGCCCTATGGGCTAGAACACTTTCGTGTTTTGTCTCTGCGAATTGTGCTTTTCAATCTATCAATAGCTCATTTCCACGAGACTGAATGCGTACTTCATTGTTTGCTCTTCACGAGGCAGAACCTGAACACCAATTCGACAGTTGCTCTAGGATAAGGGACTCGACAAACAAATGTCGAACCCAAACGAAGATCGAGCACGACTTGAAGAAATTTCATACAGACTAATTTTTGTTGAATGGATGAAGCGTCGTTTCATTCAAGGCGATATGTTTCATTTCAACATGAAAAAAGCCCGAAGCATGTTGCTCCGGGCTTGATGATGTCACTGTTAACGAGTGGTCTCACTCATGACTTTTGTGGAAGGCTGTCGAAAAGGATTACGGCAATCGTTCCAGTTGTCATAGCCCAGTTGTTATAGCGATGTCCATGCTCTGCTGATCAGTCGCTCTTCTTATTCCCGATGGCGTATAGAGTATCCTTCGTGCTGATGTACAACACTCCGTTGGCAACGACTGGAGTACTGTAAACAGAACTGTCCATCAGGTTCTCTGCAAGAAGCTCCATTTCCTTGCCATGTTTGAAGACTGCGATGTCTCCGTCTTCATCTCCGATATAGACTTTCCCGTCGACCAGCAATGGTGATCCCCAAGCTGCGGAGAACATATCGTAGTGCCAGTAAGGCTTTCCAGTTTTCGCATCGATGCAGTGGAAGATTCCAGAGAAGTCAGCAACGTACAGAATGTCGTCTAAGATCGCGACAGTTCCACATGTTCGGTGCATCTCTTCTTCGAATTCGACTTCACCATCTCCGTTGGTATCTTCGCCGGTGAAGTGCCAAACAACAGCGGAGTTCGGATTTGGCTTGGTCGTTTCACCGTCATCAGGACGAATCTTCTGTAAGCGTCGAGTTCCATCGTTTTTGAACTCGATTTCATTTCCGTCTTTATCGACAGCAATGGTCGGGCTGACATCGCCACGTTTCGTTGGATCGATGCAGTAAAGGTGTCCATTTCCTTCGCCGTGCTCAGGGTCTTCGCCAACACCAATGTAAACGAGTCCATCGTAAATCACCGCTGTTCCGATGATATGATTACGCTCACTGCGTCCACTGACAGAGTAGAGTGACTCTTTAGGGTTGCCATCGAATTTCCAAAGAAGTTTCGCATTTCCTTTTCCGTCACCAGCTGGGTCGAAGCTGTACAACCAGCCATCTCCACCACCGAAGAGGACTTGTGCTTGCCCATCAATTTCGCAGTAGGACGGTGATGACCATTGACCGTGTAAGATGTTGAGTCCTGGTGATCTGTCAGTCCACAAAACTTCTCCGGTGTTGCGGTCCATCGCCATGAAGCTCGGAGCGCTTGGAGCTGGAATGTTGACGTGTGATTCGTCGACACCGTTAGAAGTGTTTACGAAAATAATGTCTCCGTATCCGGTGATTGAACAGCTACACATATTGTGCTGTGAGACACCAAGTTCGCCCATCATATCGAATCGCCAGATGATGTCTGCTTCGACTTTGCTTTCGATCGGTTCTGACTTGTACGGGCCATCATTTTTCCCGTCGAGGAAACCTTCGGTATCCAGGCAGACAACTTCACCACGGCTGGTGACGTACCACAATCGGTTTCCGTCGACCATTGGTGAGCAGCAAATTCCCTGATCGGGCCAGTCGTGGACTCGGCCTGTGGAGAGTTTTTGGCTTGAATGCTGCCATTTGAATTCTCCAGTTTTCTCGTCAAGGCAAAGCAAGACCCCCAGGTCGACCGTCTTTGGGAACCGTGGGACATATCCATGGTGATTATTCGTTCCAACATAGACGTTGCCATTGGCGACAACGACGTTTCCGTATGTTTGTGATCCTAGAGGAACTTTCCAAAGCACCCCATCGCCCGTTTCAACGTCGAATTCTGTTGGAATTCCTGTTGCTTCGGGAACGTTGTTTTTGTGTGACCAGCCACCCCATTGAGGCCAATCATGCGGGCCGACATCCATCTTCTTGATTTCAGCCAGTGCTTCTTTTCGAGGGTTATATTCTCCATCCTGCGCAGTCGCCTGAACAGAAAGGGCAACCATCAGGACAGCTGCCAGTGAGATGCCAAAAAATCGTGATTTCATTTGATTCCCCGTTATGGAAAATGAATCTGCCAACCTGCAGTTCTAATCGTTGTATTGTTCTGGCAAGGTCATTTCTTGCTCACAATTGATTGGAACAACATGTTGTCAGAGAGTGTGATGAGCTCTTACAAAACCTGCACAAGTGATCGAAAATCGAGTGAATCAAAACGATTCCAACAGGGTTGCCAGGGCTTCTTGTGATAAATTCCCGAAACCAGTCTGGTTTCGGGAATTGGTGTCTGTGACAAAGTTCAATTTGGATCGAACCTTCGTTTGATCTACTTGTTCTTTGTTACTTTGAGGTTGTCGTAGAAAATTTCTGAATCTTTCGCGTTACCGAACAAACCTGGGCTTCCGATTTCATTGCCGATTTCATCGGTTGCTGTGATGGTCCACTCAGCTGGTTCTTCTTCACCTTTCACCCAGACTTTGGCTTTCAGGATCGCTTTTCCGTCTTGAGCCTGAGTTTGGAATTTCATGGTGTACCATTTGTTGGCTTCCCAGACAAAAGGAACGTTTTCCGAGAAACGATTCATCTGAGGTGTCCAGGTCCGGAATTGAAGTTGATTCGATGCACCCATCATGTCGAGGGTGTATCGTTGTCCAACAAGCCCAATGTCAGGCAGTTTTCCGTTTCGTTCAAAGGCATAGACGTCCGCCTCAATTGTGTAGTCATGGAAATCAGGGTGTCCCATCCAGCCTTGGCTGCGTGCCCCTTTGGGAATCGTTGTGATTTTACACATCACGCCGTTTCCGTCGATCTTTCGTTCGCCTTGAGTGACTGTGAGACGCGGCTCTTTAACAGTTTCTCCTTCGACGGCACTCGGGCGTTCCCATTGAGACCATTCCACTGACGACAGGACTTTTTCATCAGTCAACTTCTGTAGGGCGGCACCGAAGATTTTTTTGGCATCTTCAATGTTCTTTGGACGATTCGCTCCGTCTGCAAGACCAGTGAAGCTGAGCAGAGCTGTCCATGTCTGGCGAGGCGTCGAGTCGTCAAAGACTCCCTTAGGTCCGACGTTTTTGAATTGTGTCATGAAGTAGATGTACAAATCGCTGGCGAGTTGATCATCTTTCTTTAACTTCATCAGCAGGTCAAAATCGAGAGGAATATGCCGATAGCGTGCTCCGACCCAAGTTACCGGAATGACTCCATTGTCAAAGTCAATAGACCACGGCAGTTGAGGGATGACACGAATTCGTGCGTTCCCGCTGATCTCGCCAACTTTGGCAACCATGAGAGTCGCAGCTGCCGTTTCCTGGTCTTTGGAGATGTTGTAAGCCCCGTCTTCGTCCATCATTCCTGGACCAGTCAGTTCAAACTCGACCTCTTCCGGTTTGGCGAGACGAATGAATTGTCCGTTGGAGTTGTACAACCGAACCTGCATTGGTTGTCGGTCGCCTGGAAGAAGTAATGATTCCACAGGAGCAATTACTACTGTCGCTGGCTTCTCATCGTTGGCAGGATTCTTTTCTTTCGCCATCGGCGGAAGTTCACCGATTTCGACTTTGGCATCCTTCAGGCCGATGCAGTATAAGTTTCCAGTCGTAGGGATGAAAATTCGACCGTTGGAGACAATCGGCGTTCCATGGGATTCTTCACCTCTCTGGAAGCGGAATTTGTATAGGATCTCCGCTCCATCTTCAGTTGGCTTCAAGATGTATCCGCGACCGTTGGCGGTGTGGGCATAAATTTTGCCATCCGCAACGAGCAAGTTTGATCGCATCATCGTTCCGAGTCGAACAGGTTTTCCTATGACTTCACCTGTTTCAGGATTGAAGCAGTGCAACTTGGCGCGGTCATCAGCACAGTAGAGTCGTCCATCGATCATGACCGGACTGGAACGTCCGACGAGGAATCCAGTTTGTCGCCAGACCTCACCTGTTTTGGTGAGATCTCCCCGCTTTGTTGCATCGATACAGAATACTGCCCCCATCTGAGTTGTGTCGAGATTCTCTTCAGAGTGACCACAGTAGACTTTATTTCCGACGACAAGAGGAGAGGTGTTGATTCCGCGACCACTGACCATGTATTTCCATAATTGCTTTCCGGTTCGTGGCTGGAAACCGTAAACGCCTCCATCACCAGAAGCGAAGATCATCTGCAATTCGCCTTCAATGACAGCCAGCACAGGGGCACTATAAGTTGTGTCATCAGGGAGCAGTCTTGTTCCTTCGAACCAAATTGGGACTCCGTTGTTTTTGTCGAAGCAAATGAAACGGTGTGCTGGTTTCGCTTGTTCCCCCCAACCAATGATCACTGCGCTGATGATGACATTGTCTTCATAAACGAGTGGGAAGTTGGTTCGTCCGCCGTAGGTGCTCAGCAAACCGAATTCTTCGTGGAGTGAGCGATCCCAGATCACTTCACCGGTTTCTCCGTTGAGGCAGCAGAAGTATCCACAGACACCCAAGGCGTAAACATTTCCGGATGCCGGGTCGCAGGTCACACTGGACCAGCCGACACGTTCAGCTGGTACATCGCTCAAGTAGACATTGAACGCATATTCCCAAAGTTGTTTGCCGGTTTTGGAGTCGATGCAGACGACCTTCTCACCCATCTTTGATTCATCTTCAGGATGAGCTGTCGTCAGAATATAGAGCTTGTCGTTCATCAAAGTCGGTGTTGACCGTGTGGGGTAGTGCTCCGCCCAAATGACATTGCTGCCTTCCCCTCCCTTCGGATCCCACTCAGCAGGCAGATTCTTTTCTGCAGAGGTGTTCGTGAAATCGGGACCACGCCAGTATGGCCAGTTTTCTTCAGCGAACGCAGAATTTTGTAATGTGAATGCAATGCTTGCAACAACGCATAAAAGTGTTGTTCTTCTCATCATCTGTGAACTCATCTGTACAGGAAGACTTTGAACGAAGGGTCTCGTTCAACTTTGAGGCAGGCAGGTGGGCGCGTAGACTCACATCTACGCCGTCTACAACGATACTCAACACCGGACCAGTGGGCAAGGAATCGAGAAATTTCGTCGTATTTCTGAGTCGTCATCTCCCTCTGTGAATGATCAGGCACGATTGAGGTCGAACGAATTGAGGGTCTGAATCCAATTGCGAGTATTTTCTGAAAAGGTGATAAATGACCCCACCTTCCTGATTCGTTGTCGTTTCACTGGCAAAGCGAACGTCGAATCAGACCTTGCTGACAGTGGTTGATTCCCTCTATTCTCCGATTCCCCGTAATTGATTTTCATTTTATGAGAAAATGGCACCATGTCCTCGATGCGTCGAAAAGTTTCACTAGTTGTTCTACTAGTTTTGATCGTCGCTTTGGGCGTGACGTTCTTTCGAGTCGTCGCCCCTTTCTTGCTTCCTCTTTTTCTGGCAGGGATGACAGCTGTTGTCTGTCAGCCACTGTTTCGTTATTTCCTCTCCCGAACCAAAGATCAAATTTCTCTCTCTGCAGCTTTGACGACAGCGACCATTATGACTTCCATTCTGGTCCCGTTAATTACAGGCATCCTGATTGCAACGTTACAGCTATATACCTTCTCATCCCGAGTGGTTGATGAGAACCGCTGGTTGAGGATTTTTCTCGCGCCGGAAGTGGCAACCGTCGAGACTGACTCAGGCAACTCCTTCACTGCAGATGTTAATATCAAAGAGAGAGACACAATCCTTCCCGAACGGAAGTTGCAGAGTGTCATCGTCGATGATGTCGGAAACTCTGAGCCGGTCGTGCGAATTGAAACCACAGTGAAGCCAGAAAGCGTGACGAACACCGAAGACGTCACGAGTGCCGAACTCAAAGATAAAATAGAGGGCGCTGAACAAGAGGGGACTGAGCCGGACGATACGCCGGTCGATCAGGCGGACGAGAAACAGGACAGCGATGAGCAGCCTCCCGCAACCGCATCATCAGAAGCGGCTCAACCAACCGTATTGGATGATGCCGTGAACTATGTCAATTCCTGGTTGCCCAAAGAACTGAAGAGTAATCCCGCTGATGTCAGCCGAGAGATTCGTTTGCGAATCGGCGCCATGCTTCACGATTTAGGAGACCGGTCACTCGGAAGGGCTGCGGGAACGACATTTGGGTTTTTGGCTGGTGCAGCGGGCGCCATTATTTCCGCTCTGATTGGACTGATGATGTATGTCGTTGCGCTGTACTATTTTCTGGCGGACGGAACGACATTGTTGTTGGCTGCGGAGAAGATGATTCCAGTTCATGCCAAATATCAGCGTCAGCTACTTGAGCAGTTTGCTTTAGTGGTTCGATCTGTTGTTGTTGCAACGTTTCTAGCTGCGTTTGCACAAGGATTTGCCACCACATTTGCATTATGGCTTTTTGATTTTGATCATCTGTTCATCCTGCTAATGCTCGCAACGATATCCGCTTTGATTCCGATTGCCGGGACATGGCTGGTCTGGGTTCCGTGTGCAATCATTCTTTTTGCCACCGGGCATTGGGTGCAGGCCATTTTGCTTACGATTTACGGGGCTGCTTTCGTCGGGTTCCTTGATAATGTCGTCAGAACCTACGTCCTCAATAGCGATACAAAGCTCCATCCACTCTTAGCATTCATCAGTATCCTCGGCGGGCTGCAAGTGATGGGGCTGTGGGGAGTCTTTATCGGCCCAATCGTTGCGTCGTGCCTGCACGCCCTCGTGCAAATCTTCAATCATGAACTTCAGGAATTGTCAAAAGAGAAAGACTCTGCTGTTGAAGGTCTCCTTGAAGAGGGGTGATGAAGAGTCGTCCGTTTTGTTTTTGAAATCTGATAAAGTCACAGAGACAGACTTCTCCAGACTCTCGCAAGAATAAATTGATCAGTGAGAACGTCATGCCAGAGAAATCACCGGTTGAGCTGACTCGTTGTGCATGGGCGCGCGGCGACCTTGATATTAACTACCATGATCGTGAGTGGGGTGTTCCGCTTCACGACGACCGAAAGTTATTTGAGTTCTTGATTCTGGAAGGCGCACAGGCTGGGCTCAGTTGGACGACAATACTGAAGAAGCGAGAGAGTTATCGAGCGGCATTCGACAATTTCGATCCTGCGGTTGTGGCGAATTATAACCAAAAGAAAATCGATGAACTTCTGTTAGATGCCGGTATTGTTCGGAATCGATTAAAGATCAACTCTGCGGTCCGCAATGCTCAAGCGTTTCTGGAGGTCCAGGAAGAGCTCGGTTCGTTCGACAAATACATCTGGCAGTTTACCGAAGGTGAACCGCGACAGAACCACTGGAAAACTCCGGGAGAAGTTCCTGCTCAAACTGTAGAGTCTGAAGCAATGAGCAAAGCTTTAAAGAAGCGTGGCTTCGCTTTTGTCGGAAGCACGATTTGTTACGCCTTCATGCAGGCTGTCGGAATGGTCAACGACCACCTCACCGATTGTTTCCGCCACTCTGAACTTTCATAACTGCATAGACAGCTCACCACGAGGCAGAGCATCAAGACCAAGACTGGAACTGCTCTTAGCGGATGGGAGTAAGTTGAATCTCGTCCAGATACAGAATTCCCGTCGAACCGTTCAGTCCGGCTTGTATGATTGCTTCTTTCGCATTGCGAGGAATCTTGATGACTGTTGAGGATCGCTTCCAATCTTCTTGATCTGCCAGCCAAGGACCGATTGCAACACGTCCAATCGGTAGCCTGCGAGAATCGTAAAAGTAGAACGCGATGCCAGGTTGTTGCTGCGCGGCACGTCCGCTGCGAATGTTTTCAGACTTCATCGCCCAGCTGACGCGGGCCTCAGAAATTCGAGAACCATCAATCGCCATTCCCTGAAGCATATGCGACATTCGACCTGATTCGGAATTTTCGAAACGGATGCTCTTTCGACCCGCTGACGATTCATCCGAGAGTTCACCCCGGCGAACATAGTGCCAGTGATCAGCAAGTCCGTCCTCGTTCTCGTCATCTTCAAATCCGCCGTTGATAATTCTTGGATTCAACGGGTCAGGTTTGACTTTGCGAAGCTCCTCCATCTGTCCTGTCATCGGGACGAACAGGGTGGGGAGGAGTTTCGTTTGCTTCAGCTTTCCATTTTCCTTTTCAAACAAATAGAAGACTTGCTGATAGCGTTCTCCCAGCGGAACAATCATTCGTCCCCCTTCTTTGAGCTGTTCAACCAGCGGGGCAGGGACTGACTCTGGGGAGCAGGTGACGATGATTTTGTCGAACGGAGCATGCTCCGGCCATCCCTGGTAACCGTCTCCAATCTTCGTATGAACATTGTCGTACTTAAGGCGTTTGAGAAGTTTCTGAGTCCGCTGCCCAAGAGGTTCTACGATTTCAATCGTGTAGACGTCCTGAACCAAACCTGACAACACGGCTGCCTGATAGCCGCTACCGGTTCCAATCTCCAGAACCTTGTCAGTTGGCTTTGTGGCGAGCATTTCCGTCATGTAGGCAACAATGAACGGTGGCGAGATCGTTTGTTTGAAGCCAATATCAAGAGCCTGGTCTGTGTACGCCAGGTACCGAAAATTCGGTCGCACGAAGAGATGCCGCGGAACGGTTCCCATCGCTTCTAGGACGCGTGGGTCTTTCACACCTTCCGATGAAATATACTCTTCCACCATCTTGGCCCGTTCGGGGGCATATGGATCACGTGATTGAGCGTAGGAACTGGGGCAGGATGCTGAGCAAATGACAGCCAGTATTGTGAATGTGATAGGTTTCAAGATCCTTGACACCGGTTCGACTCCATAGTGTTCTGTCAAAATGTCGCAATGACCGTGTTGATTACAGGTTGATAACAGACTGCACCTTGCTGCATGCACCTCGCGAACTTTCGCACGAAGAACTTTGGTGGATCATTTGCGACTCAACTTTCGGTAGTCTCGCAAACCAACAGAAATACGGCAACAGGTTTTTATGAGATCATTGCACGTTCCTGATTAAAGAGTCAGACTTCAATTTGAGAACTCATAATGAATAGACATTGAATCAGAATTTACACATGAAAATCATTCGTCTTACACTTTCGATTCTTTTCTTGACGACGGTTGCTCAGGCGGAAAAGCCCAACGTTCTGCTCATCCTGGTTGACGACCTCAAGCCCTCCTTCGGAGCATACGGAGATGACTGGGTGAAAACGCCGAATCTGGATTCTCTGGCAGCCAGCGGAATGCGGTTTGACATGGCGTATTGCAATCAAGCTGTTTGCGCTCCATCTCGCAATAATTTGCTGATTGGATCGCGATCAACATCGACCGGCATTTACAGCCTCGGATATCATTTTCGCCGAGCCGTTCCGTTGGCTGTCACGATGCCTCAGCATTTTATGCAGCATGGATATCACTCAGCAGGAATCGGCAAAGTCTTCCACATTGGACATGGGAACATCAACGATGAGAAGTCGTGGAGCGTGCCGTTTCATCCCGACAAAGTCATTGACTATGTTCTTCCAGAAAGCACAAACGGTGAGCTGACCAAGGAGGAGGCCCTCTTCAGTAATCAGCCCGCTCGCGGTCTTCCTCGTGGGGCCGCTTGGGAGAAAGCGGACGTTGAGGATGGAGCCTACGCCGATGGTCGCATTGCAGCCGAAGGAATTCAGCGGCTGCAAAGTTATCAGAAAAACGAGAAACCATTCTTTCTAGCTCTGGGGTTTACTAAACCGCATTTACCTTTCTGTGCTCCGAAGAAGTATTGGGATCTTTACGATCCTGCGAAACTTCCTTTGGCGAAAAACACACACCCTCCAGAAGGAGCCCCCAAATTTGCTGGCAAGACTCTTGGAGAACTGAATCAGTACAAACCGATCCCGGACAAACCTCCTCTTTCAGAGGAAATGGTTCGCACGCTTATTCACGGGTATTACGCATCCATGTCGTACATGGACTCGCAAGTCGGGCGAGTTCTCGATGAGCTACATCGTCTGGGGCTCGATCAGAATACAATCGTCGTTCTTTGGGGGGACCATGGCTATCATCTGGGGGATCACGGAAGCTGGACCAAACATACGAACTATGAGCAAGCCAACAAAATCCCAATCTTGATCCGGGCTCCGGGAGTGACAAAACCGAACAGCAGTTCGAATGAACTCGTTGAAACGGTCGACATCTTTCCGACGCTGACCGAACTCGCTGGCTTGCCCGCACCTCAGGGGCCACAACCGATTGACGGAAAAAGTCTTGTGCCTGTCCTGATCGACCCGACAGCCACAGTCGATGATCACGCATATCATTGCTTCCCCAAAGGAGGTCGTCTGGGGCGTGCGATCCGCACTTCTCGTTATCGGCTCGTCGAGTGGCGTCCTCAAATGAATGAGAACGCACAACCAATCTATGAATTGTATGACTACAAAAATGATCCGCTGGAAACAGTCAACATCGCTGACCAGAATCTAGAAGTACTCGAAGATCTCAAAGCGATTCTGGCCCGGCATCCGAAGGCGAAGTCAGCCAAGCGATAATTTGCAGGCTTCGGAAATCACAATCTATAGAGAAGAGTTCATAATGAAATTTGTGTCCAACGTCTTTATCTGCGTGCTCACACTCTTTTCGTGTACGTTCGCTTTGGGTGAAGCTCCGCGCCCCAACATTATCATCATTCTGGTTGATGACATGGGCTTTTCCGACATTGGCTGTTACGGCAGCGAAATCGAAACACCTAACATTGATCGGCTTGCCGAGCAGGGACTCCGTTTTACGCAATTCTATAACTACGGTCGCTGCTGTCCGACTCGAGCAGCTTTAATGACTGGTCGTCATCCGCATCAAGTTGGCATTGGGCACATGACGGAACCTCCCGAACGTCCTCTTGGATTCGAAGGGCCCTATCAAGGTTTTCTAAACGACAATTGCACGACAATTGCGCAGGTTCTCAAAGACTCAGACTATCACACTTTGATGACTGGCAAGTGGCATCTGGGACTGCATCGCCAGGAGTGTTGGCCGATGCAACGGGGCTTCGATAAATTTTACGGCTGCCTGAGCGGAGCGATCAATTACTTCGAACCGGGCGGCGGACGGGGCATCATGTTTGGGAATGATCCGGTCATAACCGACAAAGATTTCTACGCGACCGACACCTTCACCGACTACGCTTGCGAATTCATTTCTGAAACGACAAAGACGGACGACAAACCGTTTTTTCTTTATCTTGCTTACAACGCTCCGCACTGGCCTTTGAATGCCAAGTGGGAAGATTTTCAAAAATACAAAGGCAAATACACGGGCGGTTGGGAACCGTTGATGAAGTCTCGACTGGCAAAACAAAAGGCCATGGGGTTGTTTGATGAGGACATTATCCCCGCTCCTCATGTTGGCCCGAAATGGGATTCGCTCAAGCCAGAACAACAGGACGATCTTGATTCCATCATGGCAGCCTACGCTGGCTGTGTTGATTCAATTGATCAGAATATCGGTAAGTTGACGAACCATCTCGACAGTCTAGGCAAGCTCGACAATACGATCATCTTCTTTCTCTCAGACAATGGAGCTTGCCAGGAAGGTGGCAGACTCGGGAAGGGTTCCACGGAGATGGTCAAGAATCCTCCACTGCAAACGACAAATGGTGTTCGACTCGGTCTTGCTTGGGCGAATGCCTGCAACACTCCGTTTCGGCTCTATAAACACTTCATACACGAAGGGGGAGCCTGCACCCCCATGATCGCGCACTGGCCAAAAGGGATCCCTCAATCGAAGCGAGGTTCCTTCGTTCGAAATGTCGCCTATCTTCCCGATTTTATGGCGACCTGCATCGACCTTTCCGGCGCCGAATACCCTCCATCTCTTCCTCCCTGTGAAGGAGTTTCAATCACTCCATTGTTGAATGGAAGCACAAAACCGGTGCATACTGAGCCAATTTTCTGGGAGCACGAAGGGAACGCAGGCGTCCGCTCTGGCGACTGGAAATTAGTTCGGGAGTACAAAAAACCTTGGGAGTTGTACAACATCTCAAAAGATCGCACCGAGATGAACAACCTGGCGACTTCGAATAAAAAGCAGAAGTCAGATTTGGTTCAGCTCTGGGAAACATGGGCGACTCGTAATGAAGTCAGATACCCAGAGCGGTTTAACATGTATCAACATTTGAAAAGCACTCAGCAGAAAGAGTCTCGAAAGAAAGAGAATCAATAGAGAAGACAGCACTTCCCATTTCATCCAAAATCACAACTGATCGACAAGGTGCTCTCATGCGTGTAAGACCCCATTTTTACCTGGTGTTTTCAACAGCGCTGTGTGCAACATGTTGTGCACAAGATTTCCCGTCTGTTGTTGAAGTCGAACGTCAACCACTCGTTGAAAGCACAAAGCGACTTGTCGAGGCCCTCAAGTTTGTGGGAGCCCCCCTCTCTGCTGAAGAGCAACAGGAACTACAGAAAGCCTACGACTCTGACGATGATCAGGCGATTGTGCGAACAGCTCAAAAAGTTCTCGATCCGCATTGTGTCGCGGGAGTTCACATCAATGCAGAAAGTCGAGTGAAAGTTTCAGTTGGTCCCGCCCGAAAGGAACTCATTCAGAATGGCTGGCGGTCTTACCTCGTCAAAGTTTTTAATGAAGCGGGAATTAACCCACCTCTACAAATCGAAAGCCCGAACGCACTCCCTGTCTACCAGCGAGGAAAAGGGGCTCGTCAGAAACCAAAAACTGATCAGGATCTTGTTGACCTCTCTGAAGTGAAACAACGGTTCATGGATGCAACGATGTATCAGAAGCAACCTCTCACCCCTCGACTCTCTGGCCTAAAACTGGAGTACCGAATTGTTCAGCTGTACTCTCGTGATGCCGGAAAACGGGAAGCACAAATCGGCTTCAATGTCGGTCAGGGAACGCAAGACCTCGGATTCCGAAATTCCGTTCCAGTCTTGTTCAACTGCCTGCCTGCAACAAAGGTGATTTTGGGTATTAAAGATCATGACGGCTCACCAACGACGGCGGCCCTTGTCATTCGAGATGAACAGGGGCGAATCTACCCCAATCCAGCGAAACGTTTGGCACCGGACTTCTTCTTCCACGAACAGGTTTACCGCAAAGATGGAGAATCAGTTGAACTTCCACCAGGGGAATACACCGTTTCCCTCTCTCGCGGTCCGGAGTATGAAGTCGAGAGAACAACATTCAAAGTTGAGGAAGTCGAACAGCAACGTGTCGCACTTCAACTGACTCGCTGGATTCACCCGGCAACGCTGGGCTGGTATTCCGGAGACCATCATATTCATGCAGCTGGTTGTGCGCATTACGATTCTCCAACAGAAGGTGTCGGCCCAGAGGATATGATGCGTCACATTCTCGGCGAAGATTTAAACGTCGGCTGCGTGCTCAGCTGGGGCCCATGTTGGTATACACAAAAGGAGTTCTTCAAAGGCGAAACATCAGAGCTTTCCACGAAAGATTACCTGATGAGATACGACGTGGAAGTCAGTGGGTTTCCATCGTCGCATGCGGGGCACTTATGCTTGTTGCGGCTGACAGAGGATGACTACCCCGGATCGAAAGTGATTGAAGACTGGCCCAGTTGGACGCTGCCTGTTTTGAAATGGGGAAAAGAGCAGGGCGGCGTGGTTGGCTACAGTCACTCGGGATGGGGGCTGGGACTCCCGGACTACGGCGGGAACGGCCAGCGACTCACGACTATGTATTACCGGAACCGGAGAGGTGGGCAACAAGGACGCGCAGCTGATACGCTTCCTGATTATGCGATGCCACCGTTCGATGGAATTGGTGCCAATGAATTCATCGTCACCTCTGTTCACGATGTGTGTCACTTCATCTCGGCTGTTGATACTCCTGCAATATGGGAACTCAATATCTGGTATCATACTCTCAATTGTGGGCTCCGCAGTCGCATCAGCGGTGAAACTGATTTCCCATGCATTTATGGAGATCGTGTCGGACTGGGGCGAGTTTACGTCAGTCTCCCCAAAGATGAACCACTCACTTTCGATTCGTGGATTGCTGGAGTCAAAGATGGTCGGAGCTACTGCGGAGACGGGCTCAGTCATTTGATGGACATGAAAGTCAACAACGTTGCTCTGGGCGAACCGGGTAGCGATGGCAAAATCAGCCAGCTGAATCTGGAAGAACCGGGCGAAGTGACCGTGACCTTCAACGCGGCTGCCATGCTTGAAGCAGAGCAAAATGAAACCACTCGATCCATCCGCAACAGTCGGCTCGACCAAAAACCGTACTGGCACATCGAACGTTGCCGCGAGGGAGAGACTCGTCAAGTTCCAGTCGAGTTGATTGTCAATGGGCAGCCAGTCGAGAAGGTGATGCTCGAAGCTGACGGGCATATCGAATCACTCAAATTTAAGACCAAAATCGAACAGTCCAGTTGGGTTGCTCTGCGCATTTTACCTTCGTGCCACACAAATCCAGTTTTCGTCGAAGTTGAAAATCAGCCGATCCGGGCCAGCAAGAAGAGTGCTCAGTGGTGCGCGAATGCAGTCGAAGTCTGTTGGAATTCGAAGAAAGGCCAGATTCGTGAATCCGAACGAAAAGCAGCCAGAGAGGCCTACGATCAGGCGAAGGTCTATTATCAATCTGCAATGAAAGCCGCCAAGACTGAATAACACTCTCCTGCATAAACAAGAATCCTTTTGAGAATTCCCATCAAAAAAAATCACACAAACTGAAGCGAAAGAATCTATGCGATATTTCATGATGATGCTCACCTGCAGCTTGTCGTGTCTTCCAGTCTTCGAAGCAGACGCGGAAGAGGTCAACATCACTCCCGATGTAGTGTATGGTCATAAATTCGGGTTGGCGATGACCTTTGATGTCTTCACACCTGAGAAAGAAGCCAACGGGGCAGCTGTGTTGTTTATGGTCAGTGGCGGGTGGTATTCGAAATGGTCACCACCCGAGGGGCTGCAAGTGAGGTTTCGCGCCTTAACGGACAAAGGGTTCACCGTCTTCGCAGTTCGTCACGGGAGCAGTCCCAGGTTTTCGATCGCTGAAGCTGTCGCTGATGTTCGGCGAAGTGTGCGTTTTATTCGTTTGAATGCAGAAAAATTCCAGATCGACCCCGATCGGATTGGAGTCTTCGGTATGAGTGCCGGTGGTCACTTGTCGCTCATGCTCGGCACCGCTTCAGATGAAGGTGATCCGAATGCGAAAGATCCCGTACTGAAAGTCAGCGACCGTGTTCAAGCAGTGGTTGCATTCGTTGCGCCGACAGATTTACAAGTGATGGCTGAAGATGCTCCTGATCGCTTACCTGTCTACGCACAATTCCCTGCACTTGAAATTAATCAAGAAACAGCTGCGGAGAACTCACCATTACTACACGTCTCCTCTGATGACTCCCCAACATTGCTTCTTGCCGGAGTAAAAGATGAACTTGTTCCAATATTTCACAGCCGCAATATCCAAGCTGCTTTTGGGAAAGCTGGCGTGACCAACAAGCTCATCGAATTCGGAAACGCGGGGCATGGTTTTCGTGGAGAAGATCTGGCTGCCGCCACCCAGGCCATGGTTGCCTGGTTTGAAGAACATCTCAACAAATAGAGAAGCTTGTTCTACCGTGTGCCCGTGAAGAACGCGTTTCACCAGCGAAATTGCTGTTCGCCACGAGGCAGAACGTGAACACCAATCCGAAAATTGAGATCGAAACCGTCATGCCCGCCTGATTTTTTCCATTCAAATTGGAGGTGAATCACTCCGAAATTCAATTAAGCGGACCGCTGAAGGGGCTTTAAGCTTTATCCTTTTCCATCCGGAGCCATCGGGCTTAAAGGCCCGACAGCTGGAAGGTGGAACGTTGATTGCACAACTGTTTCGAAAACGATGTGCACATTTGAAAAGGTAGACGTTCAGTCTCGTGGGAAGAATCGCTTCATCGAGTGAAGATCTTTCTTCACGGACACAAAAACACGAAGTGTTCTCCAGCCGTTTTTGAAACGGTGCGTTCAGTCTCGTGGGAAGAGTCGCTTCATCGAGTGAAGATCTTTCTTCGCGGACACAAAAACACGAAGTGTTTAGAAGGCGTCGGCGTCTCGGTAGGCTTGGATGACTGCTTGTTCGCCTTCTTTTCCTTTGATGGAATTTCCGTGTTCCATGCCGATGATGCCTTCGAAACCTTTGGAGTGAATATGTTTGAAGACGTTTCGGTAATTAATTTCCCCGGTTCCTGGTTCTTTGCGGCCGGGGTTGTCGCCTGATTGGAAGTAAGCGATTTCGTCCCAGCAGGCATCGATATTTGGGATTAAATTCCCTTCTGTGATCTGTTGGTGGTAGATATCGAACAGGATTTTGCAGGAAGGGCTGTCGACCGCTTTGCACAGTGCATACGCTTGATCAGAACGACTCAGGAATGTTCCTCCATGGTTCGCGTACCAGTTCAACGGTTCCAGAACCATGACAAGATCGTGCGGTTCGAGGATCGCTGAACAGCGTTTGAGCAGTTCGATGACGTTTGCTGTTTGGTAACCTTCAGCGAGTCGCGGGCCGCCGTAGCGGTTCCAGTTTTCGGAGTTTCCTTGTTGATCGACCGATCCCGGCACAACTGTCATCCATTTGACATTGGTCCGCTTGGCAACTTCGACTGAAGCTTTGATCGCTTCGAGAACTTCGCTCCATTTGTCTTCATTCTTAACTGCAAAAACTGGTTCGTCAAAACTGGCATAAGCAACGAAGACGCCCATCTGCATATTCAGCTGCGACATCGCTTTCGCAATACGGTTTTGCTCTTCGGCTGACCGCTTCAGCATGCCGTTGTCCTCCCAGGCAGTGAATCCGTGGTCGGCTGCAAATTTCATCTGGTCAACGATGTCGTTACCCGCTGACTGCTTGAATGTGTTGACGTGTGGAGCGTATTTGAGCTGAAACGGTTTCGACTTTTTGCTCTCCTGAGCTGAGCTTGCTGCGTTTCCGAAGGCAAAAGCGGTTGATGCTGCACCTGTGGCAGCCAGAAAATCTCGGCGTTGCATGATGACTTCCGTTGAATCTGAGAAATATGGAAGCCTTAGGTTAGCATACAGGCGGTGCGGGTCCAGAGATGGCTCAGAGATGACAGTGAAGACCGAATCTTCAGCTTCTTCATTTTCATCTTCAATGGACCAACAGGCTACGATGAAGATTGATGAACCACTGTAGAAACAAAAAACGCTGCCAGAGAAAATTTCACTGACAGCGTAACAAGGATGTGCTCTTTGAGTGAACTAGAGCAGTTTGCCACGAGGCAGATCCTGCAACCAATTCATAAGATGTTCTAAAAGGCCTGAACCGCCGGCATCACATTGCTTGAAGTCTGCGTCGAGATATTCTGAAATGGAGCAGCCGACATATTTTGAGGAGCTTGGAATATCGGAGGTTGCTGAGCGGTGTTTGTCGGTGCCGTTTGGGGCGGCATCATCACTTGTTGCGTGTATTGCCCCGTGGCAGGCATTGACTGGACGGGATACTCACTAGTCATTCCCGGGTACTGATGAGAATGCTGTGAGACAACTTGCTGAGGCTGATACGCTTGCGGACCGTTTGAACCTTGGGTTTCTGGTAACAGTTGTGGTTCGCCAGAGTTCAACGTCGGTGCCGGATTGTACTGTTGTGGAGTCGGCACGAGCAGCCCCGGAGATTGCGATGGAGGGTTGATGATCTGCTGTTCCATCATCGGTTGTTCGTGCATCATCGGCTGTTGATATTGCATCGGAGTCGAGACCATTGATTGATGCGAAACGACTGGACCGCCCATCATCGTAAAGTCGTTCATCGGCATCGTCTCAGCCATTTGCAGCGAAGGGGGCGTATGGTACGGATAGCGTGGCGACGCCATTTGTGGATATCCCTGACCAGTCGCATATTGCGGACCATAGGGACCCTGTTGCCGTTGCGATATCATCCGGCTTTGTAGTCGTGAACGGCCTTGAGGAACATTCCTTGAGGCCTGCTGGTAGTAATTTTGAGCGGCAGACATGTTACCTTCTTGACGATACATGTCGCCCGCAGCCATTTGTGCTCCTGCGCTGTACGGTTGTGTTTCCGCCCAGGCAGTCAGCAATTCTCTCGATTCAGCGGTCCGTCCTTGCTCACGTAACATTGAAGCGAGTGCGTGATAAGAAGGGAGGTGATCGGGGTCGAGAGTCAATGCGTGTTGATACATCAACTCGGCATTTTCGTATTCACCTTCATGTTCCATTGTTCGCGCAACATTGAAGGCGTAGTTCGCGTTATGTGGGTCATCCATTAAGGCGCGCTCAAATTCATATCGAGCGTATTCATAATTGCCTTTGTCGTAATACTTGCGACCAGAACGGTTCATCACGTAGCCGTTCATCGATCCGCAACCACAAAGGGTCGACGAAAGGAATAACCAGAGCAAACCGCAAATGATCAAGCTAAATCGATAAGTGATCCAGACCCGCTGTGATTGGGGACGAGGTCGATTTTCGAGAGCGGAGGAGGAGTCCATCGTGGACAGAGTTCCGGTATTCATGGGGGCATTCCCTTCGGTGCATCGTGAACTCTGAAGTGAGCTTCGATGAGTCTCATATTGATTCAAATGAATCCGTACGAATGTGTTGAACTTCGATCTGATCGCAGGCCGCCATCAGACCGTCCTTGTTCAGGAGGGACCTCGAAAGTAGAAAATGTTTTTGATTTTGGGCAGATTGATTTGAAGTTTCAGCCCTGAAAAGACGAAAGCTGCCACTTTGCGAGGAGTGCATCGGCAGGAAGTGCGCATTTGCGATCACAAGCTCTACTGACTCACTCAAGTTTTTCCTTGAGCAGCTTGCCCGTGAGGAACGGATTTCGTCAATGATATAGCGTCTCTCCGCGAGGCCAACACGGAGACCATTTCCCAAGACTTATCGATAATGTTTTTAGCAGCAGGGACTTGCGAACATACACGCACAAATTATTGCGCCGGAAGATGAAAGTGCCCGGCGAACTGACATTGAATTGTAGTGCAGAGATCCTGCCCCACCCTTTGCGCATTTTGCCTTCGCCACCCAATCTAACTCCAGTCTTAAAGTAAGTGTAAAGCTGAGGCCCGGTTGGAAGTCGGTCTAGAGCATCTTTCGAATTGGTTTGCAGGATCTGCCTCGTGGCGAACAGCATTTTTACTAGAGAAATGCGTTCTTCACGGGCAAACGGTAGAGCAAACTGCTCTAGCGGTTTGAAGCAGGACGAAACTTCTGTTTCCAATCGTCGGGCATCTCGCTTCGGTCGGTTTGATCGTTGGTTTGTTTTTCGAGCCTTGCAAGTTCTTCTTTTAGCTGGGCGATTTCTTTAGCGTACTGAGGGTTGTTGTACTCGTTTTGAAGCTCGTCGGGGTCTTTTTCGAGATCATAAAATTCCCACTCTCCAAACTGATAAAATTGAATCAATTTGTATCGGTCCGTTCGCACTCCATTGTGTTTGGCGACCATGTGAACGCTGGGGTATTCGTAGTAGTGGTAGTAGATCGAGTCTCGCCAATCCTTTGGGGTTTCGCCTTTGAGTAGAGGGACGATTGAACGGCCTTGCATATCATCCGGAATTTCGGCGCCGGCGATCTCTAGAAATGTTTCTGCGTAGTCAATGTTCTGGATTAAGTCTTTATTGATACTTCCAGGCTGAGTGACTCCGGGCCATTTGCAGATAAACGGCATTTTCATTGACTCTTCGTACATCCAGCGTTTGTCGTACCAACCGTGGTCTCCAAGATAAAACCCCTGATCGGATGAGTAGATGACAATCGTATTGTCCGCTAAGCCTGCTTCGTCGAGATACGCCATCAGTTGGCCGACGCTGTCGTCGACGCCACGAACACAACGCAGGTAGTTTCGAATGTAGCGATGGTATTTCCATCTCACGAGATCTTTGCCCTTGAGATTCAGCTTCTTAAGCTCATTGTTTTTCGGCTCGAAGGCAGCATTCCAGGCCTTCAATTGTTCGGGAGTGAACTTCTCCAAGTTCCGCGCTCCCGAGCGGTCGACGGACTTCCCACTTTCCGGATCCCATCCATGGAGCGGCGGGCCGAAGCAATCGAAGACGAGATTCAGGTGCCCGTCGATTTCCATTTCCTGGTATCGGGCTGGGCTCGCATTATCTTCCCAGTTGTCGAAGAGTGTCGCTGGCTCAGGGATCTCGACATCATCGTACAGCGTCAGGTATCGAATCGGCGGCATCCAGGTTCTGTGAGGAGCCTTATGCTGACACATCAGCATGAATGGTTTACTTTGGTCACGTCCTTTCTTCAACCACTCCAATGCCATCTCAGTGACGATATCTGTGCAGTATCCTTCGATGACCTCTCGTCCTTGGGGCGATTTAAAAACAGGGTTGTAGTACGCTCCCTGTCCGGGCAGAACTTTCCAGAAGTCAAATCCTTGCGGATCAGTTCCCAAGTGCCATTTTCCGATCATGGCTGTCTGATAATTTGCCTTCTGCAAGATCTTTGGAAACGTTTGCTGATCACCGTCGAACTTGTCTTTGTTCGTCATGAATCCATTGATGTGGCTATGCTTGCCTGTTTGGATGACGGCTCGGCTCGGTCCACAAATTGAATTGGTGCAGAAACTGTTCTGAAACAACATTCCCTGCGACGCGAGCTTGTCGATATTCGGTGTCGGGTTGATCTCCTTCAACCAGCCTTCGTATGCCCCAATCGCATGCGGAGCATGATCATCAGTGAATATAAAGACGATGTTTGGCTGATTGGCAGCCATTGCCGTCATTGAATGGGCATGGAAAGAGACTAAAGCGGCGAAAAGCAGAAAACAATTCTTCACAGCAAACCGTTCCGTTAAAGAGTGGTTCCAGTCAAATCGTTGAGAGAGATAGCATCTTAGTACAGAGAATCTAAGATTTGTAGTAACTCATCGTGAACTGTGAAGTTGCGGTGCCGTCGCTCATCGGGTGACTCACTAGATCGCTTTTGATGTTTCACCGCTGAAAACTGGCATCAACTAGTGGTGTACTCTTGCGGGAAGAATTCTGCGAATGAAGACAGTTGCAAGCTGCCCAGGAATTGAGAAGTTCACTTTCGCAAGTCAGTGGAATGGCTAATACAAATGCCTGTTACTGAGCGTCGCAGTATGTTTGGGCGAGAAGCAACATCATTTCCGCCCACTGGATTTGTTTGACCGCTTCGATGAGTTGTTTGTCTTGCGAGGTTGCACATGTTTCACAGAGATCGACAAACGCCATCGGGTCCCAGCCATGACCTGTCCCATTTGCTGTAAGTCGGTCGGACCATTGGTGAGCGAGAGGCGAAGCACAAGCCTTCAGGATTGTGGATGCCTGAGTTGAAAGGTCGTCGAAAATGGGGTGTTCGCCAACTCGTCGGAACCAATACTTGGAATTGCCGTAGTCTGGTTCTCGTCGGTGCATGATCCCATGCCAGTAATCACCCGCAGCGTATCGACCTTTTCCCTGACAGTCCTGGGCGTACTCGTGACTCGTTTCCAGATCCCCATGAATCTGAAACAGGCCCGCCTTGATGGCAATCGCGTCCGGGCCGGAATTTGCATTCTTAAGGTTCAAATTATTGCAAGCTGATCGCAGCCAATCTGGCATTGATGAATCAGTTGGCGCGAGATCCGGGAACTGGTCTTTGATTGATGAAGCACTGATCTCGTTCGCTGAAACACTGAATTCGTCCGAGTGTTCAACCAGCCATTGCCAAAGATTCATGCTTGTTTCATTTTGGAATCTGTTCGCAGGGGCTGCAATCAGAGAACTCTCAAGCGGATTGTCGGTCAGTATTGCCAACTGCGAGGGGAGATTTCTCCAGATGGTGTTTCCCCAGTCCCCGAGGGGCATCAGGGTCAACTGTTTGTTCGATGAGGCAAAAGCTTCTTTGATGCTAGAATTGTTTGCGTCAAAAGCTTCTTGAGCCTGAGGCTTTCCAAGAACAATGTCAGCCGATCCGGATTGAGAGATCGGAAGTTCGATGAGTTGAGAAGTAACGTCGCAAGCGAGAAAGTGCATGATCGAATCAGATACGAGAATTAATTTTTACCACTCTGTAATGAATTTTCGATGTTTGTTGTACTCGTGTCGTTCACTTTCATGACTTCACAAGCAGTTCGAAGCGAGTTTGAACCGGAACAGTCATCCGAAAATGCGATCACAGGCCTGATGAATCATTGCCATTTCAGTGAACGACAACAAGCACATGGTATAAAGCAGGCGTCCTCTGTGATCTCAGTAGTATTGCTGGCGATGATCAGGAATGCCAGAGCTCACACGCTTTCTGGGAGATGGGTTTTGACCGCATTCTCAATTGCTTTGAGAAACTTGTCGATGATAAAAGGCTTGTAGATCGTTTCTTTCATACCCATTTCACGACACTTAATGAGCGTGTGTTCGCCGTCGTAGTCAAAGCCGGTCATCAGCATGATTGGGAGATGCTCGTGGATTTCCCGAATGGACCGGAACAGGTCCGAGCCTTTCATGTCCGGCGGCCTTTTGTCAGCGATGACAGCATGATATGTGAAAGTTCGAACCATGCGAAGTGCTTCATCGGCAGACCGGACTGCATCGACAGTCATCTCGTTCTGCTCAAGGATGATATGAGCACTCTTACGAATTTCGGGGTCAGTATCGACGACCAAAACTCGTTTGTCCGCGAGCAACGGATGACTTCGCGATTTCAAGAACGCTCCCGCAAAATTGGGGCCGGTCGGCTTACCTGTTTGCCGGATCAGGTCTCGAATGTCTTGAGTACGTTTTAGGATATGTTTAATTCGATGACAGAGTTCTGAGTCCTCACCACGAAAGCGTTCGTAGATCCAGGATGTGTCGTTCAGAATGTCGTCCACAGGTGCAGCGACTTCACAGAGCACTTTCTGAGTGTTTTTCTCCACTGAATGCATCTGTTCAACAGATAACAGGTCGAGGTAATTCAGTGCGGTCGCCACCTCACGGCAAAACAACTCAACGAATTTCAGATCATTCGTAGAAAATGCGCCGACATTCGGACTTTCGACATTAAATGTCCCCAACACAAGATCTCGCCTGACGAGTGGGACCGTCAGAGAACTTTTCGCTCCAACGACTCCCTCAATGTAAAGTGGATCGTTGCTGGTGTCTTCGCAGAGGTAGCTTCTTCCTGTCGCTGCGACAAAACCGGTGACCCCGTTTCCGTGTGGTTGTGCTCTGAGTTCGCGGGCGGCGGCGGTAGGGTCCATTCCAAAGTTGATCAGTGGAGTCAACTCTTGTGTATTTTGATCGATGACGCGAACTTCGACCGTATCAAACTCTAACAGCTCTTGTGTGTAGTGAATGAGCTTCGATTTCAGCAGTTCGATTCGTTCATATTCCGTTAGCTCGAGAAGCTCTTCCCGCTCCAGATCCCCCAGATCCGTTCCCGCTTGGTGAACGGCGTCGAGCTTCTGCTGCTGAAGGACTTCATCGGAGGTGTCTCGCAGGATCGCCAAGAGGAGTTTAGAGCCATCCGGCGAACTACCGGGCAGCGGACTCGCGAGAAACTCGAAGTACGTCTTGTCGTCGATTTTGACTGTTGTTTTGGCCTGTTTGCCATTTGACAGAACAGAATTCACTGGAGAGAAGTCAGGCCCTACAATTTGTGCTCCTTCCCAAAGATCGAACAGTTTCGGCGTGTCACCGTCGAGTTTCAAGTTGAGAAGCTTCTCGGCTGACCGGTTCGCCCACATGACGCGTTCGTTCTGATCAATTTGCAGAATCGCATCTGGAATTTGAGAAAGCAGACTCAGCGAATCATTGATTTGCATTAAACCTTCCACAGGAGACTTCAGCAGGTAGTAGTCCGGAGGCTGTTCGCTGTTGATTCTCTCGATGAAGTCAGCCAGAGAGGAGACCTCAACGAGACGGCATCGTTCTTTCAATTCGTCGAGAACGAAAGTGGAAGATGAATCATCTCCGCCAAGAACAAGAACTTCAGGTTGCTCGGACACAGGTGCCCCAACTCCCAAAAAAGAGTGAACGCGACATTGAATCCCGTCATCAATGACGCTAAAGACAGATGCAAGACTCTGGGTCTTTTTTATCGGTCGATTTGAAGGACGTCTAGACCGCTGCCAGCCTCTTTCAAAGAAAGCTTCAAAAAACTTTCTCAAGCGGCAGTTTTGAGTTGCTAGTCTGTCTGACTTCCAAGCGGAGCATTCAACAAGAATCCTTCGCCAGCAAGTATTCTTCGTCGTGTCCGTGAGAATAGCAAGCCTGAATTCTCCGTAGAAGGTTGACCGCTCAAGAAGATCGCTTGATCGCAGCGAGATCGATGAGCTTCTGCATCGACACGATGGCCGATTTCCCGGTTCGGAAATGAACGAACCAGTGCGACCAACTCCAGCTGGCGAGCGACCATCGCATTTTCTGAAGATTCCGGGTTTGACCGATCATCACAGAAGTCCAGACAGAGATCGCTATCAAATGCTGCCTTGAGTGGCATTTCTGATGCAACAAGATAATAACTCACGAGATAGTCCGACCAACGTTGAACTTTGCGGAAGAGTCTTTCGCTCTTCAAAAGCTTTGAAGTCTCTGCCGAGATGCTTCCATGAAGATCAAATGCCCGGTTTCGAATCTTCACATGCTCCTCAATGGACTTCTCAGCCACTTGCGTGAAGTCTTCAATCTGCCGTTGCCGTTTGAACGAAAAAATTCTGGCTGCCGTCGAACGAGTCAAAAGTTCTGCGGTGAGAATTTCTTCGAGGAGAGTCGTCAATTGCTCCGGAGAGCTCTCGCCGATATGGATCTCGCGAATCGCGCGACTCCAACGCTGAAAAAGAAAGTTGGTCTCTTTCCAGTATTCAGCCGCAGCCAGAGATTGATCGCTGCTCAATTCATCTGCTTGATTCGATGCAGACCAGGTCAGCACAGCAGCGGTCTCGGCAATACTTCTTAAATGCATGAGTAATCCCTCCCTGAAGCTCTACACAAAGTCGTCATAACTGATCTTTCTGAGATTTGTTTTTTCCGCTTGTGCCCCCAATTCGAGCACTCGTTGACCTCTTTGCTGGGAAATGCAACTGTAATTCCAACAAGTCGATTGAAAGTCGATTGATTTGAAAAACATGGAGAGCGACATCCGTGAGATTTCAGTTTAATGTTGTAAACGTCTTGCTCTAAATTACTTACGTCAGCATTAGGGAAACCCCGGGACACACAGCCTGGTGCACTTGGTAAAGCGAGTTACGAGGCCCCGGCACCGGGATGATGCAAAAAGGGAACGGCCCGCGTCGCGAAATCACCACATGCAAGGGACAGACGCTGGGCACAGGTAAGAGTTAGAAACACTGAGTAGAAACACTGAGTAGAAACACTGAGTAGAAACACTGAGTAGAAACACTGAGTAGAAACACTGAGTAGAAACACTTGGGAGTAGAATTCACACCGCACCTGGCCCACATGCAGATTGGTTCCCAATGACAGCGTGGTTCTCAATTGCAGCGTGGAGCAATAGGGAAGCGTGAGGACTGGCTTGTTGCATCCTGCGAGTGCTACTCGGGGGCTTCTTTTAACAGATTCTCCAGCAGGGAGACTTGTCGCGGTGTGACAGGGTAAGCTTGTGTTTTAGGTGGAACGGCTGGGATGAGCTGTGAAACGATTTCCGTTGCCAGTTCCTGAATGCCCTGTTCAGTCGTTGCAGAAACGCAAATTTGCCCAGCTTCGGAGAAGTCGTTGCTTGCTAGGTCGATCTTATTGAAGACAATCAGCGATCTCTGATTTTTGGCGGCGAATTGTTTTTCGAACTCTACAACACCATTTTGAGCATCGACAATCATCAGCAGTAAGTCAGCAGCTTCGATTGTCGCCCTCGCCTTCGCGATTCCTGCGGATTCGATCTCTTCATCGGTTTGGCGCAGGCCAGCTGTGTCAGAAAACTCGATCGGCCAGCCTTTCAGAGCTGTTTGAACCGTGACCACGTCTCGCGTCGTTCCCGGTTGATCAAAGACCACGGACCGGGAAAAGCCGACCAGCGAGTTAATCAAGCTCGACTTTCCGACATTTGGTGGGCCACACAAGACGACTTTCCATGGTTGAGTTAAATGTTGTCCGAATTCTGCCCAACGTAGCATCGATTCGACGGCAGAACGGCGAAGCAGCGGATCATCGGTCGTTTGAGCCTCTTTCAGTGATTTGGGAAAGAGGCTGGATTGCCGTAAGACCTCGTGAGCTGCTTTTTGAGTTGTTACCTGTTGTAAGCAAAGCTGAAACTCTTCAGTAAAAGAAATCTCGCTCGAGTCAACTTGACCTGCTGAGCTTTTCTCGAAAGTTCGCTCACGTTGCAACTGCTCGACCCCTGACGAAATTAAATCCTTCATGATTCGCTCGATCGCTGCCGCTCCACCGTGGCAATGTATCTCAACTGTCGAATCGTCAGTTCTCACACAAACAAGATCCTCGCTGTTGGTGGCGCCCCATAGACCGTATCGAATTGCATCGATCGGTTGCTGCTGCATCGATTTTTGATTCGCTGCGGAGAAAAACTTGTCAATGCTTGAGACATCTCCGCAGACTCGAATCGACGCGACCGCTCCGCGTCCGCGCGGGGTCAAAAGTTCAACAGTTGTTCGTTTCAATGCACTGTTCATTCGCCATCCAAAATTGATCTGGCAGTCAGGACGCTTCCAATCAACGACAAGTTCTTCTCACAAATCGCGTTAGGGAAATACGGTTCAAGAATCGGAAGAGCTCCACCAGTGATATAGAGTTGTGACGGAACGTCAAGCTGTTCCGAAATTCGTGCCACCAATTCTTTCACTGCCCCTAAATGGCCCCAATAGAGCCCACTTGCCATCGCAGCTTCGGTGTTGCGACCGAGTGCGTCAGGGAGACGCTCCAGAAATTCTTTCCCGTCGATTAAGGGGAGCGTCGTTGTGAATTCACTCATTGCACGGGCTCCCATGAGAACGCCGGGCAGTATTGCACCTCCCAAAAAAGCTCCGTCTGAATTCACAACGTCGACAGTGATCGCCGTTCCTGAATCGACGATCACCGCAGCATGACCAGGTTTTCGCAAACCGTTTACCGCAACGGCATTCAATAACCGGTCAGCCCCGACTTTCTCGGGGACATCTACCAGTGAACGAATTGGAATAGCGGAGTTTTCAGACAATGTGAGAGGGGGAGGAGAATTTGATTTCCAGTTGTCGAGGATCTGAGTCGCCAGGAATTGATTCGAGCCTGTCAAAATTGATCGACATTCCAGAGGGGCTGGAACCTGATCGTCGAGCTCGCTCCATGGGATTTTTTCGTGATTCTCAACAAACAGCGAAGTCACACAACGAGGAAATGGGTCGTCTGGGCCAAGTTCAAACAGACCGAGCTTCACGCGCGTGTGTCCGGGGTGAAGCGCCAGATAATTGTGAATCTCACTCATGGTCACACTGCTCTTCTGTAAGCTCTGGAAAAGCAGACGAGACCAACTTCGGTAGCACTTGCTCTGCAGGAGCCGCAAACCAAAGATCGCCAACACCGCCAACTTCAGGATCGATCACGATGCACTTGGAACCTGCTGCTTTGGCTCGGCTCGGCAATTCGGCAGCCGGGTAAATGGATTGTGAAGTTCCCACTGAAATGAACAGGTCGCAACGCTGCACCGAGTCTTGAGCGTTTGACCAATCTGGCTCAGCAAGTTGATCACCAAACAATACCAGATTCGGCCGGTGAGTCCCCAGAAGCGAGGCACCCAACAACGGGGAGATCGCTTTTAGTAACTTCGGACCAGCCCATACTTCGGATTGCGTGGCTTTGACGTTCTGGACAATTTCTAGCAGGTCCATTTTTGTCAGCTCACGACTTTCCTCTTGCCGAGGAAAGGAAACGATCTCGAAAAGGTTCCCATGAATTTCAGAAACATTTCCACTTCCGGCATCTTGATGCAATCGATCGATGTTTTGTGTAATGACATCGACCGGTTTGAACTGTTCCAGCTGAGCGATCGCTCGATGGGCTTCGTTTGGACTCGCAGTTGCGATCGGTTCCAGAACAGCGACCAGAAACTCAGCCATTCTTTTAGGTTGAAGAACTGCAGTTTGCAGCAACCCTTTCCAATTTGCGAAGTCTTCAGGAGGAAATCGGGTCCAGAATCCTCCATCATCACGAAATGTCGCGATTCCGCTGGCCGTACTGATTCCGGCTCCGGTGAAGACCACGATTCGTTCCGCGGTTCTCAGCCAGTCGACAGCTGTCGTGAATTTCAAGGAATTTTCTTCTCTGGCCATCAACTTGCAGGACGTTCTCAAGGTTCTTTATGACACGCGTGATCGTTCGGGTTATTCTCTCCGAACGCCTCTCGCTCGAAGGGGTTGTCATAATAGGGATGTTTGCCTCGGAACCACATTGTCACCGAAAAAATTAAATACATTGGCAAAAACAAAGGCCCCCACCGTTCATACTGGCGCACATGAACAAGTTCGTGTTCACGACAAAAATCGAGTGCTGCCTGAGACCGACCCCAGATGACGTGTCCCAAAGTCATGGCTGCGGCATCGACCGGAGTTCGAGAGAGCAGCCACTCCACGAGCCCACCGTGGAATTCCAACGTCCCTGCTTTACGGTGAACATGTGTTCCAAAAGGGAGGCCGATCAGCCCAATTAGCAGGGCAACGACTGAAGTCGGAGACGCCCACAGAATCAGCAGAAATTTTCGCAAATTCAACAACCTTTTACTGGTCGCAAGTTTTTCTTGAGTCCCCTAAACTACCAACCATTTTCCTAACCTGTCCAGAAATGAAAGTCTAAGTCGGTTGTCTCAGCAGTTGAGGGGCCGATCTGGAGTTTCTGGATGAGTCTTATCATCGTCAACAAAACTCATGAATCCGTTCGGTTCTCTGAGATGAGGACCACGTCTTCAAGTTTTGTATGAGTATCTAGACCAGTCGACCCCAGGAGTTGTCAGGGATGAGCGATCAAGCCAAAGCGTACACGAAACTTGTCGAACACTTAAAGGGCCTCGGGCTTCTTCGCTCATGTGCGAGCGTTCTGGGGTGGGATGAACAGACAAATCTTCCCCCCAAAGGAGCTGAACATCGAGCGAATCAGCTGGCGCTCTTGGCTGGCCTGTCTCATGACCGTGCGACCGATCCCGTCATCGGTGAACTTTTAGATCAACTCGCAGATCCAAACAGTGTCGGCGGAGACCAAACCGCGGCCTACGCAAATGTTCGCAATGCGAAACGAGCATATGATCGCTCGGTCAAGCTTCCCAAAAAACTGGTTGAAGAACTCTCTCGGACCACAACGCTCTCTCAGCACGCCTGGGTTGAAGCCCGCCAGAAAAAAGATTTCACTCTCTTTCATCCCTGGCTCGAGAAGATTGTCACTCTAAAACGAGAAGAAGCAGACGCACTTGGTAGCGAAACCGGCGTCAAGTACGACGCGCTGATCGAAGACTATGAACCGGGCGCAACTGCGGCACAAATTCAGTCGGTGTTTGCTCCACTTCGCGAAGCTCTTGTGGAACTCGTCTCTGCAATCAAAGAGTCGGACAAGAAGCCAGACATTTCGATTCTGGAACGTAAGTATCCCGTAGAGACACAAAAAGCGTTTTCGATTGAAGCCGCCACCGCTATCGGGTTTGACTTTCAAGCAGGTCGACTCGATGTCGCTGCACACCCATTCTGTTCAGGATTCGGTCCCGGAGATTGCCGACTGACGACGCGCTATGATGAGCATCATTTCCCCGGCGCTTTCTTCGGGACATTACACGAAGCGGGGCACGGAATCTATGAGCAAGGTTTGAATGATAACGATTTTGGGCTGGCGACCGGTGAAGCCTGCTCTCTCGGAATCCATGAATCTCAATCAAGAATGTGGGAGAATCTCGTCGGTCGCAGCCGAGCATTCTGGGACCACTTCTATGGCAAAGCTCAGCAGGCGTTTCCCGATGCGATCGGAGATGTTCACATCGACGATTTCTATTCGGCGGTCAACGATGTTCGTCCCAGCTGGATTCGCGTTGAAGCAGACGAAGTGACTTACAATCTGCATATCATGTTGCGTTTCCAACTCGAACAGGCACTACTTTGCGGTGACCTCAATGCAGCCGATGTTCCGGCCGTCTGGAATGAAACCTTCACCGAGTTCTTCGGGATGACACCTTCAGATGATTCCATTGGCTGTCTGCAGGACGTCCATTGGAGTGCTGGATTGATCGGTTACTTCCCAACCTATTCATTGGGGAACATGTATGCCTCTCAATTCTTCGAAAAAGCTCAAGACGACTTGGGCGACTTGAACGCCATGTTTGCAAAAGGGGAATTCATGCCGCTCAAAGAATGGTTGAACAATAACATTCACATTCATGGTCGACGTTACGATGCTCCACAACTTGTCGAAGTCGTGACCGGCAAACCGCTCACTGCGGAACCGCTCTTGAAACACCTTCGCGGAAAATTTGGAGCCGTTTACGGTCTCTAAGTCGACAGCTCTGCGGTGGTTGTTCAAGATAAATGATGTGACCGTTCGCTGGGAACATTCTGGTGAGATAAAGGGGCAATTGTGAAGATCACAAGGATCAGTACTTACCAGGTGGATTTACCACTGCACGAGGGGAACTACAGCTGGTCCGAGGGGAAGAGCGTCGAAGTTTTCGATTCGACAGTCGTTCAGATCGAAACCGATGCCGGTATCACCGGCTACGGCGAAGTCTGCCCGCTGGGGCCTGTCTATCTCCCAGCTTACGCATCTGGTGCGCGGACCGGAATCAGCGAGTTAGCACCGGCGCTCATTGGTGACGACCCGCGGCAACTACTCGTTTTGAACAACAAAATGGATCGGCTCCTCAAGGGGCACCCGTATGTGAAATCGGCAATCGATATCGCTTGCTGGGACATTCTCGGGCAGTCTGCGGGAATGCCGGTGTGCGAGTTGCTTGGTGGTCGCTTTGCCGAAGATGTCACTTTGTATCGAGCAATCTCACAGAGACCCGCTAATGAGATGGCTCAGAATGTCGCAAGCTATCGCAGCGAAGGATATCGACGTTTTCAGCTGAAGGTCGGTGGGAATCCCAACGACGACATCGAACGGATTCGAGCAGTCCGCGACATTCTGGAACCGGGAGACAAGTTGATTGCCGATGCCAATACCGGCTGGCTGAAACATGAAGCAATGCGAGTTGTGAACGCAGTCAAAGATGTCGACGTTTATATCGAGCAACCCTGTGCGAGTTACAAAGACTGCTTGAGCATTCGACGTAACACGACACTGCCATTCATTCTCGATGAAGTGATTGATTCCATCGATGCCATCATTCAAGGCGCGAACGACTTAGCGATGGATGTGGTGAACATTAAAATCAGCAAGTTTGGCGGGCTGACACGAGCAAAGCAGGCACGCGACTTGTGTGTTTCGCTCGGAATTGCGATGACTCTGGAGGACAGTTGGGGTGGGGATATTGTCACTGCGGCAATCGCTCACCTGGCTCAAGGGACTCCGCCTGAGTATCAGTTTACGTCAACCGATTTCAACAGCTACGTCACCACTTCAATTGCCGACGGGGCTCCTCAGCGCGTCAACGGTCGCATGTCCGCTTCATTAGAACCGGGACTTGGAATTCAAACGAAGCTCGATGTTCTCGGAGATCCGGTATGGACGTCGCAGTAGTGTTTTGAAACTTGTTTCTCTTCGAATCATTCGAAAGCTATCCACTTATGGACTCAAGCATTTTTCGCGGCTGTATTCCCGCTTTGATGACTCCCTGCAATCCAGACCGAACCCCAAACTTCGCATCCCTCGTCAAAAAGGGAAAAGAATTGTTTGACCTCGGGATGAATGCGGTTGTCTATTGTGGATCAATGGGAGACTGGCCGCAGCTGACAGATGAGCAACGGCAACAAGGAGTCCAGAAATTAGTTGAAGCGGGAGTTCCTGTGATTGTGGGGACCGGGGCACAGAATCCGGCACTCGCAGCTGCCCACGCAGCACATGCTCAAAAAGTTGGGGCTCACGGCCTGATGGTCATTCCGCGAGTGCTCTCGCGAGGGACATCGCAAATTGCCCAGCGACACCACTTCGCCCGAGTCCTGAGTGCTGCTCCTGATTTGCCAGCCGTGATCTACAACAGTCCGTATTATGGATACGAAACCAAAGCTGACCTGTTTTTCGATTTGCGTTCGGAATTTCCGAATCTGGTCGGATTCAAGGAATTTGGCGGCGAAGCTTCGCTCAGCTACGCAGCAGAGCACATCACGCACCAGGATGAGAATGTCCTATTGATGGCCGGTGTGGACACGCAAGTTTTTCACGGATTCGTTCGCTGCGGAGCAGTGGGAGCAATTACCGGGATCGGAAACTGCCTCCCCCGTGAAGTCCTCCGGTATGTTCAGCTCTGCGAGCAAGCAGCCGCCGGTGATGCACAGGCTCGAATTTATGCACAGGAACTGGAAGAGGCACTGCGAGTGCTCTCAACATTCGACGAAGGTCCGGACCTGGTGCTGTACTACAAGTATCTACTCGTATTAAATGAGGAGACTGAATACGAACAGCACTTCAACGAAACAGATGCTCTCTCCGCCAGCCAGAAAAAGTATGCGGAAGTCCAGTACAGACTCTTTTTGAACTGGTGGGAAGAATGGCCCGGCAAGGCGTAGAAAAGAATCAGATGGAGGCTGCCTGGCAATCTGTGAAACTTATTCACCGTCAGGCTGAAGTTCCAAAACGGCGAAGATCGCGCGATGGTCCGAAGCGACGGCCTCGTCCAGCACTTTGAATTCAACAACTTTCCAACGATTGGCAGGACGGTGCAGAATGAAGTCGATCTGCCTCCTCGGTTGATTGACAGGCACAGTTGCCATGGGCACTTCATTTGTACGAGTCCATTTTCTCTCGAACAGTTTAAGCGTTTCACTGTCTGGAGTGGCGTTGAGGTCACCTGCCAACAATGCGGGATGTTGTGCATGGTCTGCGATCAGTTCATTGATGAACTTCGCTGAAGCGAGGCGTTCACGTTCATCAGCCCGAAAGTCGAGATGTGTGGCGAATAGCAGCAGCGACTGATTGGGCTTCGGCAGTCTGATTTCTGCTTCGATAACTCCGCGTTGCTCGCTATCGTCAATGTTGGGCAGGAGATGATTCTTGTGTTGGGTGATTGGAAATCGTGAAAGCACCGCGTTGCCGTAATGGCCCCCTTGCAGTTCGATATTGGCACCGAAGACAATGTTCATTTCTGTCAGCCGAGCCAGTTCAGCCGGCTGGTCGATATTATCTGTTCGCTTCACTTTCTGGTCGACTTCCTGCAACGCCACCACGTCCGGTTTGACGGAGAGGATAACACGTGCGATTCGCTCGACATCCAACTTGCGATCAACGCCTTCAGCGTGATGAATGTTGTAGCTGAGGATTCGCAGCCGTGTTGGCTCTGCGGAGTGGCTTGTGGAAACGGTCGAAAGTATCACTGTTGCCAACAAGGTGTATTTCAATAACTGTTTCATGTTTTCATGATTTCCTGTTACGCCGTCCGCCAAGTCAGCGTTTTCGATTCACCATTCCATGGGTGTTGGGCATCGGTGGTGTATGTGGTGAGCGTGCCCCCGTTGGGAGTCAGTTTTGCAGTCGTCCAACCAGTCGTCGATTTCTTCGGATCGGCGACATATGACGTGGCCGGAGTATTCAGAATGTGGATGCCTTGATGTTCGGCATAGCTGCGATCATGGATGTGGCCATGAATGTAGGCCTTGACCCATTTGCGTGGCCCAATGACATTCCACAATTCCTGCGAGTCAATCAGTCCGCCGGGGAAGTGTAACGGATCACCACCCAGTCGCGGATTATGATGAGCCACAATAATTGCTGGCTTCGCTTGCAATCCATCGAGTGCTGACGCGAGCCATTCCAATTGCTGAGTCCCGATTGTTCCCTGAGTTACCATCGTCTTTTGTAACGAGTCGAGCAAAAAGAAGTTGGCGTGCTGCGTTTCGACGACAGCGATATGTCGCGACTTCACAGGGGGCATCTCCGGCCGCTGCTCTTTAAGTATCTCGTAAAAGACATTGCGATGATCATGGTTGCCGAGTGTGAGATGTGTCTCGACGCCGGCTTTCTGAAGCGGAGCGATCAGTTTCGCAAAATGCCGATAGTCTCCCGGTTGGCCATCTTTGAGAGCAAGGTCACCATTGATCAGCACGCATGCTGGCTTCGTCGGTCGATTCACCAGTTCGGTAACAACCTGTCGCAAATGAGTCGGGACCGCGGAATTCTCAGGGTGCTTCTCACCAATGTGAGTATCGTTCAGCAGGTAAACCAGGTCGGAGTCGACTGCCTCGGAAGCTGGTGCGTTGTTCCCATACAGCAGGATACTCGCTCCAGCCGCTTGAAGGAATCGCCGTCGATTGAGGGTCGTCAAATGGATTGGCAAAACATCAGCCTTCTTGTGAAGAACATCGCGAGGTCTCTTGAATGGGGAGCATACCATCATCTTCGCCTCATCATCAATACCTGCACGAAGCCCCATGAACACTCGATTTGTGATCGGACTTCGTGCTTAAGGGGGCAACGAGACGAGCGGTCACTGTTTGAATGATGATATTCCAGGGAGAGCGAGGAACCTCAGACTTTGCAAATTGAGTCTGTTCTGCCTGCCATCCTCTCTGGTCAGATTTTTTCTTCTTCCGGGTTGTGTTTGATTGGATTTTTACATCATATTAGAGTCGTTTGCTGTACCGTGTGCCCGTGAAGAACGCATTTCTCAAGTGGAAATGCTGATCGCCACGAGGCAGGTCCTGCAAACCAATTCGAAAGAGGCTGTAGTTCGAATCCCGAAACTTGAGCTTGCTCTTTCAACTGGTGAGAAAGCGACTATTTCCAGAGGTTTTGCAACGGTTCTAATGTGAATTGACGTCAGAAGAGACTTTTCTCTATTTTGGCCGCCTCAATTTGTACCGTATATCGCCTGTGATAATGGTAGGTTTCTCGGACTGAATGAATTGAGAGAACTCTGCATGCTGGCGTATACAGAGTCAGGAAGAGTGTGAAATTGAATAGGCTGTGGGCATGGGTATGGGCGGAGACGAGCAAAGTGTGGTCGTGAACCAGTTGATTGCTGAGTTCAAGAGCCGCATCGAGGCAGGCGAAGCACTTAACGCTGCGCAGTTCATCGCCGCTCATCCGGAGCATGCTGCCGAACTTGAGCGGCACTTTGCAAATGTGAACGTTGTGGAAGTGAACGTTGCAGAGGGGGGCACTCCAGAGGGAGGCGCTGAGACGATTGCCACTTCGGGTGAAGTCGGAGAGCTCTCGTCCGAGGATGCAACTGCTCACACCGTCGTTCGCGGAAGCGCTGATTCCAAGACTTCCGTGGCTCACAAACATCAAAACAATACCGGCTCAGCGACCAGCATCCAAATCCCCAAAACCTTCGGTCGTTACGCCATTCAAAAAGTCCTGGGCCAAGGAGCCATGGGGGCGGTTTATCTCGCCAAAGATACACAGTTGGATCGTGATGTCGCTCTCAAAATTCCGAAGTTTGGCGACTGTAATGGAGTTGCTGAGAAAGAACTCCTTGAGCGGTTCTACCGAGAAGCTCGAGCGTCTGCGACGTTGCGAAGTCCGAATATTTGTCCAGTGTACGATGTCGGTGAGATCGATGGGCAGCATTACATCACGATGGCATACATCGAAGGGCGCCCACTCAAGGACTTCACCAAGTCGAAGAAATCGCATTCAGAAAAGCAAATCATCACAACGGTTCGAAAGCTTGCTTTAGGCTTGGATGAGGCTCACAAGATAGGGGTCATTCACCGCGATCTGAAGCCGGCAAATATCATGGTTGACCAGTACGGCGAGCCGGTCGTGATGGACTTCGGCCTTGCCCGCCGCAGCTCCAGCGATGATGTTCAAGTCACGCAAAGTGGAGCGATACTCGGAACTCCGGCGTACATGGCTCCCGAGCAGGTGGCAGGCGATCAGGCAGCAATCGACCATCAGGTCGATATCTACGCCCTCGGCATTATCATGTACGAATTGATCACGGGCGAGATGCCATTCAAAGGGAATTTGATGGCGCTGCTGCAGCAGATCGCTCTCAATAACCCCAAAAAACCATCAGAACTTCGCAAAGACATTGATCCACGGTTGGAAACAATTTGCCTGAAGATGATCGCAGGCGACCAGAAGAAACGCTATCAATCGATGAGTGAGGTCGCTGCCGATCTGCAGGATGTACTCCGCAATCCGGGCAAGCGACAGAAAAAAGAACAGGCGAAGAAGACTGGACCAAAACCGACGTCCATTCCGTCCGCCCATGAAGAATCCAATCCGGCACTGATCTCGGTCGCTCAACCGAAATCTTATACAGAACAGCTGCGCGAGAAAAAGAAGCTACCCAAGCCAGTCAGGACTTCAGGAAAATCATCATCCAACCGAAAGAAAAAGGCGACTTCCGCGTCTGGCTTGAATGGCCCGACAAAGAAACTCTTGATTGCTGGTGGTTTGGGTGGGTTGGTCCTCTTACTGGGGATTCTCTTGATAGTCCGGGTCGGCAAATACGATGTGCAGATTACGCTCGATGATCCGAGTATTACGTTGAGCGTCGATGGGGAAGTTCTCAATATCAATGATGGCGAGGATGTCTACAAACTCTCCGCAGGGAAGCACAAACTGAAGTTGCAGAAAGATGGCCTGAAAACGCACGTCGAAGAGTTCACTGTCGCCAAAGATGGCAAGACTGCGGTGAGAGTCGTTGTCCTCAACGGTCAGCTGGATGGATTGCTGAACGGTGAGAAGCCACGGCGATCATCTTTGCCTCCCAAAAAATCTCAGGCGAATGAAAGAACAAAAACTCAAGTCGCCAGCGTGAGCAATTATGGACTGCAATTTGACGGAGTGAAGTCGAAGGCAGTGATCCCTAATTTTCCGTCGGTGAATGGTGGACCATTCACAATCGAAGCGATGCTCCGTTTCGACGAACCGGACAAGAAATGCGCTTTCCTGACTGCTACAGACTTTAATGTCTATACGATCAAGGAGAAACAAAACAAGCTCTACCTGTGGCAACAGCTAGGCAGGCAAGTGAATGCGAGCGCCACGGACATCGGAGAGACGGAGGCAAGGCAGTCGGATGGTCACCTGATCCATTTCGCCGGTGTCTGGGACGGGAAAGAAACTCGTATTTACCTCAACGGGAAACTGAATAGCTATAGTCGCGGACAATTCAAGATAGGCTGGAATCCCAGTTCCGATCTGCTGATCGGACATGAAGCAGGTGACAACCCCGTTTTCTTTCCCGGCGTGATTGACGAGTTGAGGTATTCGAATGTCGCCCGATATCAGAGTGAATTCACCCCGCCAACGAACAATTCCCGCTTGGCTCCCGATCAAGGGACTCTTGCTCTGTACCACTTCGACGAAGGGGTCGGCGATGTCATCAAAGACGCCTCTGGTAACGGGTACGACGGCAAGGTCATTGGAGCGAAGTGGGTTGGAGTGAGCGGAGGTGGGAGCACACCAGAACGAGCCTCAGGGGAACCTGTTCAATACGCTCTTGAGTTTGATGGCCAGAATTCCGTAGACATTCCGGACACCACCTGGAGTGAACGTGATGAATTCACGTTTGAGGCCTATGTACGAGCGGGCTCTGTACAAAACCAAGATGCCCCCCTTGTGTTCGTTGTGAACCAATTCAGCACAGCAGCTCTCGTTCGAGCACGTGGCCATTGGGGATTCATGGTGAATTTCGGAGAGAAGGCTGGTGTCATGAACTCTAAAGCCTCTCAGCCAGCAGTGGAGGGAGAATGGACCCATTTGGCGGGTGTCTTCCGGAATGGGACGGTTCAACTTTTCGTGAACGGCGAGCCTATGAAAGCGGTGAAGCTTCCAGATAAAATCAGTTCAGAAAGCGGTAAGTATATTCGGTTGGGAGTCAACTTTGTCGGAGCGATTCGTCAATTCAAAATCTCGAAGTCTGCACGGTACGCAAAACGCTTCGAGCCACCTCAACAGATGATGAACGATGTCGACACCTTAGTTCTTTACAAGTTCCACGAAGGGATCGGCGACGTCCTCAAAGACTCCTCCGGTAACGGGTACCATGGCAAGATCATCGGGGCGAAGTGGGTACGGAGTGTTGAAAGGACGATAGAAGGAGGACAGGAGAGGAAAGTCAGTCTGGTGGAGATGCTCACTTCACCTGATTACGAGTGGACTGAACCAGTGAACCTGGGGCCGCAAATCAACAGTGTCGCTGGGGATAACCATCCGACCCTGACAGCAGATGGGCTGATTCTGATGTTCGAATCCGATCGTGGTGACGGTGCAGAACCGCGTCTCTACGAGTGCCGCCGAAGCAGCCTTGACGCACCTTGGAGCTCTCCACGTCCAGTCGACGAGCTCAATAAAATTCAGGCGACAGATCCACAACTGAGCCGGGATGGGTTGTCGTTGCTGTTCAGCAGACCGAGTCATGGGAAAAACGAGGTAATCTGGTCCTGCCGCCGACCAAATCTCAATGCACCCTGGCAGGAGCCTGTTTATCTGGGGGACGAAGTCAACCCAGTGGAACTACAAGGAGGAGCAGATCTTTCTCCTGACGGTCTGACGCTCTACTTCCGGGCCTGGAGCGGTCAGTGGAAATCCTACGACCTCTTCGTGGCCCATCGCAATTCTGTGGACGCCCCCTGGAGCAATCCCTCTCCGATGGGATCAGATTTTGGAAGTGTCGGTGAAATCCAACCTCTGGCTGATGGGAAGACGTTATTGTTTGCTCAAGGAGGATCAGGAACTCATTATATTGCGCGGCGTGGCTCCGACGGAAAATTTGAGAAACAGAAACTACAAGCGAACTTCACGTCCCATAATTTCGTGATCTTGGAAGACGGCACGGCATTCTTCACAAGCGCCCGCGAGGGAACCTTTGGCAAGGGCGATATCTGGACGTGCCGACTTGTCTTGAAAGACAAAGCTGCAGATGGGGCATCGGAGGACTCATCTGCCTCTCACAGCAGTGCGAACGCCCCATCATCCGCCATGGCCTCATTTGATTCCACGCATGGTGGGCTTCTGTTCGATCAGCCCGGATCACATGTCGCTGTTGATGATTTGAAACTGGACTTGCAGAAACCCTGGACTTGCGAATTTTGGTGTCAGCCAGCGGACTGCCACTGGATGGGCACTGGATCGCAATGCAGAATTGAAAACCGACAAAGGAACCTTCACTGCATCCGCAAAAAGACCACCACACCAAGCCAGAACGCCACGTTTTCTCACATTGGCGTCTGCATTTTTACTAGAACCAGTCCGAAAACCTCTGGAGTAGCCGCTTCTCTCAACGTTTGAGAGAGCAATTTCAAGTTTCAGGATCAGTTCTTGGATACGCCGAACATCAATATGTTCTAACGTGTGCTTGAATTCAGTGAATGTCGCAATTCCAGCGGATAATCGGTCAGGATCGCATCCAATCCCACTTCGGCGCAGTGCTGCCAGTTCTCAGAGAGATGCCCGGCGACCGTTGCCCCGGCAATGAAGGATCGTTTCCCGGCATTCCGCACTGCTTTCATCTGCTCTGGGGGAGGCAGATAGCGAAAGTAAACCCAATCAGCATTTGTGGTAGCGAGGGCAGTCGTGAACTCTCCCGTATTGTTGGCAACGGCGGCTGTCTCTGCTTGTTTCGATGCTTGCTTGAGTTGCTCTCTGACGTTTGAGTCTGAGATTGTCCGACCAATGAACAATAATCGCCCCAGGGCATTGTGCTTCTCTGCGAGTTGAACGACTTCCTGTTCGATACCTCCGGTCTTGAGATCAACGGCGATCAAGACTCGATGATGCGAGTACTCAGCGACCAGTCTTAGGACTTCCTCGAGAGTTGGTACTTTCTCATCAGCAAACATCGGGTCAAACCAACTCCCGGCGTCGAGTTCACGGATTTGTGTCAGCGTTAAGTCCGAGACTTTTCCTGTTCCGTTCGTGGTCCTGTCCACTGTACTGTCATGAATGCAGACCAAGTGACCATCTTTGGTTCGCTCCACATCGAACTCAAATCCGAGTCGCAGTTCGAGGCACGCTCGGAAATTTGCCAGCGTGTTCTCTGGCGCGTGGTGCAACAGGCCACGGTGAGCGACGATTAGAGGTCGCGATTTGTCAGCTGCATCTGATTGACTGAAGGGAATGGCGATGAAGAAACCCATTAGAAGAAGTGTACGGCGAATTGTCATGATTGCTCCGCTTTTTATCAGTTTCTCACACGCGTTCAACATCAGCTTAAAAGGCTCGTGATCGGCAAGGTGGTGAATCGGGAAAATTAAGTCGTTCTTGATGAGAGCACTCTAGCATTTCAGCCAAGCCTCTGCTGCAGGGAAATCGAGGCTTTCTGTGTATGACGATGAGAGATTCCAGCTTGTAGGATAATATAAGCTGTGAGATAGAAGGAAACATCAGCTTGCTGACGGTTGTGGACACCGGCAAGGGGAACAAAGAAGAGAATATCTGGCAACAGATCCCAAATTTAGAGACTCTTTACTGCTGCGGTCGCACTCGGCGCGTGCTAGAATCTCAGCTTCTAGCGTCTGGAAACTCACTCGGATCTGAGACAAATCGCTGGGTCAGGAATGCACGTTAGAGAAAATCATCCCGGAGAGGAGAATCGCCGCTTACAACGGACGATGCAGGACTTGGTTGCTCTCTCGACGCTGCCTGCAAATTGGACCGGACTAGGCCCCGAGGGGATTGCCCGGAACTTCGCCGACGTTCTGTTTAATTCGTTGTCGTTGGACTTGCTTTACATCCAGTTGCGTGGTTTGAAAAGTGAGGGAGTGATTGAAGTTGTCAGAACGAGGAATGGCTCTAACCCTGCAATCGTTGATACGGTTCAGGCTTCGCTACTGCCGATTTTAAGTCCTGAGGAAGAGGCTCCAATTTCCACGATTTCCGATCCATTTGGAGATGGGACACTCCACATGGCGGTCACCCAATTCGGCATCGCTGAGGATCTGGGCGTTCTCATAACTGGCTCTCGGAAAAAAGAGTTTCCGACCGAGTCTGACCGGCTGTTACTCGAAGTTGGGGCGAATCAAACGACGATTTTCGTCGAGCGGTTGAAGGCTGTAGAGCAACTGCGAGAGCAGGGAGAGCGACTGCGAACGACACTGACAAGTATCGGGGATGCGGTCATCACGACCGACATGAATAGTCGCTGCGTCAATCTGAATACCGTTGCGGAGTCGCTCACAGGGTGGACGAACGTTGAAGCGACCGGTCAACCGCTGAATGTTGTGTTTCACATCGTGAACGAACACACGCGTCAGCCCGTAGAAAACTCTGCGGCACAGGCGTTTCGAGAAGGTTCCATTGCCGGTCCCAACAGCAATACAATTCTGATCGGGAAGGATGGCACAGAGCGGGTCGTCGACGAAAGTGCGACTCCAATCTGCTCTAAAAAAGGAGACGTTATTGGTTGTGTGCTGGTGTTTCGCGATGTGACGCAGCGAAGAAGGCTGGAGCAGGAGAATGCTCAACGAGAAGAACATTCCCGTTTCTTGGCAGCCATTATCACCTCATCAAACGATGCCATTATCAGCAAGACTCTTGATGGAATTATTCAGAGTTGGAACGCCGCCGCCGAGCGTATTTTTGGCTATACAGCAGAGCAGGCAATCGGTCGCCATATTTCCATGTTGATCCCGGCGGAACGAATCGCGGAAGAAGATCAGATCATTGCACAATTGCGGGCCGGGCAGCATGTTGAACATTTCGACACGGTGCGTCTCAGGAGTGATGGCCAAAGTGTTGACGTTTCGTTGACGATATCACCAATCAGGAATGCTCAAGGCCAAATCATCGGAGCCTCCAAGATCGCTAGAGATATTACAGAGCGAATGGAAGCTGAGGAGCGACTACGCGACAGCGAAACACGATTCGTTCAACTGGGGAATGCCATCTCTCAGTTGGCGTGGATGGCAAAACCAGATGGTCACATCGATTGGTACAACGACCGTTGGTACGAATACACCGGCACGACATTCGAGCAAATGGCAGGCTGGGGATGGCAAGAAGTGCTAGATCCTGATGTCTTGCCCAAAGTTATTAAGCAATGGCGAAGGGCGTTGGCAACCGGCAACTCGTTCGACATGACACTTCCCATCCGTGGAGCGGACGGAAAGTTTCAACCTTTCCTCACGCGGGTTGTGCCGTTTCGAGATTCAGATGGCAGCATCGTTCGCTGGTTTGGCACAAACACGAACATCAGTGCGATCAAGCGAACTGAGGATGAATTGCGGGAGGCACGTTCCCGCCTGGAATCGACATTGACCGCCGGAGAGATCGGAACATGGGAGTTCGACCCCATTAAGAATTTTGTCCGATCCGATCCGAATTTGGCCCGCATGTTTGGAATCACTTCTGATGAGCAAGCCCGAGGAGATCTCGAATCTTACCTCAAGGCAATCCATCCCGATGACAAAGGTTGGGTCTCAAAGTCGATCGCTCAGGCGTTGGAATCGAAAGAGAGCTACGAAGCTGAGTACCGAATCGTTGGGCGCGATCAACGCATCCGGTGGGTTGTCGCTCGTGGTCGGGTAGAACGAGATGATTCGGGACAAGCCATTCGTCTCCCGGGTGTTGTCGTAGATATCACCGATCGCAAGCGAGTCGAGAAATCCCTGAAAATCAGTAAAGAACAACTGCAAGTTGCGATGGAGTCCGCAGAACTTGGGGCATGGAATATCGATCCTTCTGCGAATCATCTCGAATCTGACGACCGATTTCGTATCATCTTTCACGGCAGCAACGCTCCCCTTACATACGAAGCGGCATTTGCCGCCATCCATCCCGCTGATCGAGAGAGAATTCGCGATGCAGTGGAAGCAGCAATTCGGCCTGACAATCCTTCCCCTTACACTGAGGAATACAGGGTAATTCACCCGAACGGAGCAATCCGCTGGGTCTTCGGGAAGGGGCGTGCGAACTTTGAACGAACGGAAGCGGGACGCCGCCTCGTCAGCTTCGATGGCACAGTCATGGATATCACCGAACAAAGGGAATTGAGAGAGGAACTTCAGGAGCTTGCTGCCCGGTTACAGTTTGTTCTCAAAACGGCACAAATCGGTGAATGGGCTCTAAATCTCGCGACCGGCACTGCTCATCGTTCTCTGACGCATGACAAGTGTTTTGGTTATGACGAGCTTCTTCCTGAGTGGAGCTACGAAATTTTCTTAAGTCATGTTCATCCTGATGACAGGGAAGAGGTGAATAGAAATTTTCATCAAGCAATGGTGGATCAATCAGATTGGAGTTTTGAGTGCCGGGTCATTTGGCCAGATCAGACAACCCACTGGATTGAAGGGCACGGAAGCCACTACCAAACTGCGGTCTCGAATGAAACCAGTATGTTGGGGACCGTTGAGGACATCAGCGAACGAAAGAATCAGGAAAACCAACTGCGAGAGTTGGCTGCCAGATTATCCGAAGCTGACCGTCGCAAAGATGATTTTCTGGCGACTCTGGCGCATGAACTTCGCAATCCGCTGGCTCCGATCAGGACTGGTCTGGAAGTGATGAAGTTGTCGAAGGACGACCCCGACACAATCGAGGAAATTCGCTGCACAATGGAGCGGCAGACACAACAGTTAATCATGTTGGTCGATGACCTCCTCGATGTCTCCCGCATCACCAAAGGCAAGCTCGAACTCCGCAAGTGCCGAGTAAAACTGGCTGATGTTGTGCAAAGTGCGGTGGAAGCATCTCGCCCCTTCGTTTCCGAGTCACATCACAATCTGATCGTGGACATCCCCAAAGAGCCGATCTACTTAAATGCCGACCCCAATCGATTGACGCAAGTCTTATCGAATCTGCTCAACAACAGCACCAAGTACACCCCCGAAGGTGGACGCATTCGCTTGTCTGCAGAACGTCAGAATGATGACGTTGTGATTTCAGTTGAGGACAACGGCCTCGGCATCCCTTCCCAGATGCTCGATCGAATTTTCGAAATGTTTACTCAGGTCGACCGTCCACAAGAGAAAGGATATACAGGACTCGGTATCGGACTTTCGCTCGTCAAGTCGCTGGTGGAAATGCACGACGGGAAGATCGAAGTTCGTAGCGATGGGCCGGGCAATGGAAGCCAGTTCAGCCTGCGTCTCCCGATACTCTTGGGACGAAGCGATGAAGAACCAACCGCTGCTCAGAACAAGGGGCCAATGAATCCAAAAATAAAGCGAAAAGTGCTGGTCGTGGACGATAATAAAGCAGCAGCAACCATGTTAAGCATGGTCGTCAAGATGCTCGGGAACGAGGTTCGCAAAGCCCACGATGGAGAAGAGGGGATTGAAGTCGCTGAAGAGTTTCTGCCAGATGTGATTTTCATGGACATCGGAATGCCTAAAATGAACGGCTACGAAGCCGCCCGGCACATTCGTCTTCAACCGTGGAGCAATGGGATGACATTGATCGCTCTGACAGGGTGGGGACAAGAGGAAGATAAGCTGAAAACGAAGGAGGCAGGGTTCGATCACCACTTGGTCAAGCCTGCGGAGCCAGCGACAATTCAAGAGCTCCTTGATAACTCTATGACCGAAACGAACCAATAGCCTTTCGCAACAGGACAACATCGATGAGTTCAGAAAAGGACCTTTCACCTTCAACCAAGACTGGACGCCATGAGCAACTCCGGCAACTCCAGCATGACATGAAGACCTATCTGGGCGTCGTGACAATGGGATTGCAAGCCCTGGAAGTCGTGAGAGAAGACCCAGAGGAATTTGCTGAATTGTCGCAAACGATCGCTGAAGAAGGAGTGGAGCCTTTAAAGCAAGTCGTCGCAGAAATTGTTGACCTCGCCATGAATGAGCAGGAGTGAATCACAATCCGCTGAGATCGGCGATCGCAGCATCAATCTCACCGTAAACGTCATCGATACTTTTTCGGCAAGTACGGTCACGATGAAGTACCCCAGGATAATGATCACAATAGCGAGAGCATTATTGCGAACCGTTGGGTGTCATGAGTTTGGGGTGAGTCGCTAACTCCTTTAAGTCTCGCACATCAACAGGCTTAACAAGGTACTCATCGCATCCGCTCTCTTTTGCCAATTGACGATGCTCATCGTCGCCATGACCCGTCAAAACCACAATCAGCGTGGCATCGTGCGGATCGAGTCGCCGAATCTCTTGAGTCACTTCAAGTCCGCTCATATCTGGAAGCATCAGATCGAGTAAGACGATCTCAGGTTGCAGCTCTTTATATTTTTTGATCGCTGTTCCGCCATCAAGAGCGATCTCCGGAAGGTGTCCAAGTTTCTTAAAGAGAATCGCCGTCATTCTGGCGATCCCTGCACTGTCTTCGACAATGAGCACTCGACGAGATAGTTGGGCCATTTCAGCTTCCTGCGTTGCATTCATTTCAATGCTCTGAACGTTTTCCTGATCTTCAAGCGAGGGGAGTGTCACCGTGAACAGGCTTCCTCGTCCCGCACCTTCACTCTCAGCCTTCACGGTCCCCTGATGAAGCTCCACGAGTTGTTTTACCAAACTCAATCCTAGCCCCAGTCCGCCCATTGAGTGATGACTTGAGCGTTGTTCTTGAGTGAACGCTATAAATAAGTTGGGAAGTGAACCTGCTTCAATACCAACACCGTTGTCCCGAATTTCGATGACTACTTGATCTCTCACTCGCCTGACGGTAAGCCAAATCGAGCCTTCTCGATCTGTGTACTTCGAGGCATTCGTCAGCAAGTTCGCAAAGATTTGTGCTAATCGAATCTCGTCGCCTAAGAGTTTTGTCGGTTCAACTGGGATGTCGAGCGTCAAGTCTTGTGCTTTGTCCAGTATCAGAGGATGCACAGTTTCGACGGCTCGATGTATGACTGCAGTCACATCGAGCGTTTCTTTTTTCAGTTCGATTTTGCCGTGAGCGATTCTCGAAGCGTCGAGTAGATCGCTGATCAAATGGCTCATTTGGTGCAGCTGTCGTTTCATCGTCTCACGGGCCTCTGCAACGACGGACGGTTGCAGGTCGTCCATTTGAAGGAGCGCCACCGCAAGTTCCATCGGAGCCAATGGGCCTCTTAATTCGTGAGCGAGCATAGCAAGGAATTCGTCCTTACGACGACCTGCCTGCTCTAGCGATTCAGCTTTCTCCTGATTCGCTTTGTTCAACGCAGCTAACTCAACGTTTGCCTTGGTCAGTTTTCGCTGAAGAGTAATCAGGCTGTTATTCAATCGGGTCAGGTCATCACTCGTTTCACCGAAACCTGAGGGGGAACTCTCTTCGAAATTCTGCGGAACTGATCGCTGATGTCTGCTTTCAAGTGCTTGATTCTCGGAGCTAGCATCGGAGCCAGCAAATTGATTGGCGATTTGGATAGCTGTCTTGGCATCAATCGCATGAGCATCCGCTCCGACACGTTTCCATAGAAATGGATCGACGTTAAACGGATAGCCGCCAACCACGATCTTGATATTCTTACACCCGGGATTGTCACGCACCACACTGATAACATCTGCCAGTTCAAAAAGATGTTGCGTCATCGTGGTTGAGAGAGCAAGCACTTGTGCTCTGTTGGCAACAAGACTTTGGACAATACTCTCCGCAGGAACGTTTGCTCCGAGGTAAACCGAATTCCATCCGTTGACTTCAAATAAATCTGCGACAATTCGCAAGCCAACTTCATGGAGTTCGTCACCAACACAGGTTGCAACGAGAGTCCTGCTTGAGGAATGATTTGAAATAAAATAAGGCTGAAGCTGGGACATCACGAACTGAGTCGCTGCTGTACAATAGTGCTCTTGAGCGACGCTGATTTTGCCTGTTTCCCACAGTCGTCCAAGTTCCTGCTGAGCCGGCTGAATCACATGGAGGTAAATTGACTCTATGTCGACTCCCAAGCCAACTGCCTGCATGACGATCTCTAAAGCCTTGCCTCGGCGCGTGGCCAGCAGAAATGCGAGGTAGTCACGTTGAAGGCTTTTATGAGAATGGCTGACAGATGAGATAGCCATTGTTTCAGGTGGTTCATTTCGAAGAGAATCGACAGCTTTGTGAATGAAGTCTTTCACGACTTTGGTCACGTCCCGAGGAAACTGTATTTCTACAATGCGAATCAACTCTTCCAGAAAACTTGAAATGTCGTATTGGATCGGAGAGACCGCGTTGGGCAACTTCGATATCCACCGCAAATAATCATCCAGAAGTGCTGGACTTGAGAATTCGAGACATGCAGCCAGAATTTGAATCTGAGTCTCGCCTTGTTCGACGCTATCGATTGAGAGTGAGGAACTGGCTTGTATTCCCTGATTCGAATCCGAGAAGCCAAGACGAGAACAAATAATCTCTGCAAGCGTACGCCGTCCTTCCCTGAGCATCTGGGCGGAAATGTGAGCAGCGTGAGTCAAGCGTGACTTCCCTCGTCTGGATCGACTGTTTCTAACGACTCGGCACAGAGGCTCATCCTATCACCAGCGTCCATGAGATGCGATGATTGCGGATTCCTCAGACAGGTCTTTTGTGTTAGAACCAGTCCAAAACCCCTGGAATAGCTGCTTTTCTTAACGTTTGAGAGCGCAATTTTAAGTTTCAGGATCAGTTCTAATATTTGCCAAGCGGCTGAGTTCAACTTCAGGTGTATCGGGTTTGCAAAATAATTGTCTCTGGATCAACCTTTCATTGGAGACCACTAACTTGGAGGCTACTGTGAATCGAGTTTGCAGGCATTCTATTTTTCATGTGAAGACGATCGCGATTCTCTTCGCATGTTGTTCGACGTCCTTCCCGGCTCAGCAGGAGACGTCGGAGATTGAAGTCACGAATCGGACGGAGTTGATCGGCGCCATCAATCGAGCGCAACCCGGTTCGAAGATACTCGTTGCCCCTGGTGAGTATCGTGGAGGGTTGAGTTTCGAAAAACTTCGCGGAACGAAAGGGAAGCCAATCGTTGTGGAAGGTCGTGATCCTCGCCAGCCTCCTGTGATCACCGGCGGGACTTCGGGCATTCATCTTCGCAGTCCGGAGTACATCGAACTGCGCAATCTCGTCTTTCAGGGTGCAACTGGCAACGGACTCAACATCGACGACGGTGGAGGTGAGAGTCCGTCCGCCCGGTTCGTTGTTTTGGATAAAATTCACGTGAAGGACGTTGGGCCAAAAGGAAATCGCGACGGAATTAAAATGTCAGGCGTTGATGATTTCGTGATCAAGGATTGTCAGGTTGAACGTTGGGGTGACGGCGGGTCAGCCATCGACATGGTCGGCTGTCACTATGGGGAAATCAAGAACTGCTTATTCAGGTATCGCAGCGACATCGCCGCGAGCGGAGTACAAATGAAAGGGGGCTCTGCAGAGATCGTCCTGCACCATTGCCGTTTTGAAAATGCCGGAAGCCGAGCAGTCAATATTGGTGGGAGTACCGGTCGAGACTTCTTTCGGCCTAAGAATGCGAACTACGAAGCGAAGAGCATTACAGTTGAGGATTGTACGATTATCGGGTCGATGTCCCCGATTTCATTTGTCGGAGTGGATGGGGCGACTGTGCGGTACAATTCGATATACCGACCAACACGCTGGGTCATGCGTATTCTTCAAGAATCGCAGGGACCAGAATTCATTCGCTGTCGCAACGGAATCTTTTCGAATAATATCGTCACGTTTCGCTCAGACGAAGTTCGCACGATCGTCAATGTTGGCGGAGGAACTGCTCCAGAGACGTTCAAGTTTGCAAACAACCACTGGTACTGTCTCGACAACCCTGAACGTAGTTCTCGTCTCAGATTACCCACAACCGAAGAACATGGCAGCTACGGATTGCCTCCCATGTTTCAAAATCCCGAGCATGGCGATTTCAGTCTCAGCGATCAATCACCAGTACGAAACGCCGGAGCCCGACAACAAACAGAGAGTGAATAGAGCGTAAAGATCGTCAGCTATTATTCTGAGAAACAGAATCAGTCTGTGACTGAGCTGGAAGAAGTTGATTCCGGGGGAGTCATCTCTTTCAGCCGAATAAGAACCTCGTTTCGTCGAAGCGGACCGGGAGTGAATGGAGGATCATATCCTGCAGATTCAGAAGTTTTTTCCCCTTCTAATTCTCGCGACTGCATCCAGTTCCGTAATTTAAATTCCTGACTCTTCACGAGTTCGGCGTTCATTCTTCCAGAGAAGCGAATGACGGCAAATCTCCCACCTTTTCTCTTATTAATTGATACGCCCTCTCCTTGAGGCTTGGGGACTCCCGCTGTCGCCACATCTTGAGGAACCACAAAGCCCATGGTGGCTTTCGTATCAGCGCTGCCTCTTTCCATAAAAACAGGCGTTGTCATCGCGATTTTTTGAGCCGATTCGTTCGCTCCACTGATATAACTGAACAATCGCATGAAGCTGCCATCTTTACCTTCCGAATCGGTCTCCGAATTTGTTGAAACCAGCGTCAGGTCGGGATACTTACGAATCTCGATATTGCCATCCTTCTCAACGACCTCGTACTCAGCCGATTCATATCCAGCGAATGCAGTGACGGTCCAAGTTAATCCGACAAAAACGGACAGTCCAACGATTCCCCAGAGGTAGAACATTTGCTTTCTCATTTCATTGACTCCTCAAGGATCTATCGTAGGTTTAGGCCACGCTGGAGATTTTCGAACTGATCCTGAAACCTGAATTTGCTCTCTCAATCTCTAGGGAAAGTGAAAATCTCATAAGTTTCCGGACTGGTTTACTTTAGACTGGAGTCGTTCCTTGACCACCGTCGCTGGAGCATTTTGTGCTGCCAGCCCTGAGATTCGCATGTGGAATGCTCACCACTTTTTGATTCAGATCTGATGAGAGCCTAAGCGACCAATGATGATCATTGGAGGCTCTGATGACGAAACGGTCCGTTGAGAGCGGCGAGAGTGTCGTGAGTAAAATGACTTACTCCAGAGACGACCGTTTCTACCTTAACGAGCAATCCAGACTAAGTCAGCTTTCGAATTGGTGTTCGCGTCCTGTCTCGTGGCGCACAGCCAATTACCTGACAAGTCGTTCAATTCGCGGACACAAGAAACACGAAAGATGCTCTAGCAGAGCACTTTTTAGCGACTTACCAGCGTCATTGTGGATGGCAGATCTGAGGCTGTTTGTTGCGAGAGATGGCATGGTTCGGCAGATGTGTTGAGTAGAACCGGCGGAACGACCTGATTGGATTCAACGTTTGCACGGAGGTGCTCCACGTGGTGCTTGCAACGAGGACAGCGAGCGAGATGCTCTTCAAGTCGTCCGGCGATCAGTGCGCTCAGGTTTCCCGCCACGAAATCTTCAGCACGGTCAAAGACTTCCTGACAAGCAATACTTCGGCGTTGGCCAGGCCGACCTTGATGAGGTGGAAGACCAGATGGAATTGCCCACAATGTGACTGCGAAAAGCAAAATGAGTGACCCACCGACCGCGGCGGCTTCTGCCAGTTGTTTTCTGCGTCGCTTTGCCCGAACGGTATTCAGCATTCCCAGGATTTCCCCAGAATTGCACTGTCCCCAACCTTCGTCCGCTCCATGTAAAGGTTCGGAAGAAGTTGAACTCGAATCAAATTGTTTTTGGTCGTCGTGTTGCATTGATGAATTCACCGGGGCGATTCTTCGAGAGATCGGGGAGTGCTCTGACAAAATCTGTAAGGGGCTCGTGAGTTTGTTCGATGCGACCTAAACATTGAGTGTGAGATCGTGTTCACATGATTATTATCGACTGAACTGGATTTTTGATCTGTGAAACACACCACAATACTGTTCGAAGAGTCTGAAGTCATGCAATTTCGCAGGATGAATTGCGGATGTGGATCTGTCGATTCAAACCCCATACCGAGCGGGGCGTCGGTTGCGATTGATGAATGGGCTGTCGACAGGAATGTTCGGGACACACATTTCAATACTCCGAGCGAGACGTTCAATTTGAGTCAAAATGATCTGGCGACGTTGAATGATGATGCTCCCTTCTGACTGCAACTCTCCGAGCACCACCGTGACAGTTTCACGCGTGCTGCCGATTATGCTCGCGAGTTCCTGATGCGAAAGCTTGATTTCCAAGCGGACTCCTTCGGAAATCCGGGTCCCGTACTGGTCAGCCAGTTCAACCAGAAGATGCACAAGCCGTTCTCGATTCGATCGAAACAGCAGCGATTTCAGGCGTCTTTCGATCCGTTGCCGGCGGAATCCCATTAATTTGGTCACTCCCAGTGCGACTTCGGAGTGCTGTTCCATATAGCGCTGGATCAGTTCTTTAGGGATTTTAATAAGCGTTGATTTCAGCATCGCCTCAGCGAATTCTTCACGACCGCCAGCGTCGAAAACGGCAAGCTCGCCGAAGATTTCTCCCGGCTCAATGAAGGCCAGCAAAGTTTGCTTTCCATCAGGGGTGATGTGATACAGCTTAATTCGCCCAGAGGTGAGCAGGTATACAGATTCTCCATGATCAGCAGGCATGTAAATCATGCCTCCTTTCATGAAAGTCCGCGATCTCGACTGAGATTCCAGTTCCTGCACATGTCTTTCAGAGAGTTTCTCGAAGAGCGGGCAGTTTTTGAGGTACCAGAATTTGTCTTCCATGCCGCAGTAAACCCTGCTCAAACCGATCCGAAAACTCATGGCCCCCTCAAACATTGAGGAAACACGTTATAACATCGATTTCTGGACCAATTTTAGAGCACTTTTGTGTTTTGTGTCCGAAATAACTGCTTTTCAGGTACTGAATAACTCATTTCGACAAGACAGAATGCGTCTCTTTTGTGCAAAAAATGCTCTGAATAATTGAGGATTTCCTCAGCGATTGAGAGGTCATCACTCGTTGTATCGATTTTCGGATAGGTATTTAGTTCAATTTTCTCGTGCGGCGTGAATCGTTTGTGGCTGTCTTTGACAATACCGCACTGCCACTCTGTGGACAATCCCATGCCTTGCATGCAATGCCTGAGTTGATTTCAATATCTGTCGCATTCCGCGGCGGAATTCTTACTCTGATTTTCTTGCAAATTTCAGAAAAAATGTTTTTTGAGACCGAATTTCCTCGCCAGATCAGAGTTACTACCGGCCGATACTTTTGATCACTTCCATGAAGATTGCTTCGTAATTATCCCATTTATGTGATGGGCACTTGCAAATCACGTTGTACTGGAAATTTGTTCCGGTCAGCGTTAACCGATAGGCTTTTTTCTTGCTGCCGAAGCCTTCGGTGCCGGTGAACTCAGACAGCCAGCCGATCCCATACGGGACCTTGAATTCTTTCCCGGGGAGTTCTTCGAAGTCCTTGAAGTCAATTGAATAGACTGTCTCTGCCATAAACTCATGGACAGATTTGGCAGGCGGTTCTTCTTCCACTTGTTCGCCGGGGATAATTGGCCCGCCGGATGGAAGTGATGCCATCGAGCCAATGGATGCTCCTTTGGGATTGTGGCGGATCGAAATATATGCAGTTCCATCCTCGAAACTTGCGTAAGGTGGACGCCCACCGCTTCCTCCCCCTTCTTTCATTTCCCAGTCAGATGGATATTTGATTGAAAATCCACCCAGCTCATGCTTGAGTGTGCTGTACTGGACTTGAACCGGGGCTGCCGGTGCTGCACCGGCGTTCATCGATTGAACCGCAAAGAATCCTCCCACACCACCAACGAGTAGAAAGGCTACGACACCAATGCCGATATAGAGCCCTTTCTTTGATTCGGTTTTTGGAGAAGCTCCCGACTTTTTTTTCTTCGGAGTACTTTCGCCACCTTTTTTACGGCGAGGTGGAAGTGCTACCGGGGCTGCATCATCTTCTAAACCAAAATCCATTGAAAACGGATCGTGCTCTGCGGCAACTTTCTTCTTAGCTTTTTTTGTTCCCGGAGCAGGGACTTGCAGAGGTTTCTCGCACGCTTTGCACTTGAACTTCTTGCCAGCTGCATTGTCTGGAACTTTGTAGGCTTTTCCGCAAGAGCACTTGAACGCAATGGGCATTTCGTATTCCGAATTGAGGAAAGCAACTTGTCTGGGGAGAGTCGCTGATCACAGCTGATGCTGATCACTAACGAGTCAGTGATCAACGAAAGGGAGTCACGAATTGAAAACACAAAAAGGAAATGCCCAATTTCCTGATTAGAAGATACCCGATACGAAGATCCTCTGCAAAACATTGGGGGCATTTCTCTATAAAAAGGTCTTGCGAATCTCGTCTATCTGCAAAGCTGCCGACTGAAACGGCCCACCTGAGTTTGCGGTGATCCTCTGCGGCGAACGTGTTCCACTGAATTACGTGAGAGTCAGTATTACGTGAGAGTCAGTATTACGTGAGACTCAGTGCAATTGTTTGAAATTGAATGAAAACTGGCGAGTACATTTCTTTCGTTTTTGAGCATCAATTCTGATGGATTCGAGCACAGTTCGGTAACTGTCCATTTTTGTTCTGTAGTCAGTTCTGTAAAATCATCCCTATCATATCGAGCCTTCAGGAAGGAACCAGATGTCCGCTGCTTCAGATCACAACGAAACGGAATCCCCGAAATTGGATTTCATTCGCGAAATTATTAACAAAGATATCGAATCCGGAAAACACAACGGGCGTGTCCAGACGCGGTTTCCACCCGAACCGAATGGATATCTGCATATCGGTCACGCTAAGTCGATTTGTCTGAATTTTGGCATCGCCCAGCAATTCAACGGCAAGTGCAACTTGCGTTTTGATGATACCAACCCGACTAAAGAAGATACCGAATACGTCGATTCGATTCAGAACGATGTCCGCTGGCTCGGTTTCGAATGGGACGCGCTCCATTTTACTTCGGATTACTTCGAGCAACTTTATGACTGGGCTTGCGACCTGATCAAAAAAGATTTGGCATACGTTGATAGCCAATCATTCGAGGACATCCGAGCCCAACGCGGGACGGCCACCGAACCGGGAACGGAAAGTCCGCATCGAAATCGATCTGCTGATGAGAACCTGACACTCTTCAAAAAGATGCGTGACGGAGAGTTCAAGGATGGCGAACATGTTCTGAGAGCCAAAATCGACATGGCCTCCAAGCACCTCATCCTGCGTGATCCTCTGCTGTACCGTATTCGACATGCTGAACATCACCGCACGGGTGACAAGTGGTGCATCTACCCGATGTATGATTACGCTCACGGTCAAAGTGATTCGATCGAGGAAGTGACGCACTCGATTTGCACGCTCGAATTCGATACGCATCGTCCTCTTTATGATTGGTTCATCGAGAAGCTGGAGATTTACCCTTCGAAGCAATATGAGTTTGCGCGACTCAATCTCACACACACCATCATGAGTAAGCGGAAGCTTTTAGAGCTTGTCGAAGAGAAAATGGTTGAAGGGTGGGATGATCCTCGGATGCCGACTATCAGTGGACTTCGTCGTCGTGGATACACGCCGGAATCAATTCGTAAGTTTTGTGAAGAAATTGGAATCACTCGATTCAACGGAATGACCGACATGGTTGTTCTCGAAAATGCACTTCGAGCGGATCTTAATAAACGTGCAGAGAGACGGATGGCTGTCCTTGATCCCATCAAGGTCGTCATCACAAACTACCCTGAAGGGCAAGTTGAACAACTCGATGCCGTCAATAATCCTGAAGACGAGTCCGCAGGCAGACGAAAAATTCCATTCGGTCGAGAGCTGTACATCGAGCGAGACGACTTCATGGAAGACCCGCCGAAGAAATTCTTTCGGCTTGGACCCGGCCGAGAGGTACGCCTTCGCTGGGCTTACTTCCTTAAGTGCGAAGATTTCGTAAAAGACGAAAATGGTGAGATTGTTCAGCTCAACTGTACTTACGATCCTGCAACCAAAGGAGGCAACTCGCCCGATGGACGCAAGGTCAAAGGGACGATCCACTGGGTGCATGCGGAGAGTGCTGTCGATGCTGAAGTTCGGTTGTATGACCACTTGTTAAAGATCGAAAACGTTGCCGATGTTCCCGACGGGACTGATTGGAAAGACTCTATTAATGAAGAGTCGTTGACGGTCCTTAAAGGGTGCAAGCTGGAACCATCGCTCAGTGAAACTGGGAACGATTTTCCTGTTCAGTTTGAACGGAAAGGTTATTTCATCGTAGATCAGAAAGATTCGACTGCGGAAGCTCTCGTATTTAATCGAGCCGTTTCACTCAGAGATAGCTGGGCAAAGAAGGCTCGATAATCGCCAACCATCCAGCAGCACACTTCGCGTTCTGTGTGCTGCTGAGTTTTATTATTTAGCGTAGAAGTACATTCATGAAAAAGATTGTCTTCGGAATTTGTTCGCTCACTGTTTTCTGCGGTTGTGGTGGGGCTCCGAGTGTGGAACCGATTAAGGCTTCCCCAAACGTCAGTAGCAGTGCAGAGCCAATCAGCTTTGGCGAGCAGGACTGGCCACTCTGGCGTGGCCAACACCAAACTGGACTCAGCCCGGAGCAATCCGCGCCGGTGAAGTGGTCGGAAACAGAAAAAGTCCTTTGGAAATCGTCCGTTCCAGGAAGAGGGCATTCATCCCCAAGTATTGTTGGCGATAATGTTTTCCTGACGGATGCGGACGAAAAGCAGGGGGCGCAATCCGTCATCTGTTTTGATCGAACGACCGGAAAGCAGAAGTGGACGACCGTTGTGAACTCTGGTGGAATTTCAAAGAAGCACCGCAAAAATTCCGATGCCTCTGCGACTCCTGCAAGTGATGGGCATTCTGTTTTCACAGCTTTCACCAACCATGATCGCTTGCAGGTGATAGCTCTCGATTTTGATGGGAATGTGATCTGGAATGTGGATGCCGGAGAATTCAAGTCAGAGCATGGTTACGGGTCATCTCCGACCTTCCATGAAAACTTCGTCATTGTGAATGGTGACAGTCGTGGAGGCGGTTTCATAGCGGCATTGGATCGAGCTACTGGTGAAATCGCCTGGAGGAACAGACGTGAAACATCGAGTCGGCATGGAAATTACTCTACTCCCGTTGTCGCAACTTTGGCTGGCAAACCTCAGTTAATTCAACAAGGGTATGGGAGAACCGTCAGTTACAATCCTGAGACCGGGGAAGAAATCTGGCGAGTGGATGGTCCTTCAACTGTTACCGCGAACACGGTCGCGTTTTCTGACCCGTATGTCATTGTGAGTGGGGGCTACTCCGAGAATGTGACGATGTGCATTCAAGCCGATGGCACGGGTGACGTCACTGACTCACACGTGAAGTGGAGTAACAGCCGCAATATTGCTTATGTTCCTTCCCCCATCATTGCTGACGAAAACGTCCTGGTCCTCTCCGGCGAAGGAATTCTGACGAGTTACAATTTGGAAACCGGCAAACGAAACTGGCAAGAACGTATCGGCGGAAACTTCAGTGCGTCTCCTATTCGTGTTGGCGACTACTACTATATCACCAGCGAAGAGGGGCTCGTGACTGTCTTCCAGGCTGGCGAGAAGTACGAAAAAATCTCAGAGAATCGTCTCGAAAGTGCTGGTGGGATGGCAACCCCGGCTGTCTCGGGCAATCAACTCTTCATTCGGACGGACAGCCATCTCTATTGTCTCGGACAAGCTGAAACTGTTGATCCGAATGGCCTTACTCTCAATCACTCTAATTGAATCAAGCGGAAGATTATAAATGGCCTCCTATGTCGAGCGGTTGCATCAGGCAATCCAAAAAAAGAAAACTCCTGCACTCGTCGGTCTCGACCCACGTTGGGATCAGATTCCTGCCGAGATCCAAAATTCCGCAGATGCGAGTGGAGGAACGTGTGGCGAGATTCAGGCAAAAGCTTATGAAGAATTCTGCTTAAGAATTATCGATGTCGTCGCACCTCTGGTTCCAGCAGTGAAGCCGCAATCTGCCTTCTTTGAAGCTTGCGGTCCTGCAGGAGTCATCGCCCTGCGGAACGTCATTCAGGCAGCTAGACAGGCTGGATTGCTTGTCGTTTGTGACGCCAAACGTGGAGACATCGGCTCGACCGCCCAGGCGTATGCGGCAGCTTACCTCGCCGGTGAGGATCCAAAGTCGGCTCCGTTCGGGGCGGACTGTCTGACGGTCAATCCTTACATGGGTGTCGATACGCTGCAACCATTTGTGGATCGAGCAAAAGAGGTCGAAGCCGGTCTTTATGTGCTTGTTCGGACAAGTAATCCGGGGGCGGGCGATTTTCAGGATCGTGAAACAGACTCGACGAAACTCTTCGAGAATGTTGCCGACCGTGTGGAAGCTCTCTCGCAGGAAATGGCCAACGGCAACGACTACAGCTCCATCGGTGCCGTCATCGGTGCGACCTATCCGAAGGAACTCGACGAACTTCGAAAGCGAATGCCTCATGTCCCGCTGTTAGTTCCCGGGTACGGAAGCCAGGGCGGAACATCAGCTGACGTCGCAGGTGCTTTTGATCAGAATGGTCTCGGAGCGATTGTGAATTCCTCACGGGGAATCATCTTCGGTTTCCAAAAAGGAAAACTCGCTGAGGAATTCGGCGAAGAAAAATGGGAAGCCGGAGTCGAAGCTGCAACAAGATTGATGATCGAAGATCTTGCAGCCAATACACCAGCCGGAAATTTGTAACAGAAGTACCAACAGTTTTTCTTGGGAGCGGCGAACTGTTCGTGTTGTTCATGCAGATCCGTTTCACAACTTCATTGTCTGCTCGCCTCGATTTGGAGCGTAAAACCAATCTCGAATCTGCTCAGACAGGTAGCAAATTCTCAAAACCGACAGCTTCCGAAACATAGATCGTTTACGAATACGGCCCGGGAGGATCTTTCGAATTGGTGTGCAGGCTCTGCCTCGTGGCGAACAGTAATTTTATTGAATAAACACGTTCTTCAAGGGCACACAGCAGAGCAAACTGCTCTATACTTTTGATCGCATTGAGTGCAGAAGGGAAGAATCTCGCTCATCTTTAATGGTCTTCAAAGGTGCTGAATTGATGTTCACAAAGAGATTGCTGTTTATCGTCTTCGTTGGTTGCTCCGGGCTACTTGCCTTTGATGATAATTCGCTCGGTGCTGATGAAGCTGTCGTTGCTCCACAAGTCTATTCTGTTGGCGCTGCCCGAGTTGATGTGACGCCTAACACGCCGGTCCGCTTGAGCGGATTCGGATTTCGTCGAGAAGAGTCTGATGGAATTCAGTCTCCGATCTATGCACGCGCGCTTGCGATCGGAACTGACGAAGAAGGTCCAACGATCTTAATCACTTTGGATTCGACAGGAATTTCAGATGCTGTCGTCACTGAAGTTTCGAAGCAACTCGCACAGGATGGAATCTCCCGCGAGAAGTTCGCAATCACGACCACGCATACCCACACAGCACCAATGGTTAAAGGAATCCTCCCGACCCTGTTCGGACAACCGATTCCCGAGGCGCATCAGAAGCATATTGATCAGTACACTAAGGAACTGACGGACCACTTGGTCGAGGTTTCCCGGTCGGCACTCAAAGCACGTCAGCCAGCTGAACTATGGTGGGGAACCGGACAAGTTTCATTTTCCAAGAATCGCCGCAGCCCTGAGACTGGTCCAGTTGACCACGGGTTACCTGTACTGGTTGCCAAGTCAACTGATGGAAAACCGTTCGCCGTTCTGGCAACGTATGCCTGCCATGCTGTGACGCTCTCTCATAATCTCGTCGGAGGAGACTGGGCTGGGTTTGCTTCGGAAACCATCGAGCGGATGCACCCCGGTGTTGTCGGCATGATTTCAATTGGTTGCGGTGCAGATCAGAATCCGATTTCAGGCGTTACGGGTGATAAAGTCGAAGTTGCTCAATCGCAAGGGCTAGAATTGGCCACGGAAGTTGATCGTGTGCTGAAGAATGCCATGAAGCCGGTTTCAGGTGCCCTGACCGGTCGTATTGAACGATTCAATCTCCCACTCGCTGAGCTACCACCTCGATCATATTGGGAAGAGCGAGTGAAAGTCGGAAAGTACATCGGGCATCACGCTCAGGTTCAACTGGACACTCTGGACCGTGGTGAAAAACTTGCCACGTCTGTTCCGTATTCTGTGCAAACAATCACGTTTGGCGAGAGCCTGGGAATGGTTTTTCTCCCCGGTGAAGTTGTGGTCGACTACGCCATTCGCCTTCGCAAGGAATTTGATCCCACACGAGTTTGGGTGATGGCATACGCGAATGATACTCCTTGCTATATCCCGTCTGAGCGTGTGCTTCAGGAAGGAGGATACGAAGGTGGGAGTGCAATGACCTACTACAACAAACCAGCGAAGTTAGCCCCCGGTGTGGAACAGCTGATCTTCGATTCCATCGTTCGATTACTTCCCGAATCTTACAAAAACAGACAGACTGCGAAAGCTGATGCCGGTCTCCCTCCACTTTCTCCTGTACAGTCGTTGAACCGTCTCACTTTACCAGATGACTGGACTGCTCAGGTTGTCGCCGCCGAACCGTTGACGATCGATCCGGTCGCTTTCGATTTCGGACCTGACGGGGCTCTTTGGGTTTGCGAAATGCACGACTACCCGTCTGGACTCGCGGGAAACTTTGAGCCAGGAGGGAAAGTTCGACTCCTGAGAGATGTCAACAATGATGGAGTTTACGACAGGTCGACTCTGTTCATCGACAATCTTCCCTTCCCCACGGGAGTGACCGTCTGGAAGAAGGGCGTTTTGATCTGTGCCGCCCCAGATATTATTTACGCAGAAGATACGAACGGCGACGGCAAGGCAGATGTAAGGCGTGTGCTATTTTCCGGCTTCGGAACCGAAAATTATCAGGCCCGCGTCAACAGCCTCACTTATGGGCTGGACGGTTGGGTTTATGGAGCATGCGGCCTGTTCGGAGGAAACATTAAATCGCACATCACAGGTGAGACCGTCCTGCTCGGGAATCGTGATTTCCGAATTGATCCAGATCAAGGAATCCTTGAGCCGCTCACCGGCCGAACTCAACAGGGGCGAGTTCGCAATGATCAAGGAGACTGGTTCGGCTGCAGCAACGGTCAACCTTGCTGGCATTACCCACTTCTGACCGGGGAGACTCGCCCAGGTTTAGCAACAGCTCCGCTGATCACATCTGTCCCGAGTGGAAATGGACGCCAACTGTTTCCAGAGATTGAAGACTACCAGCGTTTCAAACTCTCCGGGCCAGCGGGGCAAGTTACTGCGGCATGTGGTTTGGGGATCTATCGAGACGATTGGCTGGGGCACAATCTTTCCGGAAATGCAATTGTTTGTGAACCTGTAAATCTTTTGTTGCATCGCCGAGTACTGGAACCGAATGGTCTGACGTTTACCGGGAAACGTGCTGTTGGAGAGGAGTCTTCCGAAGTCGTGACCTCAACCGATAACTGGTTTCGCCCGGTGCAGGTTCGCACTGGTCCAGATGGTGGACTTTGGGTCGCGGATATGTCTCGCGGAGTGATTGAGCATCCACGCTGGATTCCCGAAGAACTTCGCAAAAACCTTGATGTCCGAGCCGGTGATCGCCAAGGCCGCATCATCCGAATTCTCCCGACAGGACTCAAGGCTCGCCCGACTCCTTTGCTATCGGAAATGACCTCTGCGCAACTGGTCGAAACGCTGAAATCACCAAATGGAATCCAGCGCGATCTCGCTCAACAGCTTTTATTTTGGAACCCGGATGATTCAGTTATTTTAGATTTACGCGTGCTCGCAACATCTGAATCCTCAACGCCATCGCGTGTCGCAGCACTCTGGGTTCTGGCACGTTATAACGCACTAACATTCAACACTTTGCAAAATGTATTGAGTGCATCTGATCCGCAACTTCGTCGACAAGCTGCCCGCGTTATTGCGGAGCAGTCGCAAAAGATCGAACAGCCTGAAAAGTTGCTTCAGATACTCCGGAACGAAAAAGACTTGTTAGTTGTCAGGGAACTCGTCGAGGCATTAAGAGCCTTGAAGGGAGATTCAAGCACGAACTGGCTCGCGGAACTATATCCAAATTACTTGCAAGATCGCTATTTGAAGTTTGCTATCTTGCGAGCGGTTGACGACGCTCATTGGGGACTCTTTGTATCACAAGTGCTGAAGAACGTTGAAGCAACACAACAGACGTTACCACTCGTTGAACCTCTCCTTTCAGTCAGCCTGGCTTCTCATAACGAAGGGGCGATGAAGCCACTGCTCGCGACCATCCTTCCTGAAAAAGGTGAAACGACGCGTTTCCCTTCACTCGTCGAGCAAGTTGCTGTTGCAGTTGCGAGAAACCCGAAACTGGCAGCGAATTGGTTTGATCAAGAATCGAACCAGCGACTTCAGGCACTCAAGGTGGATGCACGGTCGAACATTGGAAATGAGGAACTGGCTGAATCGGTCCGTTTGTCATCTGCTGGATTATTGGGACTTGATCCGGAAAATGTCGATGCCGACCTTGATTTGCTCGCAGCCCAACTCGGCTCTCAAACTTCTCCATCACTCCAACAGCGTTTGATTTTAGTGATGGGAAGAACAGCACACGATCGAGTTCCAGAGTTACTGTTCGACAAGTGGACTTCACTCGGACCGTCAGCAAATCAAAAGATTTTAGATTTGCTCCTGAGTCGCCACGAATATTCAATGCAATTTCTGACAGCCATTGAAGAAAAAGAAATCGCAGCGAACGTACTTGATGCGACACGGCGTCAAATTCTTTTACAACATCCAAACGCTGAAGTGAAAACGCGGGCTGAATCTGTTTTCAAAACATCAACTGACTCGACACGAGCAGCTGTCATCGAGAAGTATCGAACCGCTCTCAGTTTGACCGGAAACCCAGAGAATGGAGCAAAGGTTTATCAGAAAAATTGTCGTATTTGCCATCAACTTAACGATCAGGGGTTCGCTGTGGGGCCAGCACTCAGTGAGTCGAAAAACAAGGCTTGGTCAGCATTGTTGAATTCGGTCCTCAATCCGAACGAAGCAGTTGACCAAAGATACGCCGTCTATGTCGCTGCAACGGTCGATGGGCGTGTGCAGCAAGGTTTGCTCACCAGCGAAGACCGCGAGTCGATCACACTCAAAGGGCAAGAGGCCAAACTTACCACCATTCCAAGAAATGAAATAGAAGTCCTTCAAAGCACTGGGCGATCAATGATGCCTGAAGGTCTTGAAAAAGAGATGACCGCTCAGGACTTTGCGGATATTTTTGCATACATCACTGAACGAAATAAATCGGGCGAGGAGGATACCGAACCACTGGCAGTCGTCGCTCAAAAGCTTCTCGACGATGCTTTGCCGAATCAAGAACGGCAGGACTATCTCGCAAAACACTTGCACGATCCATCAGGGTTAATTCAACAGATGATCGACGATTTGCCTGCCAATGATCTTGACGAAGAGTACCGACGAATCCCCTGGATCTGGCGTGTTGCCATCGCTGCAGGCAAAGAAAACGATTCACAGAAGCTTCTGGCAATTCTCGATTCTTGTCTTCCAGAACTTGATGGAAAGCTGACTGACTGGCAATCGGTTGTCATTGGTGGTGGTGTCGTCAATGGTATTTCAATTCAAGGGGATTGGCCACACGAACGTATTGCAGAACTCATTGGAAACGATCGGGAGCTTCGAAGTCGCTGGCTGCATACAATTTCCGAAGCAGAAAAAATGAGTGACAATGAAGCGATCAAACCGGGCACACGATATGACGCACTGCGTATCATCGCGATGTCCGGTTGGGATCGTAGTGGTCAGCAACTCGTTAGCTACATTGGCGACAAGGGAAAGCCACAGCTTCAGATGGGGGCGGTCAGCGGACTTGTTGATGTTCCAGATCCTCCAGCGACGCAGGCTCTGATTTCGCATCTTCACCAGCTCAATCCAACGAATCTTCAGCTCGCCATCGATGGGCTCCTCCGTTCCGAAACAAGAGCAATCGCGTTGCTGAACGCGATTGCTGATGGGAAGGTCAGCAAAGAGCTTCTCAACGAAAAGTCCCGCGACGCTTTGAAAAAATCAAAGTCGAAAAAGGTTCAGGAGGCTGCAAGGAAAATCTTCAGTGACTAGGCGAGGTCGCTGAGAGTATGTTCACAGTTAGTCTGCAGTATTCTCGCTCATCCTCTATAGTCATTTAGGCTCAGGTGACTCATCTGGGCCTTCTCCGACAGAAGCGCCCCGTCACTCAATACTGATTCTCAACATCTCGCAATGAACAAAGTGAATGCCGATCGTTCTCACTGAAAGACCTTGCGAAACCTGTGCTCAACTGTGATGATGAACCTTGTTGACCACTGAAGAGAGCGGCCGAATTCGAGTTCTTGCGCAGCTCGATGAACAGCGAGTGGAATGGTTCAACCTCAGCACATCTTTGATTATTGATAGCGGTGAATTGATGAAGTCTTCCATATTTTATTCGTTCGTTCTCATCCTTGCTGGACCGGTGATTCATTCTCAAGGGCAGGATCGATATTCGCAGATCGTCAAGGCAGATAAGCCTGTCGCCTGGTGGAAGTTCGAGGCTCCGCAAGATGGAGCCTTTCTGGATCAATCCGGAAGTGGTTTGCATGCTCGCATTCAGGGAGTAGTCGCAGCAAAGCAAGCCGGACCGCGTCCGTCTGACTATCCCGATTTTTCTCCGAAAAATCAGGCGATACGGATCGATCGTGGGAAAAATTACCTCGTTGTTCAAGATCCCGGTGCCGACTCGGTGCTCGATTTCAAAGCGGGCGATGGAATCACTCTGGAAGCTTGGGTGAAAATTGATGATCCACTTTCAGGGAGCTATCCCTACATCATCGGGAAGGGAAGAACGAATAATCCCGGTACGCACCGCAACAACCAAAGCTACTCCTTGCGTCTTGCGACAGCTGGGGGAAAAACGGCGCTCAGCTTTTTCTTTGTCGACCCAACTGGCCTCACAAAGCATATTCACGAAGCGGGGCACCGATGGACTTCCAACGCTTCTGTACCGGCGGATGGATATTGGCATCATGTCGCGGTGACATACACTTTCGGTCAGGAGAAAAGCCTGCGTGGGTATATCGACGGTAAAGCCGTTCCCGGGAAATGGGACCTTGCGGGAGACACGACTGCTGGCCCGATCGTAGATGATGATGAATTGTGGATTGGATCATCGGTTGGAGGCGGAGCTACGCTCGGAGCGTCTCTTGATGAAGTTGCAATCTACCGAACTGCTTTAAGTCCAGAGGCCATCAAAAAGCATGCGAAGGTCGACATCAAAGTCGATCATTTTGCATTTGAAGAAATCGATGGAGACCTCCCCAGTGACCACGTTCAAGTCGACATCCTCGAAACTGTTTCAGCGGGGCGAAGTTGGAAATTCTTGAACAAGGAAATGTCTCCTCTGTATCAGACAGACCTCTTTGCACTCGACCGATTACCGCAAAAATACAACAACAAGGGTCTGATTATCGACCGACCTGCTCCAAGTTTGATTCGACTCAGTAGTACGGTTGAATTCGATGCTGGTGAGTACGAATTCCGGATTCGTTCGCTCGACGCCTCTCGCCTCTACATCGATGGGAAGCTGATAGCAGAAACCGAGTTTATGAACCCTCGCGCCGATGCACATCAGGAGTATTACAGGCTCACTCAGTATGGGGACGAAATTCTTTCTCTCGCTGCAGGGCAGTTGGAAGATCACCAAAAAGTTGTGCTGACTGCAGGTAAGCACAATGTGGTGGTCTACCGACTTGTTGGGAACAAAGGGAAAGGAAATTACCTTGGAGAATTCAATGTCGGGTATGCAAAAACTGGCGAGCAGCTCAAGTTCTTGGCTCCTGAGAGGGATCTCGATTATACAGATGAAGGTTGGCTGACATTCAAAAATGAAGAACGCCAGCGACTCATCGACTGGAATCAGCGTGAACGTTTGGCGATCAGCCAGGCAGAGCAGAAATACTGGCAACAACGCCACGCATGGGCGAAAACTCAGGCGGGTCCCGAGATTGATGTTCCAGAAATTCAAGATGCACCAAGTCTGAAATCGAATCTCGACAAATTTATCTTTGCCTCATTGCAGAAGGAGGAGCTCAAGCCGACTGGCCAGATTTCAGACAGTGAGTTCTTGCGGAGAGTCTCGCTCGACACGATCGGAACAATTCCTTCTCCGAAACTCATTCAAGAGTTTTTCGAACTTCCCAAAGAGACACGTCGTGCAGAGATCATCGAGAAGTTGCTGAACGACCAAGGTTGGGCGGATCACTGGGTTGGTTACTGGCAGGATGTTCTCGCTGAAAATCCTGGCTTGACGAAACCAGAATTGAACAACTCCGGTCCGTTTCGCTGGTATCTTTATGAATCGTTCTTGGACAACAAACCTTTTGACCGATTTGTGACAGAACTTTCTCTCATGGAGGGGAGTAAATACTCTGGAGGTCCAGCTGGGTTTAGCGTTGCATCACAAAATGATGTCCCCATGGCAGCCAAGGCTCACATTCTCGGTACAGCATTCCTTGCAGTCGAAATGAAATGTGCTCGCTGCCATGATGCTCCATACCACGACGTAAAACAGGAAGACTTATTCAGCATTGCCGCTTTACTGAAGCGAGATGCACAGAAAGTCCCCGGGAGTAGTACGATTCCTCTTTCCACGGAAGAGGTTGCCAGCTTGTCAGTCAAAGTCACACTTCAGCCTGGATCTTCCGTAAAGCCGAAATGGCCTTTTGCTCAGTTTGTCTCCGCAACGGATGCGGACCATCCAGTCCTTGCGGAAGAGTTCGTTCGAAACGCTAATGACTCACGACACCAACTCGCAGCCATGCTGACCAGTCCACATAACAAACGGTTCTCACAAGTCATTGTGAACCGAGTTTGGGCGAAGTTGATTGGGCGTGGAATCGTTCAACCGGTTGATGACTGGGAAGAAGCAGAAATCTCGCACCCTGAGTTGCTGGATTATTTAAGCCGTGAGTTCATCCTGAGTGGATACGATCTCAAAGCTCTGACGCGAACAATTCTTCTGAGCGATATCTATCAGCGAGCCCCTGTGCCGGGATTGCTTGCTGACAACATTGGCGCGGAAAAGTTTCGCGGCCCGATCCGCAGAAAAATGACCGGTGAGCAACTTGCTGATTCGCTCTACGCAGCCACTGGAAAATCTTTTGGCAGTGAAAAGCTGACAATGGACGCTGATGGAAAACGACCGGACAGCATCTTTGTACATTTGGGGACACCGGAACGAGCCTGGCAACTCATTACTGTCAGTAATGAGCGGGACAGGCCGAGTATGTCGATACCGGTCGCGCAAAGCATCATCGACTTGATGTCGGCGTATGGCTGGCGTCAGCAGCGGCAAGAACCACTCACGCATCGCGAAGATCCGCTCACGGCACTTCAGCCAATGGCTTTGGCAAACGGAACTTCCTCGTTAAAAGCAATTGATTTCTCAGACGACTCAGCTCTCACACATGAAGCGCTACAGGATCAGCCGGTCGAGGTGTTTGTGGAGCATCTCTTCGAACGTCTCCTCACTCGAACCCCAACTTCTAACGAACGGGAAATGTTCAGTGGTCAATTGCGAAAAGGCTACGAAACGCGAATCGTCGCAGGGCCAGAAGCGGTTCCACCGAAGCGAATGTTCCGATCAGGAATCACCTGGATCAACCATTTCCACCCCGATGCCGACCGCGAAGCGATGGATCGATCTCGAGAAATTCTTGAAGGCGATCCCAAGTCAGTTCGTCTCGACCCCGATTGGCGACAACGAGCTGAAGATGTCGTCTGGGTCTTAGTGAACTCACCAGAATTCGTGTTCGTTCCGTAAGAAATTTCCACACGCTTTCATGCGTGTGGAAAGGCAGACTTTTACGCCTTCACAAGTTTCGTCACGCGACCGCCAACGACCCATTCGACACAAAAGATGTCGTTGTTCATGTCGAAGCAGGCATCGTGCGGATGAACGAATTTCCCAGCTTTCCACTGAGCAGGGGATTTTCGCATTGCAAAACCATTCCCAAGAACCTGCTCTCGCCATGTCGCGTCATCACCCAGGTGTGCCAGGACCGAATTGTTCTTGTCCAGAATTGTGATTCGGGCATGTAAATCTGGAACGAGCATCAATTCTCCCTGTGTGTCGATATCCGCCGGGAACAGGAAACCGTCCAAAGTATTAAGGTGATTTCCGTCAAGGTCGAACCACTGTAATCGTTTATTTGCACGATCTGCGACAACGAGCTTGGGGACGCCGTCGCGGTCGTCGAGCCATTGGCCGTGAGGTGTTGAAAACTTTCCGTTCTCGCTACCTTTTCCTCCCAGAACACGCACAAATTTATCATCCTTGTCGTATTCAAAAATGTAGTTGCTGCCATATCCGTCACCGAGATAGTAACCGCCATCGGGGCGGAAACTGGTGTTCGTCGGCCGATAGCTAACTTTGGGGCCAAGCACTCCGCTATCTTTGTGAAGTTGGTCTCGACCACGGTTCCAGACGACTTCGCCTTTGAGAGTCATCTTTGTGAAGAAGAGTGATTTGTCACTCGGAGCAAGATAGAGAAACTCTTCCGATCCTTCTTTGCGGATATCGATTCCGTGGCCCTTCCCACGATTCTTGACCTGGTGCTCTTTACCCATCGACTTGACGAATTTTCCATCTGCATCGAAAACAAAAATCGAATCCGGTCCACCTTGATGTGTGATGTAAATGAGCCCCTGCTGATCGACTGCAACGCCATGAGAAGCTCCGCCGTAGCTGTGACCGTTGGGGAGGGCATCGCTTCCCCAATCATGAACAGACTCGTAAACATGTTCGCCTGTTCCAACAACTGGCGATTTTACTCCAGCTTTGTCACTTGCGTTGAGGAACATCGGCGCGGTCACGCTGGCAATGGCGGTCGCTGCTGAGGTTTTCAACATCGCCCGGCGAGTTTGTTGACGACTCATGCATTTGTCCTGAACTGAAGGATGAATCAATTGTTGTTGATTCAAAGCATATCGACTTCTACAAGTTGTGCCAATTCTCAAGTTGTTCGCCACGAGGCAGAACGTAAAGTCCAATATTGGATATGCTCTATAGAATGCTTTCGCATTGGTCTTCAGTGTCGATATAGCCCCCGGTATAGTCCCGGTGAGTCATCGGGAGAGAAGCGACCACCCAAGATGCAGCGATAATGCTGCAGACTCATCGTGAATTTGCTCTCGTGTTTGATCGTTTCTTCTCGGATGAGCGAGAGTGAAGACATAAAAAAAGCTGCACACCTGACCTGAGGTGTGCAGCGAAGTGCGTTTGAGCCGCAATCGTCGTTCAAGAGTTAGCTGGCGACTGCGGTTTCGGATTTGGACTTTGTTAACATTGAAAAGAGAATCAAAGTAATGAAGCCAAGTGGAATGGTGACAATTCCGGGTTGGCTGAACGGGACATATCCCGGATGACCAGCGTAGCCGTAAACCGAACTGAATGTGTCGGCACTCAGCAGGATCCACCCGAGTGATGAAATCATTCCGACCCACACGGCAGCGATAATTCCCTGTTTTGTCGTCCCTTTCCAGAAGAGAAGCATCACAAGAGCGGGAAGATTTGCAGATGCCGCAACACTAAACGCCCAGCCAACCAGATAGCCGACGTTCATTCCTTCGAACAGAATTCCAAGGATAATCGCAATTGCACCCACAACAACTGAAGTGATTTTCGCAACTTTCACTTGTTGATGATCACTCAGCTCAACTCCTCCGACATTCATCAACAAGTCGCGCGTCACCGCACCAGCTGATGCGAGAATCAAACCGGAAACAGTTCCAAGGACTGTTGTAAATGCGATCGCGGAGATGATTGCGAACAGCCAGATGTTCATGCTTTTTGCAAGCAGTGGAGCGGCCATGTTTGTGTCGGTCACATCCATCGCGCCTGAGACCATTGCACCAAGTCCCAGGTACAATGTCAGTACATAAAAGAAGCCGATCGCTCCGATGCCGACAATGGTACTTTTGCGGGCACACGCCTCATCTTTGACGGTGTAATATCGAATCAGGATATGTGGCAAAGAGGCTGTTCCGCAAAACAAAGCCAGCATGAGAGACAGAAAGTTCAGCTTGGGAATCAGTTTGTCTCCACGGATTCCGGAAAACTTTTTGTTGTTCCCCGGCATGAGGACTTCGCTTCCCATTGTCGGTTTTTGGTAGTAGAGAGTCGTTGTGGAACCATCTTCATTTTTGAAGATATCACTCCCCCACAAGATCACTTCGCTGCCATGAAATTTCTGAAAGAACTCGACTGGTCCCAAAGGGCCAGTTTCTTCTACATCGCCAGGAAGCTTGCTGATGTATCCCACGGGATGAAGTTCCGGTTCACCTTTTTCAGTCCCTTTTTCTTCGCCGTTGACGATAATTTTTCCATCAGCTGCATGCGTGAACATTTGCCCTTCAACAAGCATGACTTCATTGCTCTTGGCAATCGGCTCAATGTGGTAGGTGTAAATTCTGTCGTGATCAGCTTCCTTGGATTGAATGAAGTTGAGTTCTTTAAGGCGTTCCTCTCTAGGGAGAAGTTCTCCTTTGACTCCATCAAGTTTCGGAGGAGTATCGCCAGTCCAGTCCAGATCACTCATTGGAAATGGACCAGCCTTGGTGAACTCATATTTATCCATGCCACCTGATTCTGTTGAGAAGCCTTTCGCAAGAATCATCAGCGTCAGGATGAAGCTGAAGATCACCAGCAAGGACCCTTTCAGGAACTGGACGTATGTTGTCGAGACCATTCCTGCGGAGACAACGATAATCACTACAGCAGCGCCTACCAGAAGTACGCCGACCCAGTGGGGGAATCCGAGAAGTGGTTGAATCAGCACGCCGGCTCCCACCATTTGTGGGATCAGATAGAAAATTGAGACAGCTAACGTACTAATTCCAACAACGAGCTTAATTCCGCGCGAATCAAACTTGGCATCGAGAGCATCGGCAAAAGTGAATTTCCCTAGTCGCTTGAGTGGTTCTGCGACCACAAACAGTGCGACAATCCACCCAGCCAGAAAGCCGATCGAGTACAAAAAACCATCGTACCCGTAAAAGGCAATCATCCCACAAATTCCAAGGAATGATGCCGCCGAAAGGTAATCTCCAGCAAAGGCAATTCCGTTGATGAACCAGGGGATTTCACCATGGGCTGCGAAGTACCCGGCGGAAGACTTTGCCTTGCCAGCAAGATAGAAGCTGAGCCCCATCGTCCCGCCGACAAAAGCCAGAAACGCAATCACTGCAATGACAGAAGGTTCGTAAATCATTTTTGCACCTCTTCTTCGCCGTTAGGAACCTCAGAACGACAAAGAAAGCCGTAAAGAATTGCGAGCACAAACGCAGCGACGATCAGACCGAAGCCGTAAATAAGCGCAAGGTTGATCCCTTCAATAGGGGTTGCTCGCATGGTGTCCGGGCTGAATGCATTCAGAAGCACAAAACCGGAGTAGAAAAGTAAATAGACGGCGAAGAGCCGCAGCCCGATCCGCGCATTCCGAGCCTGCATAATCGAATTCCAATCTTCAACAGGAGTATTGAACTACTCGTGAGTCTTGATTTGCGTTCGAATCTCTTTGAAAAACTTTTGAACACATGCTCACGAGCAGTTGATGAATCAATGATGTTTGATTGAACGGGAGGATACTGATTCAGGAGATTGGTCACAAGCGCTTTATGAAGATGTTTTGCCAGACGCCTTAAGTGATACGCGAATCAGTAAGTCTTCTCAGGCACTCAGATTTGAGTACGCTTGATTTGCTGCTCCGACACCCGCACCGGGCGTCAGGTGATGTCCGGCTGATTGTAAGCAGGATTCTAAAGCAGCCAGAAAGAGGAGGACGTTTCGTTGTGTGCATGCTTCGCCCATCAAGCCGATTCGCCAAGTCTTACCCGCCATCGGACCGAGACCTCTGCCGATTTCAATTCCGAAATCATTCAGCAATTGTCCTCGGACAGCTTTGTCGTCGACGCCATCTGGAATCGTGACAGCATTGAGCATCGGGAGTCTGTACTCTTCTGCGACGGTATATTTTAATCCCATTGCTTCCAGACCTGACCGTAATGCCTGATGATTGCGTTGATGCCGTGCAAATCGGTTTTCGAGACCTTCTTCGAGCAGATCTCGCAATGCCTGATGCAATCCGTAGTTCATGTTAATGGGGGCAGTGTGGTGATATGCGCGTGATTGATCACTCCAATAGTTCCGGACCATGGTCATGTCGAGATACCAGCTGGCGACTTTGGTACTTCGAGCTTCCATCGCTGCAACGGCTCGGTCGCTGAACGTAACCGGAGCAAGTCCTGGTGGGCAGCTGAGGCATTTCTGCGTTCCAGAGTAGGCCGCATCGACATTCCATTTATCAATTTCAACGGGCAAACCACCAAGAGATGTGACGCAATCCATCAAGAGGAGGGCACCTGCATCGTGTACAACTTTCGAGATCTCCGGGATCGGTTGCAGAGCTCCTGTGGATGTTTCAGCATGAACAATTCCGACAACCTTTGGTTGAAACTCTTCGACTGCTTTCTGAATCTCTTCTGTTGAAAAGACCTCGCCGAAAGGACGTTCGATAGTTTTGACGTCTGCGCCATAGCGTGCAGCCACGTCTGCCATGCGTCCTCCAAAGACTCCGTTTACGCAAACGAGAACTTTATCACCTGGCTCGACAAGATTCACGACACAGGCTTCCATTCCGGCACTGCCTGTTCCGCTCACTGCGAGAGTCAGCTTGTTTTTCGTCTGGAAGGCTGTCCTCAGCATCTGTTGGACTTCGTCCATCAGGTTCAGGAAGTATGGATCAAGATGCCCGACCGTTGGGGCTGCCAAGGCTGCCAGCACCTGTGGAGCGACATCACTTGGCCCTGGCCCCATAAGAACGCGGCGTGGTGGTTGAACGTGGGGGAATGATGACGACATTGAGAAATCTCCTGTGCCAGAAACAGGACTGCTTTCAAAACAACCCTGTTCGGCATGGTCTAAAAAGGATCGGGGCTCGAAGTGTCACTTCAAGCCCCGATTGTAAATTTTGAATCGATCAGTAGAAAACACTTTCGTGTATTCTGTGTTTGTGAAAACTGCTTTTCATGCGATAAGTCGCTCACTTCCACAAATCAGTTTGTATCGACTCTTCCTGAAATTGCTTTACTCCGCGTTCGCTGCTTCTTTCGCTTCATCCTCAGCAGGAGGGGCGTCATCAGCAGGCTTCGCATCGTGGGATGCAGTCGCAGGTGCGATGTAGTAGTCCTTCGCCAACCAGCGAGAGACCATTTCCAGATCGTGTTCTGAAAGTTGAGACTCGAACGCAGGCATGGCATTGTTACCGTATTCCCCTGCGTAATGAGCTTGTGGATTGGCGATAAAATTCTTGAGCCACTCTGTCCCGGCGTACCCGGTGAGGACTGGCTGCAAGTCTTCGGAAAGTGGTTCTTCCTGAAGAACGAATTTGAGTAGATTGCCTTCTCCCTGAGTCGTCAGTGCGTGCATGCTGTGGCAGTCGACACAGGCGTCGATGGAACCTTTAGTCATTTCTCCGCTGACGAAGATTTCCTGACCACGTTGAACGACTGCGTCATCGGGAGCCAATGCGTCTGGCCGTTGGCTTTGTGTGTAAAGAAATTCGACAAGGGCTTTGTAATCATCTTTGTTCTCTGGATCAGTGAGAACTTCAGCGTTACTGTCTGACCAGTCTTTCATTGAGCCTTCGAGAATCGCTTGAGCTGCTTCGGCACGTTCTCCAGTGATATTTGCCAACGAACTGAAGTGACCTCCGAAGTCTGTCAGCACGGCTTGAGTCCATGCCCGCGAACCGAAGAAAATTTCTTCGCGGTTTGCGGGATCGGCAAGTCCGGGCGCTTGCGGCTTCTCTTCGAACTCATCAAATCGCGATTCTGTCTGGTGGCAACTCAAACAGTATTGTTCAAAGATTTTTGGACCTTGAGTCAGTGGATCATTGGCCAGGAGAGTCGCCGCCCCTTCTGGAGGGATACCCGTTTCGGACATGGCAAGTTCGACTGTACGGTGGCCGTCGCGATGTGCTTCTGCCACGGACGCCCGAAAGTCTCTCCCTTCTTCAGTGTCGCCGTACCAGTCTTCGTAATAGGCGATTCCGGTCAAGGCTCCGGCGATCCCGATCATCGTCCATAAGTAAGCGACGTTGAATTTGTGCCCCAGCCGGAAGTAAGCAATGATTGGCATCAATGCTAGAATTCCAAAGAGGATTCCGGGGATCACGATTGCGCCGAGTGCTTCGCCAAGGTGAGTCATTTCACCCCATTGGCTGACGAATTCGAATTGCAAAAACTTGAACAGGAACAAGTAGTACCATTCCGGTCTCGCTGCAGAATACGCCTCAGATGGATTCGCAGGAGCTGTTAACTCAGCACCATGCCAGTACATCGTGGCACCAAGAATGGCAGCCATCACCGCAAGGCAGGCGACTCCATCTTTCAAAACTTGATCGGGCCAGAAACGTGATTCGGGCTCTGGTTTCCCTTTCCGACCAAACAGGAATGCGAAAAATCCGAGAACCACAAAGATAATCGCTATTGCATATGCGGGGGGGAAACTAACGAGTTTAAAATATTTAGCGATGGCGATCCCTGCTGCAATGACGACACAGGCTATCGAGAACACTTTGCTGGAAGTGACTGAAACTTCGCTATGAGTGTGAATTGCATGACGCCGGAAAACGTAGATATGAAGGGCCAGAAACCCAACAAGCATTGCAGGCAAAATCCCTGCGTGTAAGGCAAAGAATCGCGTCAAAGTGTGGTTCCCATAAGATGTTCCCCCTTGCATTAATTGCTGCATATAGGGACCAACTAAGGGTGCCGAGCCCATAATCTCTGTCGCCACCCGCGTTGCGTAATAGCCTTTCTGATCCCAAGGGAGCAGATACCCCGTGAGTCCGAGGAACATGACGATTTGCATTAAGACCAGCCCGAGCCAGAAGTTCACCTCCCGCGGAGCTTTGTAGGCTCCATCAATGACGACCTGCATCAGATGGAGCATCAACAGGATCATCATTGCCTGAGCTGCAAAGTGATGAATTCCGCGTACAACCCAGCCGAAGAGCATGTGATACTGAATGTAGTACACACTTTCCCAGGCGCTCGTGGCACTCGGACTATAAGCCATCCACAAGCAGAACCCGGTGATCACCTGCACGAAGAACGTAAACGTGAGTGTACTTCCCCAGACATATCGCCACTTGGCTCCTCCGGGGATTGGCTCGTTAAGAGCCTCGTGCATTAAGTCCCGGTATCCAGTTCGATGATCCAGCCAATCTGTGAGTCGTTTGATCATGGGAGGTCGTACTTTTTAGCTCGAACAAAACCTGGACAAGTGATTGCAAATCGAGTGTATCAAAACGATTCCTATCAGTTGTCAGGCTTTCTTAATCAAAGTTAAATGAATTCACGATCTGGGGAGGTAAAGCCATCTCTAGACGGAGAGACTTCGAGAGAACGGATTTTTATACCGGGATTTTTTCTGAAGTCCCAGCACGGAAGTTTTGAAATTTGACCCACACTTCAGTGTTGTTGCGGATTTCAACTTCGAGGCTATCCATTGGACGAGGAGGGATGTCGTTCGTCCGTTCTCCATCTGGCTTGAAGGCGCTATCGTGACAGGGGCAAATGTAGGAGTTGGCATCTGCTTTGTAATTCACAGTGCATCCGAGATGCGGACATGTGGCATTGAATGCAGACAGATTGCCCGCTTCGTTCATGCTGACATAGACCGATCCGATGGCTGCTTCGGCGTAGGTTGTCCAGGCATCTGTTTTGGTACCGGAGACTCTGAACGCGCGTGGCGGACCACCCGGAGTGAGTGAGTCAGTCGAACCGACCATTAGAAAACTGTCGCCATCCTCGCCCCCTTTTTTCTTTTTCAGTAGCGGAGTGAGGAAGAAACCTCCGCCGAAGGCGACAGGGATGATCGCACTCAGGCCGCCAACGAGAGCGGCTGAGAATTTAAACAGAAATCCACGCCGCATATCGTCTTGATGGGCTGTTGATCCGTGATCAGAAGGGTCAGTCATGATGACAATCTTTTCAAATTGATCTTGAATTCGGTGTCCAGGAAGAATCCGTAATGACAAGTGATGATGAGCTACGCTTGTCGACAAATCGGCTTGGTCGAAACGTAGTCGGTACCACTGAAATCTCGTTGATGAAAAAGGCTTAACTGGTGGTGGGTGACTCTGAAGGACTTTCTTGGGGTGGGAATATCTTTTGGAATTGGCTGAGCAACGACGCTTTCGCTTCTTCCATTGGCCCCGGAAGGAGTGCTCCCGCAGCCAGTTTGTGACCACCACCTCCGAAGTTTTCGGCAATGGCAGCCACGCTGATTTCTTCTGAGCGACTTCTGAGACTCCCTTTAATTCGACCATCAAGTTGCTGGACGAGAATAAAAGCGGCTTCGACTCCCTCAATGGTGAGGCAAGTATTCACGATGTCTTCAGTATCCGCTGGCTTCGAGCCAGTATCGGAAAAATCTTTCCGCATAGCAAACGTGAAAGCCAATCGACCATCAAATTCGACCTGCACACGATCCAAAATGATCGAATGAAGTTTCAGCCGAGCTAGAGACGACCGCTCATAGAGCTCTCGAAATAAACCTGTTGGTTGAACACCGTAGTCGATCAGTCTCGCTGCCGTTCGATAGGTACGAGCATCGGCATTTGGGAAACGATACCAGCCGGTGTCGGTCGCAATGGCTGCAAAGAGTGCATCGGCCTGATGGCCAGATGGAGGGTGGTCGAGGAACTCAGCAAACTCTGTCACTAACACTCCAGCCGCAGCGGCCGTCGTGTCTTTGAATTCGATTGCCCCTAGATCGTCCGAAGCCAAGTGGTGATCGATGATCACTTTTTTTGCTGACGTTTTCTCAAGAACCTTTCGAACATCTCCCACCTGAATCCAGGCTGAGGTATCAACGACGATATGGACATCGGTATCACATGCTGATTCCAAGGAAACACCCGGACCGAATTTTGCAACCTTCGAATCTGGGTCAAGAAAACGAAGATGGTCCGGGGTCGCTGAAGGATTGATGATGCGGACTTCTTTGCCGAGTGCTTCGAGCAGACTGGCCAGTCCTATCTCTGATCCGATCGCATCTGCATCCGGTCGAACATGACTGGTAATGACAAACCGCTGATGAGCCGAGATGATTTCCTGAAGCGGTTGCCAGTCAATATGCATGGATGTTCCTTTGGTTTTCGGTTGTGTTTTTCGAGGAAATGAGTGAAGTTGAAGATGTCGAGAGTCAGCGGATGCGAATGCTCTCGAACCGGAGTTCTCATCCCTCCGTATCGAAATGTAATGAGAATTCGAAGACATCGCCAATCAATAGGAGTGAACTTATGGCAGACGACGTCATTTTAACTGAAAACGAAATTACAGAAACACTAAAGGAATTGCCCGGCTGGGAGGCCAAAGATGGTTGGCTGAGACGGAAATACAAGACGCCCGGATGGGCACATACGATGATGCTGACCAACATGATTGGTTATGTCGCCGAGGCAGCGAACCACCATCCGGATCTGGAAATTGGCTATGCTCAGGTGATCTTTAAAATCCAGACTCATCGCGTGAGAGCCATCACAGAAAGCGATGCGGCACTGGCAAAAAAAATCCACGAAGCAGTGACATGGTTGCCATCAGAAGAGTCTCCACTCAGTGGTTTTCCGAAAAAGTGGATCGAGTAACACGACTCCTTCGGAGTAATGCCGTTCGAGAGACTTTGGATTGTTGAGGCTGAGTTGAGAGGGGCAAGATGTCTGCGGTAGCCTGCACAAGTTTTATTCGTACTCACAACACTGCTGCGATCGCTCTCCCCTCGAAGGAGAGCGATCGCATTTTCAGGTCTTTGTAGAAACGAAGTCGAACTCCGGTTACGAAATTAAATCTTTCATCTCGCGGACGGCCTTTTCGAAGCCTACCATTACGGCACGGGCAACGATGCTGTGCCCAATGTTCAGTTCGCTGACACCTTGGATCTGTGCGATCGGAATCACATTTCTGTAGGTCAATCCGTGTCCCATGTGAAGCAGCAAATCTTCATTCAAGGCCACTTCACTCGCGTCGATCAGCGTGCTTAACTCGGCAGCTTGAGCCTTCTCGCTGGTCGCTTCGGCATATTGACCGGTATGGATCTCAACCCCTTGGACCCCGAGCTTTCTGGAGGCTCGAATCTGTTCGACATCAGGATCAATGAATAGGCTGACTTCAATTCCTGCACCCAGCAGTTGATCAACGCAGGTTTTAACGCGATCGTAATGGGTGACGACATCGAGCCCACCTTCTGTTGTCAGTTCATCTCGTTTTTCAGGAACCAAAGTGCACTGATCAGGAAGAACGTCTAAGGCGATCTGAGTCATCTCTGGCTCAGCCCCCATTTCCAGATTCAGTTTTACTTGTACGGTTTCTTTCATGACCCGTAAGTCGCGGTCCTGAATGTGTCGACGATCTTCCCGAAGATGCAGCGTAATGCCATCTGCTCCAGCCAGTTCACATAATGCAGCTGCCCAAACAGGGTCAGGTTCAATCGTTTGCCGAGCCTGACGAATGGTGGCGACATGATCGATATTCACACCCAACTTCGGCATGATGAGATTCCTTTGAGAAGGTCGAATTCACTTCGACAAGAGTTACCGTTTATAGAAAGGAATAGCGACAATTTTAGCAGAGACACGTTTTCCTCGAATGTCGACTTCGACTTCCGTTCCAACAGTGGCGGATGCAGGATCGACATAGCCCATCGCGATGGACTTTTCGAATGTCGGCGAAAATGTTCCTGAAGAGATGTGTCCGATTTGCTGGTCCCCCAGCATCAGCAGTGCCCCTTCACGTGCAATTCTGCGACCGTCAAGTTCCACGCCAACACGTTGCGGCAAGTTTCCTTTCGAGTCGATTGCAGCGACGGCATCTCGTCCGATGAAGTCGTCTTTTTTGAGTTTCACGGCAAACCGCAATCCCGCAGTTAGGGGATCCATCGATTCATCCATCTCATGTCCGTACAACGGCATCCCCGCTTCCAGACGCAGCGTATCGCGACAGCCGAGACCGCAGGCGGTGACTTGGCTCTCTCCCGTCCCGTCATCTTTCGCTTCAATCAGTGACGTCCAGAGTTCGAGGCCATGTTCGTTGTCGACAATGATCTCGAAACCATCTTCACCTGTGTAACCAGTCCGACTGACTAAGGCTGAATGACCGAGAACCTCAGTTTGCACGGCGTAGTAATATTTGATCTCGCTTAACTTCGTTGCGACCATTGGAGCCAAAATTGCTTCCGCTTGTGGTCCTTGGATCGCGAGCATAAACGTCGAGCAAGTGGCGTCGTCCACTTCTACGTCATAGCCATCCTTGTGTTGATTGATCCAATCAACAACCTTTAATCGATTTGCACCGTTGACAACGAGTAACGTGCGATCCTCGAACCGATACACCAGAACATCATCTAGAATTCCTCCATCTTCGCGACAGAGAAGAGAATAACGAACTTGCCCGAGCTTCATGTTCGCGACTTGATTTGTCAGCAAATGATCAAGAAAAGAAATCTGATCGGGACCCGAAAACCAGATTCTCCCCATGTGGGCAATATCGAACAGCCCAGCCTGTTTGCGAACTGCGTGATGCTCTTCAACAATTGAGGAATATTGAATCGGCATGTGCCAGCCAGCGAAGTCGACCATGCGGGCGCCGGCTGCCGTGTGCCAGTCGTGGAGTGCGGTCTGCAACATGTCGATAAGAATCCTTCAACGCTAGAATGAAATTTTGCCTAATGAAATTTTGCATGTCGAACTGCCTCGGAGACTTCTGCTCGGAATATCTCTGTCTCGTCAGAAATTTTCTGAGTTTGAGAGGTCGACATGAGGACTTCGAATTTGTTCAATGAGTCGATCACTCAATCATGGCGAACCAGTCTCCGAACACAAGTGACCAAATCAGAATTGCCAAAAATGAATGTCGAAACAAGCAGATTTCTCGAAAAGACTGATGCTGTCAGCGTAGGACTCGATCCGAAGAAATGGGCAAACGTTCTCGAGGCAGCGGAACAACTCACGCAGAGCGATAAGATTCCTGCATTAGCGATTCAAGTTCAGCGGAGAGGATTGACGACAGGTTCTCACGTTTTCGGGCGAAAAACGATTTCCGGCACAGAGCCGATCGATGACCAATCTCGCTTTCTCATTGCCTCTTTAACCAAGCCGATGGTCGCAATGGCTCTCCTTTTGTTGGCTGAGCGGGGACAACTTGCTTTGAATCAGCGAGTTTCGGACATCGTCCCGGAGTTCAAAGGTGCTAATAAGCGGCAAATCACTCTCAAGCACATCTTGACTCACACATCGGGTCTTCCCGATATGCTGCCGAATAACCGCGAACTGCGGGCTGCCAATTCTCCACTCTCAAAATTTGTGAGCGAAACATCTTCGACTGAAATGGTGTTCCCCTGCGGGCAGAATGCACAATACCAGAGTATGGGCTTCGCTTTGCTCGGGCCTGTCATTGAAAACATCACCGGGATGCCATACGCAAGCTTTATTCAGCAAGAGCTTTTCGACGTATTGGGGATGACACGGACTGCACTCGGGCTTCGAGGAGAAGATCTCAACGACGAAAACATCGCTGAGCCACGCGTCCCTCACGATCAGGTTCATGAAGAGGGCTGGAACTGGAATAGCCGTTACTGGAGAACCTTTGGCGCTCCCTGGGGGGGAGTTCTCTCTACATCCCAAGATGTGAGTCAGTTTTGTCGCTGCATGCTGACGCTTGGTCAGACTCAATCGGGAGAGCAACTCTTTAATCCGTGTACTATCGAGAACGCAACCTCGAACCGCCTCCACGATTTTCCCGACATTCCTGAGCCGGTGAGAAGAACACGCGGTTGGGGGTACGGGTGGCGAATGAACTGGCCCGACCATCGCGGTTCATTCGGCGACTTCCTTGGCTCTAAAGTGTATGGGCATTGGGGAGCGACCGGAACACTCTTCTGGCTCGATCCAGAGACGGAAACCGCTCTCGTTCTACTCAGCTCACAACCGTATGATCGATCGGTCTCACCGCTTGTTCCTCTCTCAAACATGATATCCGCTGCGTTTGTGTGAGTGTCGATCTCCAATTCAGTCGCGGCGCGAAGTGCCTCTGCTCATTCTCAATGGAAGGGGTTGAGGTGTCGCAGGCACCGTGATTACTGGAATTGTCCTGCTGAGACCGAGTGCATACGATCACATCATGGCGATTTCCTTTCATTCCCTGAAAAGCAGAACCAGATGGCTCGTTGCTTTAGTGAGCCTTCTGGTTGTGGGAGTCGTTGTGGGGCTGATGACTCGTTCAGGCGAGATTCATCGTTCGAAAGTGGTGCAAAATCTCGCTCAATCAGATCCCACAAACATTGCAGAGACTGATCCAGCGGTTGAGGTGGCGAGTCAGCGGGCGAGAGAGCTTCATGAACAGTCTCATTTCCTTGAAGCGAAGAACTCTGCCAGAGAGGCAATCCGCCTCGGCGCTTCTCAGCTTGAATTATTGCTCATCGCTTGCGGTGTTCAATTTCCGCAACTGACCACTGGAAATATTCAAGGAAGTGCTCAAGGCAGTGCGCAACTTCTTATTGATGCACAGGGTTTGATGGCGAAAGGCGAAGACCGATTCGCACTGGACCTTTTGCGTAAAGTGACCTTCGACGATCCGAACCATCTTCAGGCTCAGGGGTGGTATGGACAACTTCTGGCGAAGAGCCACTCTCCCGAGTTTGCGACCTGGAACGTCGCTCTTCCTGATAATTCAGAAACGAGCGACGCGATTTGGTTCGCGAGGGGCTTGGCAGCAGAAGAAAATGGAAGTTACGAGTTGGCAGCGAAGTGCTATGTCAGTGCTCTCGAACGAAATCCATACCATGCACAATCTGCTCTGCATCTTGAAAATGTGATCAAGGCAAACTCTGAAGTTTTTCAATTCGACACTGAAGATTTGAATCGAGTGCAAACGCTGAGTCGGCTCGCTATCGGACTCGCCTTCTCAGTCGATTTTGAAGTGATGAAGCGGACACGACTTATCTTACTTGAACTAGGTGATGTCGAACTGGCGAACGCGGTGTCTCGGTCTGCACGTCAACTTGGATGTCAGGCACGCTGGGCCAGTCAAACGCTCAAAGACTCCTCTGTAGATGAGCGGAGTTATCGGTCTCGGATTTTGAACAGGAAGTTTCTTCCGGCGGTGTCAAATGTTGAACTCCCTGACTGGACCAGTTTCCAACTCAACGATTCTCAACCGTATTCTCTCTTGGTTGAGGAGGGTGAACTCTTCCGCGACATTGCTGCGGAAATGGAAATTGATTTTCACTACGACAACGGATCGGTCCCTGAATATCCGCTTGGGCATCTCTTCGAAACCACTGGTGGTGGAGTAACTGTCGTTGATTACGATCTTGATGGTTGGCCAGATTTGTATTTCGCGCAGGGAGGAAACTGGCGAGAGGAGTCAACGACGAAGACCGCCAGTGACCAGCTGTTTAGAAATATAGAAGGGGCGGCTTCGGAAAACGTGACTCGTTTCGCGAATATTGAAGAGCCGGATTTCTCTCAGGGAGTCACCTCTGGCGACTTTAACAGCGATGGGTTTCCTGATCTTTATGTGTGCAATCTCGGGGGCAATACGCTGTATGAGAATCAGGGGGATGGGACGTTTCTCAAAGTCTCTCAATCCAAAAGTGTGTCGAAAGAAAATTGGTCCCTTAGTGCTGCGTTTGCGGATTTCAACCAAGATGGCCATCCCGATCTGTACGTTGTGAACTATCTGGATCTGGAGACTGTCCGAAATAATCCTTGTCTCTTTCAAGGAAAACCGAGAGCCTGTCCACCGACAAAATTCCAGGGGACTCTCGATGAGATATATCTGAATATGGGAAATGGCGAGTTTCGAGAATTGAAGCAATCTCTCGAAGCTTGGACAACACCCGGCAAAGGAATGGGGCTCGTCATTGCTGATCTTTCTGGGGACGGGAAATTGAACGTTTTCGTTGGGAACGATGGGGAGGAAAATCATTACTTCGACGTTGTCTATTCGCCGGAGTCTTCGCTACCAAGGTTTATAGAAAGCGCCGTTCCGACGGGGCTGGCGACCGACCGAGACGGACTGAATCAGGCAACGATGGGGATTGCAGCTGGTGACGCTGATGGTGATGGTCGCATTGATCTATTCACTACAAATTTCTACGGCGAATCGAACACGCTTTATTCACAACATGAGACGGATGGATTTGAAGATGTCACTCATTCCGCCGGTGGATTAAGACCATCGAGCCTTTCCACGCTTGGGTTCGGGACGCAATTTCTTGACGTCGATCTCGATGGCGACTTGGACCTGTTTGTGGCGAACGGGCATGTTGATCGAACCTCCGTGACCGGGGAGCCGGATGCGATGCTCCCGCAGCTGTATCAAAACGATGGTCAGGGAGTCTTCATCTCTCAGCGGTCACCATCACCAACTTCCTACTTTCAAAGTCCTGTTCTGGGGAGAGCGGTGGCCACGCTGGATTGGAACCGCGACGGTAAAACCGATCTCGTGGTGACTCATCTTGATCGAGCTGTTGCTTTACTACAGAACACCAGTCGACCGACCGGCAACTCGATCACTTTTCATCTCACCGCAACAACTGGCGAACGTGATGCGATCGGAACAAAAGTGACTCTGAAGTCCGGAAGCGATTCATGGACTCAGCAGCGAATCGCAGGAAATGGTTACGCTGCAACCAACGAGAATAGTTTGACATACGGGTTGGGGAGCAATCCAAGTGTCGATTCAGTTGTCGATTCGGTTCTCATTGAATGGCCCAGTGGAGTTGTCGAGGCCTATCACGATCTCAAGCCGGGATCGAGCTACAAAATTGTTGAAGAGAAGGGTCTCTTCATAGTCCCCTGACTTCACAATGGGTCTGTGAGGTCACTCCGCAAAACGACTATCAGGCATGTGCGTGAGATCATTTTGTGGTCATTGTCAAGTTTTATGTTGCTGAAATTGGAGTTTTGGGAAGGATCAATTTCATCTTCTCGATTATAAGGAAGTTCAGTGTCTCAGACGCCGTGCATGAATTGAATTCCTAGGTATTGTGGTTCAATTTATCGCGATGATGAACTTCTTTCTTCGTTGTGCTTGACTTGTCTTCGAGAACCTGACATAGAAGGCCATCTATCGCACATTTCATGAGTCACCTGCGTTTGGTTGCTCTGAGACAACATCTCTTCTCGCGAAAAACCTCGAATCGATGAGGCTCGCGTTCTGGAAAGACCATGCTGAATTTCTTCCGAATACAATCAGGCTCCGTTAAAGACGACGTCCTCTCTGGACTCACTGTTGCATTGGCTCTCGTTCCAGAAGCGATTGCATTCGCTTTCGTCGCTGGTGTTTCACCATTAATCGGCTTGTACTCGGCGTTCTTTATTGGGTTGGTTACGGCACTGTTCGGCGGACGTCCCGGAATGATCTCCGGAGCGACCGGAGCAATGGCGGTTGTCATTGTCTCTTTGGTCGCGTTGCATGGCGTGGAATATCTGTTCCCGACTGTCATTCTATGCGGCATATTCCAGATTCTGATCGGCTTGGCTCGACTCGGAAAATTGATCCGCATGGTTCCGCACCCTGTGATGCTGGGGTTCGTCAATGGTCTGGCGATTGTGATTGGGCTCGCGCAACTCGGGAGCTTCAAAACACTTTCACCTGAGGGAAACCTCGTATATCTGTCAGGGGCACCTTTAATGCTGATGCTGCTTCTCGTGTTGATCACGATGGGGATTATTTGGCTGCTGCCGAAGGCGACGCAAGCTGTCCCGGCATCATTGGCTGCGATTCTGACGGTCACTCTGCTCTCACTTGCTATCAACTCATCGGTGACGACTCCTGGAGGAGAAAATGCCTTGGCGACTGTCGGAGATATGCTCCGCACGAATACCAAAGCAGCTGAGCTTGGACTGAATGACTCTCATCATAAAAGTGACGCGGAAGTACCAGTAGAGTCCAAAGAGGTGGTCGCCGCCTCGCAAGTTGCAGCGACCAAAATCACCGAGAAGACCGATTCAAAATCGACTGCCGATGCCGGAGGCATCAGTGGGGGATTGCCGAATCTCTTCTTCCTGCAATATGACCTCGTTCCGATGACTTGGGAAACGCTGAAAATCATCTTTCCGTTCGCCATTATTTTGTGTGGTGTCGGCCTGATTGAATCACTGATGACTTTGACGTTAATTGACGAAATTACCGAAACTCGTGGCAAAGGGAACCGTGAGTGTATCGGGCAAGGGGCAGCGAATATTGTTTGTGGGATGTTTGGCGGAATGGGTGGCTGTGCGATGATTGGCCAGTCATTGATCAACGTCAACTCTGGCGGGCGAGGGCGGCTTTCGGGAGTCACAGCCGCTGTTTGCCTGTTGCTGTTTGTCCTCTTTTTAGCTCCTCTCATCGAACAAATTCCGATGGCTGCACTCGTGGGAGTGATGTTCATGGTTGTCATTGGAACGTTCGAGTGGGCCTCCTTGAAGATGTTCCAGCGCATGCCTCGTAGTGATGTCTTCGTGATGCTCCTGGTTGCGGGATACACGGTTCTGATGCACGATCTGGCATCGGCTGTCATTCTTGGAGTTATCGTTTCCGCTCTTGTCTTTGCCTGGCAACATGCAACACACATTGCAGCGGATGTCAAATACAACGAATTCGGCTGTAAAATTTATCAGTTGCACGGCCCGCTATTTTTTGCGTCTGTCTCGTCATTCAAAGATATGTTTGATGTGAACAACGACACTGATGATGTTGTCATCGATTTTTACTTCACCCGGGTCTACGATCAGTCCGGGTTGGAAGCGATTAACTGGCTGGCAGTCAAGTATCAGGGGTGCGGCAAACGGCTCCACCTGACGCACCTCAGCCCGGAATGTCGAAAACTCCTCGACCAAGCGGGCGATCTCGTCGAGATCAACGTTTCCGAAGATCCTCAATACCACGTCGCCACAGATCGATTAGCATAGAGCAAACAGCTTTATTTGTTGGGGGAGTCGGTCGCTGTGAACATTTCAGCGATGACTTCTTCCAACGGGCGATCTTGCACGCCAACGTCTTCGATCTGAAATTCATTCAGTACGGATGTTAAGACTTCAGGGACTTTCTGACGTTCCACTTCGATTCGAGTACGTGGTCCGATTTGCTCCAGGACGGTCCCAAATCGCGAAAGATCCCCGGAGGATTGGCCGGCGGCAAATTGCAGCTGAATGATTTTGTGTTGACTGAAGCGATCAACAATCTCTGAAAGCGGGCCATCATGTTTGATTTCGCCGTCGTTAATGATCACGGCCCGTTTACAGAGAGCTTCTACATCTTTCATGTAATGGCTCGTTAAGATCACGGTAATCTTTCGTTCTGCCTGATAGTATTTCAGGAACTCTTGAACCTTTCGCTGAGATATCACATCCAGACCGATGGTCGGCTCATCAAGTAACAGGACCTCTGGACTGTGGAGGAGTGCAGCAATCAACTCCATCCGCATCCGCTCTCCCAATGAAAGTTCTCGTACTGGCTGGCTCACCAGTTTTTTCACTTCGAGCAACGCTGTTAATTCGTCAAGACGTCGATCAAACTCAGTGTTTTCGATCCGGTAGATTTCCCGGTGAAGCTGAAACGATTCTTGTGCCGGCAAGTCCCACCACAATTGGTTCTTTTGTCCCATGACCAGTGAGAATCGTCGTCGAAACGAATTCGCTCGCTCCCATGGAATAAAATCCAGGACTTGGGCATCTCCAGAAGTTGGAAAGATCAGACCGGAGAGCAATTTGAGCGTCGTCGTTTTTCCTGCTCCATTCGGCCCCAGAAACGCGACCATCTCGCCTTCTTCAATCGCGAAGCTGACATCACGCACAGCTTCGACTGTCCGATACTTCCGTTGAAACAGGCCGCCAATCGACGCCAGAATTCCGTCGTTTTTTTGGTAGACTCGATACGTTTTCGTGAGATGCTTCGCTTCAATGGTCGGCATATTTTCATTTCATGGGCTGATGTAAACGTGATGTGCAGATCATAGAGGCTGCGATGTCATTTCGCAGCGCATGAGTCTCGCAAGAAACTTGTCATTCATGAAAATCAAACCCGTGAACGCTTCTTTCGACCTTTGACGAAACTGTTAACGACCATGTTGCCCATGTCTTGAGCGTTACAGGTTGCGCTGATTCCACCAGAAACCTGAGCCATTTGCTCAACGAAATTGACGAGGCCGTAATAGAAATAGTCTTCGATCAATGCAAAGCTGGAGATTTGTATCCCCGCATTCTTACATTTTTTCACTTCGCTCAAGGTCGCCCGGGCAGTTCTTTCGGCGGGTGGGTAAAGCAAGACGATCTCACGACCTTCGATGTGAGCCGTCGGCTCTCCGTCGGTGATGCAAATGATTTGTTGGTTCTGAGCGGGCTGCTTCTTCAGAATTCGACGAGCGAACTGTAAGCCCGCTTGTATGTTTGTGAAGTGTTCCGGGACGAATGCAGGTGGATTGTCGAGGGAGACCCGCAGGCTGACTTGTGGATCGAAAATGCTGACCTGTTTGGGAGCGGAGTTGAGCAGGTCTCGCTCGGTCATGGCAGTCGCGTAGGTGTAAAAACCGACAATCTGTAAGAAGTCAGACTGATATCTTGATCGCACCAAGGCTTGCAAAGCCATCGCGACTTTCTTGGCAGATGCGTACTTCCCATACCTCATCATGCTGCCAGACATGTCGATCAGCACAACGGTCGCGCAGGACGTCTGGTATTCCGTTTCATAGATTTCCAGATCGTCTTCCGAGATATGAACAGGAGAACCTCCACCCTGACGATGAATCGCATTCTTCAGCGTTTCATGCATGTTCAAATTACCGACCGGGTCGCCGAATTCATACTTCTTCGACTCGTCCATCTTCACTTGCCCAGCCCCACGAAATTCCGTTTCGTGCCGGCCCATCTTGTCTTTGTTCTGAATATTGAACAATGATTCCAAGGCCTTGTTTTCAACTCGCTTCAAGCCTTTGGGAGTGACACGAAACTTTCCTTCGCGATCTTTCTCGACGTACCCTTGCTTCACCAACATGTCGACGACATCTGGGTTGTCCTCTTCCCATTGTTCAAGTGAATCAAGAACCTCGTCTCCATAGTCCATCATGAATTCGGAGAATTGATCAAACAGATCATCTGCCGATTGTGGGCTGAATCCTTGGGAGGGATCGAATTTTGAGTATTCGAATGAAGGCATTAGGGACTTGATCCGGGGCTAGGATTGAGAGTCTTGTGTAGGGGACTTGGCTTTGCTGGGGGCCTTTTTTGATGTTTCAGGTTTGGCGTCGGGGGAATTTTCAGTTACGGGTTCAGATTTTTGTTCTGCTGCTGCTTCTGCTGGTGGTGATGAAGTCTCTGTGGCAGGATCGACAGAAGTCTCGGCAACGGGATCGACGGCTGTCGTCTCTGACTTGGCGTTTGGCGACTTCTCTGAAGTTGTATCTGACGCAGTCGCTTCGGCTTCTTCGTATTCAAAGTAGGCGGGCAATTCTTCCGGTTCGTCACGCACCTTGCGTTGTTCTTCGACCAGCTGCATGAACGGCCCGACTTTTTCGCAGTGGCAGCGAATTGCTGTCTGACTGGCATGCGCTCGCCGTTCGTAGTGACATTTCGGACAACGCCATAAACGCCGAACGTCGTATTTAATTCGAACCATCGGTCCACGCATCTGCATGCCTTTTGAATGTCTGTTGACCTAAGGAATCTTCTCGTGCTTGTCGTACTCGTGACATGTTGTGCCTGTGAAGCTCATTCTGCATGACTTCATAGACTGCTCGCCACAAGGCAGGACGATAAGACCAACAGTGGATCTGCTCTAAATTGAGAAAAAATGAAAGGGGGCAAAACTATTCTATGCAACGTGGGGGAATCTGGCGAGAGGACACTGAACGTTTCCGCAAACTCGCTACAATCTCAGAGAATGCAAAGTCCATATTGATCTCAAACGCTCACGGAACTGATGGGTTACCGAAATCTCAAACAATGTGTTGAAGACCTTGAATCGCACGGTCATCTGGTGCGGATTTCAACCGAAATTGATCCGCATCTCGAAGCTGCAGAAATTCAACGTCGTGTATTTCAGGCCAATGGGCCGGCACTCTTCTTTGAGAACGTCAAAGGTTGCCGGTTCCCGATGGTCAGCAACCTTTACGGAACGATGGATCGAACGCGATTCCTCTTTCGCGACACGTTGGAAATGGTCAAACGTCTCGTCGAGTTGAAAATCGATCCGTCCGAGGCGATGAAGCATCCGCTGCGGTATGCACGTGCATTCCCGACAGCATGGGCAATGCAGCCGAAATATGTTTCTCGCGGACCAATCAACCAGAATGAAACCACTCTCGATCAACTCCCTCAACTCGTTAGCTGGCCAGATGATGGCGGACCGTTCGTAACGCTTCCTGCCGTCTACACGGAACACCCGGATGCCGCCGGATGGCAAAAGTCGAACCTGGGGATGTACCGAGTCCAACTCGGCGGGAACGAATACAAGCAGAATGAAGAGGTTGGCCTGCACTACCAGATTCATCGCGGCATTGGTGTTCATCATGCAGCTGCGATTCGAAAAGGTGAAGCATTGCGGGTGAACATCTACATTGGGGGCCCTCCTGCGTTGCCTCTCTCTGCGGTCATGCCACTTCCGGAAGGGCTCTCCGAATTGACATTTGCAGGAGCTTTGGGCGGTCGTCGTGTCCGAATGGTCAAGCAGTCAAATCACCTGCCACTTATTGCAGAGGCGGACTTTTGCATCACAGGGACCGTTGATGCTGATCACTTGAAGCCAGAAGGCCCGTTTGGGGACCACCTTGGTTATTATAGTTTGACCCACGATTTTCCGGTCCTGAATGTCGATCGCGTCTACCACCGCAATGATGCGATCTGGCCTTTCACGGTCGTTGGTCGGCCTCCTCAAGAAGATACATCGTTCGGGGAGATCATCCACGAAATTACAGGCCCGGCGATACCTTCTGTCTTACCCGGAGTCAAAGCGGTCCATGCAGTCGATGCAGCGGGAGTTCATCCACTTCTGCTCGCCATTGGCAGCGAACGGTACATGCCATTTGTCGAGGAAAAAGCTCCTCAGGAAATTTTGACGCAAGCCAACGCCATTCTGGGGCAAGGGCAACTCTCGCTTGCGAAATACCTCTTCATTATCGACGAGGCCGATGAGCCAGGGCTGGATATCGAGGACATTTCTCGGTACCTCGCGCACGTTCTCCGTCGTGTCGACTGGAAACGCGACCTCCATTTTCAAACGAAGACAACCATCGACACGCTCGATTATACTGGCGACGGAATGAACTCAGGATCAAAGGTTGTCATCGCTGCCGCTGGAGCGATTCAGAGAGACCTTCCGATTGAGATTCCGTCGAACCTTGATTTGCCAGCAGGGTTCAGAAAACCGATGCCTGTTCTCCCCGGTATTTTAGCCATTGAAGCACCTGAGTGTCGGGATCAGAATGATGGGACTCTGCAGCGTTTCGTTGAAGGTTTCGACGAAGGGCATCCACTCAACACGTTCCCGTTGATCCTGCTGGTCGATGACGCTGAGTTCACCGCTCGCAATCTGAATAACTTCCTGTGGGTCTCTTTCACGCGATCCAATCCTGCTCGTGACATCAATGGAATCGGCGCTTTTGTGGAAGACAAACATTGGGGCTGTCGCGGTGCTTTAGTCATCGATGCGCGAATCAAACCGCATCACGCTCCTCCGCTGATCGAAGATCCCCATGTGACCGAGCGAGTCAATCAACTCGCTGCTCAAGGCGGTCCGCTACACGGGGTTCTGTAGTGTCAACTCATCACTAAAGTTCGCCTCAAAACGAAAGGGTCCAGAGAGGTCTTGAGCGAGAAGGTGTGCGAACATGCTTTCCTTCGCCTGTTTGATTGGTCGTTCATGGCTCCCGATTGCACTGAATTCACTGAATTCACTGAAACCGTCCAACTCCGAACGCAAGATTCATCAAGAATCGTAGGCAATTCAACTTCAATCCGGACGATCAGAGCTCCGTTGCACCCGGATGTGCTCAGATTGATTCATTCGTTTGAAATGGAGTTGGCGTTGTCGATTTTTAGAGATATGATTCAACGGAATTCCCTCTGAGATCGATGAGCGATCGGGCAAAAACACTTGGTCAAGGAACAATTTGTGACGAAATCCGATCCGCACTCGAATCGAGATCCCAGTGTCGATATCACGATCACTGCTCGTGAACTCTGCCTGCGGTTTGTGGAGGAATTCGAGAGCGGAGGCGAGCCCGATCTGGAATCGTTCATGGTTGATGTTCCGGCTGAATATCGTCCGGAAGTTCTGGCAGAACTCGTCAATGTCGATCTGCTTCAGAGGCGAGCACAGGGACAAAATCCTTCGAAGAGTGAATACATCAAAAAGTTCCCTCTCGATGGACCGACAATCTCAGCAGCCTTCGACGCTATCTCGGACACCGTTGGCGATCAAACGTACGTCACTGAATCTGCCATTGAGAGTACCGAAATTGATCTGGCTATCGGGGATCAGGTTGGCAAGTATGAAATTCGCTCCGTACTCGGTCGCGGTGGGATGGGGATTGTCTTCGGTGCGTTTGACACAGTCATTCTCCGCGAAGTGGCGCTGAAACTTTTGAGTCGCAAGCATGCCGGAGATGAGTCCGCTCTCAATCGACTTCTTCAGGAAGCTCAGGCTGTCGGAGCCGTTCATCATCCCAACATTATCGGCATCTACGATGTTCTGGAAGAGAACGATTCTTACTACCTGGTGATGGAAAAAGTCTCAGGTGAAAACCTCGGTGAGGTTCTAAACTCATCGGAACAGGGACGACTTGATTGGAAAACGGCAACACAGGTCATCATTGATTGCTGCAATGGACTTGCCGCCGCTCATCAGCAGGGTTTGATTCATCGAGATCTGAAGCCGATGAACATCATGCTAACGGATGACTCTTCCGCCAAATTGCTGGACTTCGGTTTGGCCAAAGGCAATCAATCGGACGAGACCGCACTTACAAAAATCGGCACGGTTCTGGGCACTCCAGATTTTATGAGTCCAGAGCAGTGCAAGGCTGCCGAAGTGAATCCGACCTCTGACATTTATTCTCTCGGTGCGACATATTTTGCTCTTCTTACCGGACATCCTCCGTTTGGTTCACTTCAGAATCATCTGAAGATTATGTTTGCGCATTGCCATCGGCCGACTCCAAACATTCTTGATGAACTTCCTGAATTGCCACCGGCTTGCAACGACATCATTCAAAGGGCGATGGCGAAAGAATCCGCTGATCGGTATCAGTCAGCTCAGGAGTTTCGCGTTGATCTCGAAGCTGTTTTGAATGGTGGCCAACCTTCAGGAAGTACACAATCCTTTTCGGCAACGCAAAGTATAGAAGTCCCCCCCACTCCAGCGAGTCCGAAAAAGTGGTTTAAGGTGGTGACTGCCGCATGCTTGGTGATTTCAATCGCGACTTGGGGAATCACCCTGCTTCAAGATATTGAGAAGAATCAGGAAGGACGTCCTACAAACTCAGTCACAGGACCGCAAGAAGCCGGTTCGGAAGAGACCGCGACTCCTCCACTGTTTCGCGGAGTCACTGAAAACACAATCCATCTTGGTACCTCCACTGCTTACAACGGTCCCAGTCAAGAACTGGGGCGGAACATGGTCGTTGGAATGAAGTCCTGCTTTGAACGCATCAACGATGCGGGGGGAATTCATGGTCGCAAAATCTCCTTGACAGTTCTGGATGATCGTTACCAGCCGGAAAAAGCATTGCAGAACATGCAGGATTTTTTTGAGGACAGAGATGTTTTTGCTGTCATCGGAAACGTTGGAGCTCCCACTGCGAGGGTGACTTCAAAGTATGCGAGTGAGAATTCGTATCTGTTCTTCGCTCCATTCAGCGGGGCCAGTCTACTTCGAGAAGATCCACCGGATCGATATGTCTTCAACTATCGTGCCAGTTACGTCGACGAGACAGCAGCGATGGTGAAACATTTCGTTGTGAATTTAAGAATCCCACCAGAAAATATTGCTGTGTTTGCACAAAACGACGCCTACGGGGATGACGGCTTCAAAGGGGTCGCCAAAGCGATGCGGGAACACGGAATTCAAAGCGATGACCTGATTCGAGTCGGGTATGAACGGAATCAGTTGGATATCGACGAGGCCGTTTCTACGATCTTAAGCGAACAAGCTCACATTCAGGCCATTGTGATGGTGCCGACATATAAAGTTGCAGCGGACTTCGTAAAAAGGATCAAAACGGAAATCCCGGAAATGGTGTTTGGTGCTGTTTCGTTTGTTGGAAGCCAGGCACTCGCTGAGGCATTTTATGAAATAGGCCCTCAGTTTGGAGATGGGGTTCTCGTCACGCAAGTGGTCCCACACTATCTCTCCAACGCCACCGGAGTTCGTCGCTACCGACAGGACCTTAAGAAGTATTACCCGGAATATGAGCCAGGGTTTGTTTCACTTGAAGGTTATATTGCCGCTGAGTGTTTCGCCGAAGGACTTCGCGATGCAGGTCCGAACTTGAACACTGAGTCGTTAATCGATGCGCTGCATTCGATTCGCGATTTAGATTTAGGCATCGGCCCCATTATTCAATTCAGTCCTTCGAGACATCAGGCGTCTCATAAGGTGTGGGGGACGCAATTAAACGCGCAGGGAGAATTCGAAATTGTGGACCTTGAGTAGAAGCTGACTCAGAATTCTTTGTGCTTTTGTGAAATTTGAGTTTAAGGATCTTCAAGGATGGCCTCTCGGTTGAAATATCGAAAACCTCGCCCGTTCAACTTTCTCTTACTTCTGCTATTGATCTGCTGGGTTGCCTACCGACTCGGAGACTTTCAGCAGAACGAGATTCCACCTGCAAGCGACCAGCAGGCGGCACGAGTAGTACGGGTCATTGATGGTGACACATTACTGATCGATGGTGACCGGAGGGTTCGATTAATTGGCGTCGATACTCCAGAAACGAAGCACCCCAAACTTCCTCCGCAACCATTCGGCGATGAGGCGACTCAATTCACGGTCGACATGGTTGAAGGAAAGACGGTGCAACTTGTTTTCGATAAAGAACGATACGATAGGTATCAGCGAGTCTTGGCATTCGTGTTTGTTGATGACAGGTTTCTGAACGAAGAACTCGTCGCTGCCGGTCTCGCAACAGCTGAGCCACGATATCGATATCGTGATGACTTCAAGAAACGATTCATCGAAGCAGAGAAAATCGCCAAAGAAAAACGTCTCGGCATCTGGTCGCTGGAACGGTAGGACAAGCCCGGACTTTCAGCTCTCCGGCAAATGACGGTCCTGCCTCAGAAGACTTTGAATTCCACGAGGCAGAACGAGTCCCTGATCTCTTTCCCAGCATCTTTCGAATTGGTCTTCAGGTTCTGCCACGTGGCGAACAACAATTTTATTGATGGAACACGTTCTTACCCGGCACACGGTAGAGTAAACTGCTCTACCGTTTTGTGTCATCAGGCCCTGAGCATATGCGGATTGCTTGCTTGTTGGCAAAAATGTAAAAGTTTCAGGATTCATGTTCCCGATGAGGGTGTTTTTTGATACATAAGTACTTATCCGGAAGCCTTTGCAGTAAAGGGGTTACTCCATTTTTGAGGAACTCGATGCAGGATTTCGGATCAGTTCAAGAGCAATTTCAAGATCGTTTTTTATATTCTGCCTCGTGACGAACAGCAATTTCGTTGATGGAACGTGTTCTTCACCGACAGATGGCAGGGCAAACTGCTCTTGAGCGTCGATCAGGGAGGGGCTGATTCTGGACCGCACAGATTGAGACAGATCAAATTTGTGTCTCTTTCAGGAATCAGCAGACAACCTGTTGTGAATAGTATTCCTCGACTCGACAGGGAAGGAGTCTTCGTGTCGAAATCAGATCATATCCCAAGCCCCAGGCATCTCTTCCCGGAAGCTGCTGCCTGGGTCATTTCAGGCAAACGTGGTCTCCTGCGGGGCCGTTGGCTGTTGAAGCAAGAGCGTGACTGGTTTCCAGCCTGGTCGATTGGATCGATTGCGGGCGTTTGCGGAGTAATGCTTGCAACTTTGCTCTTTTTCTTTGAGGCTCCAAAGTTGGCAGCTTCTCCGACTGAACCAAAAGACGTCTCCCTAGCCACTCAGTCGTTACTCACAGAGCCTGAATCAGAACCGGTTTTGCCGACCCCTGCACGCCCATTTGTTGTTGGCGAATTTCCAATAAAGAGTCGGACCTCAAATCTGTCTGGATCAGAATTGGTACGGACCGAACTTCCTTATGTTTGGGATCAGTCGGAAATTGCCAATCTCGAATCACGTCCAATCCGGCACCGTGATCCCTTCGTGAAAGATTCCTGGACAACGACCGCGCGAAATCAATTTTTTGCCACCAATTTCACCCCATACTTTGTGCAAGGTGCAACGGTTCCTGTCACGCCGACTTACGTCACCAGTTCCGGGGCTCGGACAGAGTTTGATGGAATTGAGGCAACTCGCTCGCAAGCAGTGCTGGTCGAAAAACAAACGGTCGGGAAAACGACCACCGGTCAGCCATATTCCTACGAAATCTACGTCACCAATCGTTCAAACGATCCGATTGATGAAGTCGTTCTTCGCGAACAGATCTCAGCGATTCATCGAGTCACGGAAGTTTCGCCACCTGCAGCTGTGCGAGGGGATGAACTTGTCTGGTCGCTTGGAAAGTTGACCGGGAAAGAGCGAAAAATCCTGAAAGTGACCCTCATTCCAGATTCCGTGAAGCAAATCGAGACTCTGACAACAGTTAGTAATAAATCCAGGGTTGGCGGGAATGCGAATGTCAACGCACCCGTCATTGAAGAGCCTGCTCTGTTACCAATTGAGCCGGAAGAACCGGTCCTCCCACAAATTGATGAGCCACCACCCAAACGTGCTCCTGCTCCAAGCCCAATCTCTGAACTTCCCAAGCCATTTCCTGAGCTCAAGCTGGCAGTAACGCCGGTCGGAATCGTCAAGCAGGGTGAAACACTCTCGTTAACGTTCACGATCTCAAACGTCGGAACAGCGGCAGCTGAGAACGTTTCGTTGCGGGTGAATTTGTCAGAGAACTTCCGCCATAAGTTTGGGGAGCATATCGAGCACACAATCTCCCGTCTGGAACCGGGACAAAGTCGACGGGCTTTACTTCAGGCTCGGGCACTGGAATCTGGACAGGGAAAACTTTCTGCATCTCTGGAAATGCAGGGGACTGAGGAGGGAAGCCAAGACCTCGATATTCAGGTTGAGCCGATCTCGAAATCGATTTCCAGTCGCCGTAGCGTCGCACCGGTTGTTGAATGCAAACGTCCCGAAACTCTTGATCTCGATGAAGATCAAGTCCCCGAGAGCATTGCAACGAACCTGGTCCAATGGCGTAAATCGGAATCGTTCTAGCGCATCTTTCGAATTGGTTTGCAGGATCTGCCTCGTGGCGAACAGCATTTTGACTAGAACTGATCCTGAAACTTAAAATTGCTCTCCCAAACGTAAAGAAAAGCGGCTACTCCAGAGGTTCTCGGACTGGTTCTAGAAGAATGCGTTTTTTCACGGGCACACGGTAGCGCAAACTGCTCCAGGATTCTACGGGCATTCAAACGATATCAGCGACAACGGCTGATAGAGTCCCGCATGGGGGCGACGCCTCTTAAGGATCGGTCAAGTTCGGTGCCCAGACTCCCTGTCTGATGGGAGGAATCTCACCTGACTCGGGGAATGATCCAACGATTGCTTCGTTCAGCTTCCTGGAAAGATCGGTGACGATCTCGCCGAGGTGTGCGTTCTTGGCGAGATTGTTTTGTTCGAGTGGATCCTTTGTGTGATCGTACAACTCACGGCCATCCTGCCCGTTGTTCCATTCGGTGTATCGCCAACGCGGAGTTCGAATAGTGTATCCGAATCTCTGCGCCTTGCGCCCGCCTCGCAATACCTGACTCACAGCCCAACCGCGCCCCTCTTTAGTGGTGTCATTCAAGATAGGAGTCAGGTCCTGTCCCTGAAGATTCTCTGGTGTCGGGACGTCACACAAGTTGGCGAGGGTGGGGTACAAATCAATCAGCCCGACAGGTGTTTTTGCGACCTTTCCAGTCTCTTTCACGCCGGGGCCAGCGATGATCAGAGGAACCCGAGTGCTTTCTTCGAACAGGCTCATCTTCTGCCACAGCCCATGTTCGCCAAGGTGATAGCCATGATCACTCGTGAAAACCACAATTGTGTTCTCCGCGAGGCCAAGTTCTTCGAGCTTGTCGAGAACACGCCCGACCTGTGCATCCATAAACGAGATGCTGGCAAAGTATGCTTGAATCGCTTGTTGGCGTAGGTCGTCGTTAAGTAAATCATGCTCTTTCTTGTGGGAGCCGAGTGCATCAGGCGGGAGGTCTTTGACGTTCTCTTCGACTCCTTCCACAAGTGGCATCTCCTTGACCGCGTATCCTTTGAAGTACGGCTTGGGAGCGACATACGGTGTGTGTGGGCGGAAGAAACCCAAGGCCAGAAAGAATGGTCGCTCCTTGTCTCGCGCACAACGTTCAAGCACCCATTCTGCGTCGGTGGCTAGCATGCCATCGGTGTGAAGTTTGTCGCCACGGGGAGAGGCATACCAGCTGAGTGTCCCACCGAAGCTGTTCTTCTTCAATGAGAAAATGTCTGGTTCTTCAAGGAGACGATCACATCCTGCCGGATTCAATTCCAATTCCCATGAACCGGGATCATCGTGTCCATTCGTTCCGACAGATTTCGGAACATTATAATGATACAACTTCCCAATCCGGGCAGCGAAGTATCCTTGCATTCGAAACGCATGCGAAAGACTTTGATGAGACGGAATCGTTTGGCGGAAAATCTGGCTGTTGCGATGAATCCCGGTACTGTTCGGGTACAACCCGCAAAGCATGGAGTTTCGACTCGGACCACAGAGCGGGTACTGGCAGTAAGCCCGGTCAAAAAGAACTCCACGTTCTGCGATTCGATCAATGTTCGGTGATGTCACTTGCGGGTGACCGTAGCACCCCAGTGATGTGTTGAGATCGTCCGAAATGATGAACAAGACGTTCGGTCGCTTCTCCGCAGCATGTAATTGCGGAAAGGAAACCTCAAGAGCGAGAGTCGACATCAACAAAAATGAACAGGCGTAAAGTCCCAGCAATTTTCGAACGCTCATGAAGACGTCTTTCGCTCTAAGGATTCGACGAGTTTCGCTTTGCAGAAGCTTCGTTTTATGATTTCGCTCTCGGTTTTGCCACTCACTTGACGCAATTTCAATGCTTGCCGCGACCGCTAAAATACCTTGAAGATATTATCAACGTGGTCTGAAAACCTGAGTTTCAGCTTGCGATGACTGAAAACACCGTTCATTTCAGGCTCAACGGTCATGGCTGAGTGTCAAGATTTCAAGGTGGAACAGGAAAGGAACGGGTCCTTTGTAAAGCTCGGAATGGGAGGAAACTTTTCGATCAGAGGGCCACGTATTCCCTGAATTTCGTGCTCGGTATCCTGCCCTCCCTCTTAATCGTCAATACGTTTTCATGCATCGACATTGATGGTGAATCACGCCGATCAGCGCAGCCGGTACAGCGTGGAGATCCAGCTTTTGACTCACTCAACCGGGTTGCTTCCTCCAGAGACTTTGCTTTGGAGCTGAAGCCTCGGTGCGTCTTCCTCTGTGGTACAGATCGACGAGCTTTGACGAGCCTACAAAACTGCTGCACGCTTGCCGAAAAAAGACATCGGCTCATGTCGATTTAATAATTTTTTAATTTTTCAGAACTTTTTGAGGGAGGCGAGGTTTAGTAAGGGAACTTACTTTTATTCCTTTCTCTAGAAGCTTGGAGGGCTCAAAAGCGTTGAGTTAAAGACTGCTAACAGGCAGTTCAAAATTCTTGGTTGCTTTTACGTGGAATTTCTTTCCGGTTCTTTCCCGTTAGCTGATGGGGAAGTTTTTGTACCTCTTTTTCTGAAAGTACTAATATGGCTCAGCGCCACTCATTTCGTCGAGGCTTTACACTCATTGAGCTTTTGGTGGTCATCGCCATCATTGCGATTCTTGTAGCTCTACTGCTTCCAGCTGTTCAACAGGCCCGCGAGGCAGCCCGGCGTACACAATGTAAAAACAATTTGAAACAGCTGGGGCTTGCGCTCCACAACTACCACGATGTGTATAACCAATTTCCTCCAGGACAAGTTTTCTCAGGAGATCCGACGCTAGCAAATCAGACGGCTGATCGGCAGACATTTTCATTGAACCATACCGGTTTCACGATGTTGCTGCCGTATATTGATCAGGGGCCACTTTACAATCTATGGGACCCAAATATTGCTTCTGGTCCTGCTCTGAGATCGGGAAGTGCTCCTATCCTGGGGGACCCAACGCTCAATCATCAAGTGACTCAACAACGGATGCCAGCGTTTCTTTGCCCATCGGACAGTAATCAAGGCCCGGCTCCAAACGTAGCAACTGGAGAATATGCTTCAACTCAAGGAGCACTCACAAGTTACGTCTTTAACTCCGGCTACAGTGGGGAAGAATATCGGACGTACTCGGTCTACAGGTCGAGTACGGTCGTCATGCCAACCGGAAAGACTGTCCGGCGAATTGGGGCTTTTGGGAATAACGGATCTGCAAGAATGGCTGATTTCACTGATGGAACATCCAATTCAATTGCAATGGGAGAAGTGATTCTCGACAAATCCAGCACAAGCTACCTGCCACTCTGGGGGCAAGGTCGACATGTTGGAACCTTCGGTCGAGTCATTCCCGATCCAAATCCCGGGCACGTCAATAACTGTCGCTACCGAATCAACGCTCACTACGACTGTGATGCAGCCAACGTCGGAAAGCCATACGCCTGGACCTACTCCAGTTCGCATGTGGGTGGGGGACAGTTTCTGCTCGCAGATGGAAGTATCCGCTTCCTCAGCGAGAACATCGACTGGCCAACTTTCGTATATCTGAATTTCATTAAAGACGGAGAAGTGATCGGCGAGTTCTAATCGCTTGGTGCTTTATCCTGCATTTAATACCTGTCTGGAGGATTTTAGAAGACTCCAGGCAGGGTTCATCTTCACGCCGGTTGTGTTTTAAGGATCTGTTGTTGTGTTAAATCTTTTCAGGTTATTCCAAGCAGCTGTATTGGTTTCTACCTTATTCGTCTCTGGGTGTGGTGGGTATGATCCACCTGAAAACCCTGGTCAGGGTGATGATGCTCCGGTCATGGAGGATGTCCCGGACGCAAGACCGTAACTTGACGAGTCGAGCCACCCAGGATGCCACTCTTGGCAGGGTGGCTCGTATTTCTTGATAAGTCGCGTGCTGTCTCGTGAATGTGAGGGATTCCTCACAAGGAAATCACTCTTCACTTAAAGGAGTCACGAAAAGAAATCACGGACAGGAGGAACAGAAAAGTGTTTCAACCGGGGCATCTATGAGAGCACTTCTCCCGTGAGTCAGATTCGATATGACGCAAAACAGGACTCAAAGAAATGTTTCAAGGTGTTGAGTCGTGCTCATTCTCTCAATCTGTGTGAGCCACATTTCAAGCGGGGCTCCATTCAAGTTTTCCACCACGATGTCCGACGGGCACACTCTCTTGAGGGAAGGGCAAAAACTCTTTTCGTTAGATGATTGACGAAATCATTGTGTCCCTTATGATCACCATATCGGCTTGGGTGCTTGGGAGCGTGTTGCTTTCAAGAGAATAGGGAAGACGGTGTGATTCCGTCGCGGTCCCGCCGCTGTAACCGAGGACGAACGTCGCGTTCACCACTGTGAATATGCACTGTGAATCAGGTACTGTGTGTCAAGCATTGCGAATCAGGCACTGCGATCAAACACTGTGAAGATCCACATCATTAAGTGCTCACGGGAAGGTGCGACAAGTAGTAAGATCCGGAAGCCAGAAGACCTGCCCAGATGTCGACAGATTTTCAGTCCCTTCGTGGAAAAGGTCTCACTGAGAGCCAGTGAGCGGGGAGAATGTCTACGACCGCGCGCTCTGCGTGATCTGTTTACATGCTTTCCGGCTCAACCGCTTTCACATTAGAATCAGTCTGAAACCTCTGGAACCGCCGCTTTTCTCAATGATTGAGAGAGCAGTTTCAAGTTTCAGGATTAATTCTCTTGAGTCCTCTTCTCCAAAGTTGCTGAGATTAATGCGATACCCTTTCCGCGTAGACTTTCTACGGCGATGGTATCGTCACGACAACGGAGATTTGTCATGTTCCTCTTGCGGCGTCCTCGCTCTCAGCGAGGTTTTACTCTCATCGAATTGCTGGTTGTGATTGCGATCATTGCAATTTTGGTTGCGCTACTTCTTCCGGCCGTTCAACAAGCCCGCGCAGCTGCCCGGCGTGCTCAATGTAAATCACGGTTGAAGCAGATCGTTTTAGCGATGCACAATTATGCAGATGTCCATTATGAAATGATGGTGCCATTCGTCATCGAAGATTCCGAACGTTTGAATTATCTCAAAACCTTTAGTGGGAATCAGGGGACTGCTCAGTTCTGGTTCGGGACAGTCGACTATGATGAACCGAACATTGAAGACCAGTTAGACTACACCAACGGCCCGCTCGCACCGTATATGGAAACAAATTACACGGTGTTTCAGTGTCCAGATTTTGGTCCATCTCAAATGGACAACATTCGCTTCGGAAAACCAGCTTCGGGTTTTGCATTTAACGGGTACGAACTTTCTCGACAGTCCGGAGTTGATTGGCTGCCACCGACCTGGGCTGCCGTCGACAATCCCAAGCCAGCGACTCGTCGCTTCCGGGATGTCGCTCAAATGACCGAGACAATTGCCTTTGCAGATAGTGCTCAGGTGAGAACGGTCTCTTTTTCACCTCCCACTTTCAGCTTCGAAGAGAACTGGATTCTTGACGCTCCTGATCGCAACTTTCCGAACGTTCACTTCCGCCACAACGATTCTGCAAACGTTGCGTTTCTCGATGGACATGTGAAGTCGTTTGGCCACAATTTCTCCATTCAGGTTCCCGGTCCGAATTTTGTTTCACAGGAACAGGCCGATCTCATGGAGGAACACCGACTCGGATATGTGACCGACGGCGACCCGGACAATCTCGGCAAATTCTATGATCGCGAATAATCATTGATTCATTTCCTTATGCAGAATGAGCAAACAATCAGGAGTTGGCAATGATTCGCAAATTTCTATTCGTTCTCTGTCTCGCACCGCTGGTCGGTTGCGGTTCCGAGGATTCGACAATCACTGAAGATGTTCTTTGGAAAGTCGCTTACGACCGGAAGTCGAAACAGGCTTACCTGATCGAAACTTCGGTGCAATTGCCTGTTTCAAACCCAGAGAACCCGAGGTCCCAGTTGCAACCGGCACTCTACTGTGCCAGTTGTCAAAAGTGGTATCCCGCGCCTCCGCTGGAGCAACTCAACAGGACTCCCGGGGCGGGGAAATGCCCGAAGGATTCAGGGCCGCTCACAATTGACGGTCCACCGCCTGAGCAGAAGTTAAGTTTCCGACCGGAGGCGAGCAAATGAGTATTCCGGTCGTCTTATCATGGAGTGGAGGGAAAGATTGTGCGATTGCATTGGATCGCCTTCTTTCTGACGACCGTTACGATGTCGTCTCGTTGTTGACGACATTCACGCGTGGGTATGACCGTGTTTCGATGCATGGAGTCCGCCGTGAATTGATTCTTGAACAGGCGGCGGCCATCGGTCTTCCCCTGTCTGAATCATGGATCGAAAAGGGGGCCTGCAACTCCGACTACGAAGCAGCAATGTCCGCGTCTCTTGAACAATTCAAACTCAAAGGAGTTGAGACGATCGCCTTCGGAGATTTGTACGTGGAAGAAATCCGGGCATACCGGGATCAACTTGTTCAGCGAGTGGGGATGAAATCTCTTTACCCGATTTGGGGAGAAGAGACGACTGCTCTCGCTGAGCGGTTTGTCACGGGTGGTTTCAACGCGGTAACTTGTTGTGTCGACACCAAGCAGATTCCGGAATCGTTTTGTGGTCGAGAATTCGATTCCACATTTTTGGAGACTCTTCCCGAGACAGCGGATCGCTGTGGCGAAAATGGAGAGTTTCATTCATTTATCTACAACAGTCCTCAAATGAGCTCTCCAATCGAGGTTAGTGTCGGAGAGACTCAACGAGATGGACAATTTGTTTTTTCAGATCTCACACTTGCAGCAGCAAGCATTCACTATCAACAGGATGCAGTTACATGAACAGTCCTCAGCAAAACACGAATACAGAAGTTCCACGGTGGAAATTCGTCGCATTCATATTTGGATACACGATTTTACTCAAGATTCTTCCCTATGTGCTTTACAACATGGGAATGGATGTTGAGAAGAATTTCGCAATCTACCCTTGGGCGTTCTCCCCTATCTTTGCACTCGGGATTTTTGGTGGAGCGATGTATCGCTCAAAGATGAATGCGCTCTGGCTGCCAGTCGCAGCGATTTTTATCGGCGACATTGGTGTTGGACTCATTTCCGGCCATCCTGAATGGGCGTTTTACTCTGACCAGCCCGTTGTCTATGCAGCGTTTGCGTTCTGTGCGGTTCTCGGGTATGCACTTCGTGAAAATCGTTCATGGGGACGTCTTGCCGGCGCCGGAGTTGGAAGCTGCCTTGCCTTCTTCCTGATCACCAACTTTGCATCATGGGTCGGATCGACGATCTATCCACCTACTACTGAAGGCTTGATCGCCTGTTATGTTGCTGGTCTTCCTTTCCTGAAGAATTCGCTGATTGCAACAACTGTTTTTGGTGGACTGCTCTTCAGTCCAATTGCGATTCGTCAAACCAGCACACAGGAAGCTCAACCGGAGTTGATCCCGGCGACTTCTGGAAGCTGATTTTTCTTGAGAACCTTTTGAACATGGTCGAGTTCAGCAACGTGGCGAACAGCCATCTTGCTGGTGGAACACGTTCTGCGCACTTCCTAAGTGTTCAATGAATTGATGCAATTTTTTGTGTAGTTGACTTCGAGATCTTTCATGCAACATCGTGTGATTAGTTTGATTGCCAGTGCGACTGAGATTGTCGCAGCACTGGGGTATGAAGACGCACTCGTGGGGCGATCCCACGAGTGCGACTTTCCGCCGACTGTCGACCGGCTGCCAGTCTGCTCAGAGCCGCGAATTGACGTTAGCGGAACGAGCCTGGAAATTGACATCGCAGTCAAAAGTGCGGTGCAGGAAGTCCTCTCGGTATATTCCGTCTTCAAGGATGAGCTGGAACGTCTGGAGCCGACTCTGATCGTCACACAAACTCAATGTGAAGTTTGTGCTGTCAACTTAAAGGATGTCGAAGCCGCAGTCTGTGAACTGGTCAACTCGAATCCTCAGATTGTCTCCTGCGAACCGATGGCGCTCCCTGACGTCTGGGTTGATATTAAAAATGTCGCGATTGCTCTTGGCGATCCGGCGGCAGCTGACCGGCTCAATCATGAGCTACAGCAACGGCTGGAAGGCATTCGTAGTGAGTACGAAAAGGTTGAGCAGCCGCCGACGATTGCCTGCATCGAATGGCTCGAACCGATTATGATCGCGGGGAACTGGGTACCGGAGTTAGTCAGAATCGCTGGTGGTCATGCTGTGATGGCAGAGGATGGAAAGCATTCTCCATATCAATCCTGGGATGATCTTGTCGAAATTGATCCCGATGTGATTGCGATCATGCCTTGCGGATTTGATATCGCTCGCACGGTGAAAGAGATAAACCTGCTGACGGATCATCCACGCTGGAACGAACTCTCAGCTGTGAAAAATCGACGTGTTTATCTCACCGATGGCAATCAGTACTTCAATCGCCCCGGTCCACGTGTCGTGGAATCAGCGGAAATTCTCGTTGAACTGTTGCATCAGGGCGTCGAGCCGAAACACCACGGAACTGGCTGGATTCATATCGACGAAATCAATCAAGGCGATTGACGACACAGACCGTAGTCCGGGACCATTGTCCCGGACAAACCTGAAACTGACTTCGAGACAAATCTCAGTTCTAAGGCAAACGGGTACTACGCAGTTGCAGCGTTTTGAGTGGCGAGTTTTCCGATCTCGACTGGTGATCTCAGCAGCTCTTCAATGCTCGCATTTTGGTCGTAAGCGTGCCGCAGAAATGATTCGTTGGATGTGTTTTCCAATAACCGGCGAACCAGGTAAGACATTCCTGGTAACAGTTCGCCAAACGGAGCATAGACCCGCACGCGATAACCAAGTTCACTGAAGAGTTGTTGTTGTTCCTCAGCCATGCCGTAGAGCATTTGAATTTCCCAGGCATTGCGGGGGACTTTCAACTCCTCAGCCCATGCCATCGCACTTGCGAGGCTCCGCAGGTTGTGCGAAGCAATCGCCGGTTTCAAGTGTTCGTAGTTTTTCAGTAGAAATTGCGTTTGTTCTTCGAAGTTCGCATCGGACTCCCACTTCTGAGTGTATACGGGGCACTTCCAACCACGATACTCGGCTTTGATCGTCTCGTAATCCCAGTAGGCTCCCTTCACAAGTCGGACACCAATCGGAGTTTTTCGTTTCTTCACCCACTTGAGAAGGTCTTCCAGGTCCTCACGCGCATCGGGCAAGTAGGCCTGAATCACAATTCCACAGTCCGGCCAATCTCGAAATTCTTTCTCCATGCAAATCTCTTTGAAAATTTGCACCGTCAGATTTTTGTGCTCATAATGTTCCATGTCGATATGAACATAAGCATCAAGCTTACGCGCTAACCGAAAAATCGGACGAAGTTTTTCTTTGACTCGTTCGGAGGTTCCTTCAGAGTCGATCGGTTTGAAATGGCTGACCAGGGCAGAGAGTTTCAAAGAAACCTGACATCTGGGAATCCAGCCGGTCTGATCACGATCAAGCAGAGAATCTTCTGGCCAGCTATTCACCTGCGGGGCGAGTTGCTCGATGAGGTCCAGATACGCTTGCTGGTATTTTTCGGCCTCAGGCTCGCTGATTACGGCTTCACCGAGTAAGTCTAAAGTAAACGCGACCCCCTTGGAGCGGAGTTTATGAACACTTCGGAAGACTTCTTGAGGTTTGGTCCCGGCGATGAAACGCTCCGCCATTTTTCGGGCGTTGGTCCGCGCATTTACTGCCAGCGCCTTTCCCAGAATGGTATCGGGCTGTGCGACGTTCAATCCTAATCGAACCGTCGCAGGAAGATGTGAACCGACTTCATCGAAGTATTCTTGCAAGTGATTCGTCACTGTTGTGCTTGCTTTGAGCATTGGCAAGACATCAACAAAGCGAAACATTTGCACTTTGACAGACTCATCTTGCATCGCCCATTCAAGAATGTGGTCCAACCACCAACGACGTTCAAAAACGGTCGGTTTTCTTCGGTCCAAATGCTCCCATAAGTCCCGACCGATTCGCTGCGTTTCTTGTTCGACCTGCAGGCTGACTGATGACTTTTTACTCCGTTTTTTCATGGACTTACAATCTGACTTCCGTAATTGGGGGACTTGTTCGACAACGATTTTGGGGCGATCTTGAGACGTAAATCTCAACGTTTCTAAAAAGAGCTTGAGCAGTTTGCACTACAGTCTTCCCGTGAAGAACGTGTTTCTCTAAGAAAATTGCCGTTCGTCACGAGACATGTTGCGTAATACGCCATTTTCAAAATGCGATAGCACGAGACAGGAGTCCCGTGCTATGTGTGAAGAGTGGAACTCAATCTATTCTTCCTGAAGTCGGTAGAGCTGTTCGCCAGCCTTGCGGACAAGCAGAACTCCTTCATCTTCGCGGTTGGCGTAGTCTTCAATGTTGATTGTAGCAGGATCTCGATAACCAAGATTGATGCTCTCGCAAACTTCTTTGGGAACCTGTGACGCTAGCGTCACCTGCATGCGGCATTTTTCAACGCCGTTTTCGTAAGTTCCAGTTCCGCGAACATGCGTTGAGTGAGCAACAACACCCCAAGGGTAGTCTTTGAACTTGTCCCATTGTTCGGTGAAATAGTCTTTACAATGATAGCCGATCTTGTGGATCGTCTCACCATGCGTGACGGAAATGCTTTTCAGGTGTGGAGCATAAATAATGAGTTCACCACCGTCAGCGACGACCGGCTCAAGCTTGTACATGCACTTTCCGGCTGTCCAAAGCTCATCATACATCGTAGGTGAACAAGACAAGACCGTGTGAAACGGCTTCTCCATCCGGATGATATGAGTCTGCCCCGAAACATCTGCCGCAGCGTTCCATGCATCTTCAGGAGCGCCATAAAACAGACCATGTAAGCTGGTTGTTCCATCGGAGGAGACAACAAAAGTAATTGCCTTTCTCTCAACCGGGATGCTCTGAGCAGAGAGGTCAACCACTTCGCGAACTGGTGTCCCTTTGACGCCGATAATGCCGACGTTCGTGATTAAAGCACCGAGCCAATGGAAGAAGTTCAGAAGCAGAGGTCCGGAAATGCCGGGGAAAAAATATTTGTTTCCGCCTGAGAATCCGACCACTTCATGTGGAAAGACTGGTCCCATTACGAGCAGCAAATCATAGTCATGAATTCGCTTATTGATCTGGATAGGAACTTCTTGCGAGAGTAGCCCGTCAGAAATACGCTCAGTATCGGCCTTCGTCAAAGTTCCAATGGTGTCCAACGCATCGGGGTTGTCCCATTCATGGTTGATCAACTCCACTTTCGCGTATTTTGTATTACGTTCTTCCGGTTGAATTCCGAGGAGTTGACACATCAACTCCTCAGAGATCGCCGGGTGAGTCCCCAATGCAAAGATCACATCGATTTTTTCTACGACACCGTTTAGTTGCTCAAAAAGTGAGTCAAACAGTAACGGCATCGGAGCCGTTCGAGTTTGATCCGGGACAATCAGAAGAACTTTCTTGCCTTCAAAATCACTTTGTGGAAGTTGACTGGAGAACCAATTTCTGACTTCCTCTTCAGACATCACCGGTTTTTGTGTCATCGTCATTGTCTCTGCGAAAGCTTCTGGAAGCTCGTGATTCTATACCAACGGAGAATCCCGCTGAATCAACGAGTTGATGTCAATTCTCAATTATTCATCTCAAAATCACAATTCCGGACGATAGAGTTCCAGAGAGATTGCATCAACACTGAAGCCGAAATCGAAAATCTGTTTCTTGAAGTTTGCTGAATCAACCCCGACTGATGCACCCTGAAATGAGCAATTCCTTGGAAGTCATAACGGCTGCGTCTGTTCCGTCCAGCTTGAAATCTCGGGGGATTGAGCCAGCTGGAACTCAAATTCGGTGGCAGATCGGCGGAAATGGAACCCGCCTCATTTGCGAACTCCACGGAGTTGGACAGTATCTTCTTAATGGTATTCTACCATCGTTCGCCTGACCTGTCTTGTGATGACAGATGGATGATTGTTGATTTGCCAGACGATGTTCCAGGTCCTTGCCTGTGGTGATGCCTGTGGTGATGCCTGTGGTGATGCCTGTGGTGATGCCTGTGGTGATGCCTGTGGTGATGCCTGTGGTGATGCCTGTGGTGATGCCTGTGGTTTCGTCAGTCGTTTCTTCAGTGGCGATGGAAAGGAAGCGACGTTCGTGCGACAATGGCCCACTCTCGACAAGCAGGAAAGGATGAACCCCAATGACGATTTCACGACGCCAGTTTTTTGCCGCTTTAGGAGCTGCCGGGCTTTCGACAGCTGCGCTCCCGGTCTTCGCATCAGGCAAGAAAACGCAGTCGCTTCGAGTGATTTCCTACAACGTTTACGCCTGTGCGGGCTGGCCGAAGGACCGACCTTTAGCAAAGAGCGCGGTCAAGAAAGGCCAGATGGCAAGACGGCTGGCCATGGAACTGGCATTGTATGAACCCGACATTATCAACTTCTCAGAATCACCAAGTGAAGCGATTGCCAAAGAAGTGGCAGAGTATCTAGGAATGCACCATGTTCGCTTCCCCAGCGGAGGAAACTGGCCGGGAACACTGCTCAGCCGTTTTGAGATCACCGATTCAGAAAATGTTCCACTTGGTCACAAGCGTCCGAAGGATTTGTTCACTCGACACTGGGGACGCGGGACGATCAAGTTGCCGAATGGGGAGTCTCTGATTGTCCACTCCGCTCATCTCTTTCCGACCCCTGACCCTTCCGTCCGTTTGAAGGAAATCAAGGCGATGCTGGTGTCGATGAAAGAAGATCTTGATGCTGGTCGATCGATGCTTTTGATTGGTGATCTCAACCATAATCCGGAGACCGAGGAATACAAACTTTGGATGGACGCCGGCTGGATTGATACTTTTGCCAAAGTCGGTGAAGGCGAAGGTTTGACCATCAGAGCGGACGATCCGAAGCACCGTATCGATTACGTGATGGCGACCGGTCCTATTGCTCACCAGATCGTCGAATCGAGGCCACTCTTCGAAGGAGCCTTCCGTCTGAACGTTGCTGACGAAAATTCATTTGCTCTGAGCGACCACCTTCCACAGTTGGCGGTCTTCGGCCAGAGCGATTAGTTTCAGATGTTTTCGAAGTGGTTCTAATTTCCCCACATGAACTGATGATGTGATGAAAACACTACTCCCTGCATTTTCCGTATTGCTCGGAATTGTCCCTTCTCTCTGTTTTTCTGCACCGGCATCCTCGGAAGAGATTGTCGTCCGCCCGCAATCAAAAGCGGGGCCACTGGATAACCCGCTCAAGGGCTGGGCTCCCTACACTGACGCAGGCAAAATTCATCAGCCTTATTCCATGGTGTTTCAGTACATCTCCTGGCGTGAACTCGAACCAGTTCAAGGAGATTTTCGATTTGATGAATGGGAGAAGGCTTGGGAAGTCGAGAGAGCAAATGGCAAACACATCATTTTTCGAGTTTATGTCGATTACCCTTCATTGCCATCCGGCCTCCCCGACTGGCTGCGCAAGGCGGGTGTTAAAGAGACTGCTTATGAAGAGCATGGGGGTGGGATGTCGCCTGACTATAATGACCCACTCATGATTTCAGCGATGGAGCGGCTGATTGAAGCTCTCGGGAAGCGATACAACAAGAATCCACGCGTCGCTTTCATTCAGTTAGGTTTGCTCGGTTTTTGGGGCGAATGGCATACGTGGCCGCGAGATGAACTGTACGCCACACCGGAGACGGAACGTCGAATCATTGACGCCTATCAGAAATCGTTTCCTGATAAATCGCTGATGGTTCGCTATGCCAGAGGGTATGCTGGGCAGCAGGATTGGATTGGATTTCATGACGATATGTTTCCGCAAGACACCGACAACGGGAAAGACTGGAGTTTTCTCTCGGGGTTGAGGAAAACCAAGCGTACCGAAAACTGGCGAGTTGCCGTGGTCGGCGGCGAGATGGTCCCAAACAAAGCTCGGCAATGGCTCGGGAAGGATTATGAGACAACTCTGACAATGCTGGATCGGTCTCACTTTTCATGGGTTGGTCCATACTGTCCAGCATTGGAGAAATCGAACGACGAAACGTTTCTCAAGCGAAGCGAAGAACTGGTCCGGAAGATGGGCTACGAATTCCAGATTACCGAGGTTGTTCACCCCGCTGAAGTGAGTGCAAAGCAGTCGAGCAGGTTTTCTCTGGAAGGCAGGAACATTGGGACCGCTCCGTTTTACTACCCATGGCTGTTCGAATGGGCTTTGCTCGATTCATCAGGCAAGGTCGTCAAGATTTGCAAAACAGAATGGGATATCCGGAAGTGGACACCCGGCGATTTTTCCGAGGAGTCGAAGCTTACGTTTCAAGTTCCAGCCGGGGCATATCGACTGGGAGTCGGAATCCGCGATCCATGGCTAGATCGACCAGCCATCCGTTTCGCCAGTGAATTGCCTGTGGTTGACGGATGGACGATCGTTTCGATGCTAAAAGTTACCGAGTAGTTTGTGAATTTCTTTAAGACTCATCCGCTTGTTGATCTGTCCGTGAGTTGCTTGAACGCATTGAGGAATTTCTCCGGATGCTGCGCGCCGGACAATCCTAGTTTCTGGTTAAGGATGAAGAACGGAACGCTCGATACTTGATACTGCTGTGACATTTCAGCAGCCTGCGCAATCATCTCCATCCCTTCTTCTCTATCCAACATGGTTTCTGCAGCTTCCCGTTCCAGACCTGCGGCAGCGACGATGTTGATGATTGTCTGGCGATTGCCGATATCCTGACCTTCGCTGAAGTATGCTCGGAATAAAGCTTCGACGACTGCATCCTGACAGCCATGCTGATCGGCAAGCCAGATGAGCCGGTGGGCGTCGACAGTATTTGGTGTTCGCTCAATCTTGTCGAAGTCGAAGCGAATCCCTTCAGCTTCGCCAGCACTGGTGACTGTGGCGTCCAGCTTGACTGAACGTTCCCAGCTTCCAAATTTTTGAGTTCGATAATCTTTTCGACTGATCCCTTCCTTTGGCATCGTGGGGTTGAGTTGAAAGGGATGCCATCGAACTTGAACTTCATGCTGTGTACTTAAAGCAGCAATCGCCTTTTCAAGTCGTCGTTTGCCGATGTAGCACCATGGGCAAATGACATCTGAGATGACGTCTACGAACAGTTTCATTTGGGGCTCGCCAGAATTTTTCTGAAGGTCAAGTTGATTCGCTCGCCGACATTTTGCTTCGTCTTGGGAACTTCATGCTTCCAGAATTGCTGCATGGTTCCTGCCATGATAATCAGTGTCCCGTGGCCTGCAAGAAAGGTCTTTGTCGCTTTCGTTTCATTGTGCCTGATCCGAAACTTCCGTGTCGCCCCCAATGATAGTGAACCGATCACGTTGCCCATCTCTGGTTCGTCGTCTGCATGCCAGCCCATGCTGTCTGCCCCAGTTCGATAACGGTTCAAAAGGCAGTAGTTATATTCACCGCGAACCGTTTCGATTTTATTTTTGATTTCCAGCAATTCCTCCAGCCACGGGAGAGCCGTATTGTCGACGCCGGAGTACCGATAAGTGACACCCGCGTCGCCGTATGAGGCAATCAATCTTGGCTGCATGTGACCGAAGAGCCCCGGCTTCTGCTCCCAAACGCAATTGTCACGCAACCGGGTGAAGTAATGGTCTGCGACCTTGGCTGGCAGAAAAGCATCGTCGTAGAGAAGTAACCCTCCCTCTTCAAGTTTGATTGTTTCCATGACAAAGCTTCAAAAAAAATCGTGTATCCTGTGTCCGCGATGACAAATGTTGGATTTGAAGTAGAACCGTGATTCTACTTTCCGGGGGGCGACCATAGACTTGAACGTCATGGGGCTGGTCGTTGAGTGGCAATCAGCAAAAGGGAGTTTTGACCTTATAGCTTTGAATTCACATTATCGCTTTGAATTCATATTGAGAGACATGGCTTGAAGTGCCTGGTCAATTTGCGAAGTGTTTCGTGCGCCGATCAACATGGAGGTGATGTTGGGTTGTCTGAGAACCCAGGACAACGCGAGCTGGACGTGAGAAAGCCCGGTGCTTTGGACAGAGGCATCAAGTTCTTCAAGGACTCGAAAACCATGATCAGTGAAATAGATTGGCTGATGCCCCGGAATCACATCGAAGCGAGAGCCAGCTGGAATCGATTGCCCTGATCGATACTTTCCGGTTAAGAAACCAGCCCCAAGCGGGCTGTAGCTGATGACACCGACATTCTCGCGAGCACACAACGGTAGTAAGTCCGCTTCGATCTCTCGTTGGACCAGGTTGTAGGGAGGTTGAACGGATGTCAGCCGAGAAAAATTAGATTGTTCACTTAACTTCAACGTCGCTGCCAATTGGGCTGCATCATAATTGCTGCAACCGACGTATCGGACCTTGCCTTGGGCGACCAGCGTTGTCAATGCGTCGAATGTCACTTCCAGTGGTGTCGATTCATCCCATGAATGAGTTTGAAGTAAGTCGATGCAGTCCGTCTGCAAACGCTTTAAACTTGATTCGATGGACGAGAATATTCGCTCGCGAGTGAGCTTCCCTTTAATTTTTGTGGCAAGAACAATTTGGTCTCGTCGCGTTCGGCTCTTCATCCAATTTCCAACGACACGCTCCGACTCACCTTCCGCATAGGCCTCCGCAGTATCAAATAATGTGATCCCATTCTCGAAAGCGTAATCCATGATCTGCAGCGACGTTTCTTCGTCGATTTCCCGACCAAATGTGACGCATCCCATTCCGATGGAACTGACTGAAATCTCAGAATGACCGAGCGTTCGATACTGCATTTTTCAGGTTACTGTTGGGGATAGAGCAAAGCCAAAATTGGTTTTACCTTCTGCTTCGTAGCGAGCAATCTATGAAGTTAAGAAAGTGAACTTCACTGACACGACAAGCATGGAAAATGCTCTACAGTGGTTGGGGTTGAAATGGAACCGGGACAGTGTTGATCGTTTTTTGAGTTCCTGTCTCTGCAGCTTCGTAAATCCCAAAGACTGTTCGCATTGTGTTCAAGGATTCTTGAGTCGTGATGGGAGGCGGAGTGTCGTTGGCAATTGCTGAGATCGCTCTTGCCACCATCGGTGAGTAACCGCGAGGTTTCTTGCCGGCATCGAAAGTTTGAATCTGTTTTGCGTTTGGACCTTTGTTTTCATACCAGGTCATTTTGGGTTCCCCGGTGGAGTCAAGATTGATCCAACCTTTTGATCCCCAGATACGTATCTGCGTGTGATAGCCGGTATCCAAATAATATCCAGAGTTGAGAGTACCAAGAGTTCCGTTGCTGAAACGCAGGATTGCAGCAGCGGAATCTTCAGCGGTAATCGGCTGACCTCCGACATTCGCGACGGCTCCGGTTGCTTCAGTAACTTCAGTTCCAGTCAGATACATCGCCAGATCAAGCCAGTGAATTCCCAGCCAGATCAGGTGCCCGCCACCTGCACGAGATTTGTCAGCCAGCCACGTCTTGTGGTAAGCGGGGCGAGTCAAACGTGTTTGGTCGGCGACGATGTGCATGTCGATGCTGTAGATTTTTCCTATTCGCCCTTTGCGAATCATTTGTCGAGCTTCGAGCGATTCCGGATTTGTCCGGTTGGCGAACGCCATCATCAATTCGAGGTGTTTTGATTCTGCGAGGGTTGCGAGTTTCTCGAACTGATCGAGTGAGACGCACGCAGGTTTCTCCGAGAAGACGTTTGATCCAGAATTCAGAGCTGCTTCGATGACAGGTGGAGCATGATCGGCCCCTATTGAAACCAGGCAGAATTTCGGTGATTCCTTTTCCAGGAGTTCTGCGTAACTGGTGTAAGTCCGCGTCAACTTTTCGCCGAGCGTTTTTTTCGCGTCATCTTTCCAGCGACCACTAGGGTCTGCCATGACAACTTCGTCACAATCTTTCGCATTTGCCAGGGCAGAAAAATAGGCGCTCATATGAGGGCCGTCGGCGTGTGTCAAAAATGCCGCTTTCATGATGTCGTCCTTGGCTACTGAGTAGAGTGTTCGTAAGGTCGATGGAATTGTAATGGATCTCTGCAATGACAGTCACTAACATTGACGATGTCATGGGCACAATTTTGATTTTGAAAAGTTGACCGGAGAAGTGGGATGCGGGAGACCTCAGACGGCCGATTTGAGAATTCTCTATCACGAAGAGCTGCAATGCAGGTCGGTGCCATCGGAGCGTTTGGGTTAAGCCTGGAAAAGTTACTCGCTTCAGATGCTCAGGCTTTGAATCAAAAATCTTCCGGACAGTCTCCCAAGTCTTGCATCTTTATTCATCAGTATGGCGGTTTGTCTCAGCTTGATTCCTGGGACATGAAGCCCGCAGCACCAAGTGAAATTCGTGGTCCGTATCAATCGATCGAGACGGCAACTCCGGGTTTTCAAGTTTGTGAACTGATGCCGCGACTTGCGAAGATCTCCGAGAAGTATGCCGTCATTCGTTCGATGACGCATCACATGTCGCAGCACGACAAAGCGAATTCCATGCTGCTTGCTGGTCGCAGCAAACCAGCTGAAGATGATCCATCGTTCGGAGCGATGGTCTCAAAACTTTCACCTTCTCTCGAGTCGATCCCGGCACACGTCTGGTTACAAAAATATGGAGGAGGCTCTGCTCCACCGGAACACACATATTTAACAGGTGGACGCCTCGGCATGGCCTACGCCCCCATGTTGATCGGTGAGAGCCATACTGACAATCCGGCATCGAGTGACTTCCGTGTTCGTGCGTTTGATACAGGTGATTCCGTCTCCTTGAAACGGTTGGAAGAACGCTGGCAACTGTTGCAGACTTTGCAAAGCTTCCCTGAAAGCAAATCTTCATCAGCCTTCGAGTCACTGGATATCTATCAACAGCAATCATTCGACCTTTTGCATAGCAGCGACGCCAAATCCGCGTTCGATATCAATCAAGAAAAACCTTCCACACGAGACCGTTATGGTCGGAATCCTCTTGGACAAAATTTACTGCTCGCTCGACGTTTGATCGAATCAGGAGTCAGGCTCGTGAATGTTGTGGCGTGGACGGGCTTGGCTGCTGGTGAAAAATTCGTGAGTCTTGAAACCTGGGACATGCACGGAAATGCAAATGTTGGGATCTTTGAAAATGGATGGAATGGGTTACCGTTTGCGTTACCAAGAACAGATATCGCAGTGGCAGCACTTCTGGAAGACCTCAGCGAACGAGGTCTGCTCGATTCCACATTAGTGGTCCTCATCGGAGAATTTGGAAGAACGCCTGTCATCAGCAAAGGTGCGAAACGAGTCGGTCGCGATCACTGGCCTCAATGTTATTCTGCGATGGTGGCTGGTGCGGGGATTCAAGGAGGGACAGTCTATGGAGAATCCGACTCCCGCGCAGCCTATGTGAAATCGAGTCCGGTCACGCTAGAAGATTTCACTGCGACCCTCTTTAAGGCAATGAACATCAATCCAGCCTCAAGGCTCAGTCCCAACGGGTTTACAATCCCAGCCAGCGACGGGAGTCCTATCGCTGAACTTTTGTAGGCAGTTTCTTCAGGCAGTTTCTTCAGGCAGTTTCTTCAGGCAGTTTCTTTCTGAGCAACCGGAATAGTCAGAAACACAAAAGGCATGTTACTCGCGATGCATATTTCATTACGAAAAATCTTCTTTCCTGCAGCAGCTTGTTGCATCGCAGCGATATTCGCGGAAGTGAATTGTACGGCTGAAGATTCGGCGAAGTTTGCGAGTACAGTCGATGAGACATTCGTAGCGGATCACGATGGGACGAAGCAGAAGTATGTTGTCATGACTCCGCCAGAGATGATCGAGGGAAAGCCTGTCTCTGTTTTGATCGTACTGCATGGACATGGATCAGACCGGTGGCAGTTTGTCAAACAATCTCGCGGAGAATGTCGGGCAGCTCGCGACGCTGCTTTAGAGCATCGTATGCTTTTGGTCTCGCCCGATTATCGTGCACGAACTTCTTGGATGGGACCGGCTGCTGAAGCTGATTTGGTTCAGATCATTCAAACCCTCAAACAAAAATACAACGTCCAGCGGATTATATTGAGCGGCGGCTCGATGGGAGGGACTGGGGCGCTCACGTTCTCAGCGAGACATCCAGAGATGATCGACGGCGTTGTTTCACTTAATGGGACCGCAAATCTCGTGGAGTACGAGCGGTTTCAGGATGCCATCGCAGCTTCGTTTGGAGGGACCAGAGAACTTGTCCCCGATGAGTACCGCAAGCGGAGCGCCGAATTCTATCCGACGAAATTCACGATGCCCTTGGCGGCCACGACCGGTGGCAAGGATGAAGTTGTGCCTGCGGCGAGCGTTCTGCGGTTGGTGGATCAGATTCAGAAACACAACTCCAACGTCCTCAGCATTCATCGAAAAGAAGGCGGACACAGCACGACCTACGCAGACTCAAAACAGGCCTTCGAATTCGTGATCCAAGCGACAAATCCGAAATCGGAATAAGTTTCACCCAGGCCCGTGGATCGACCAACTCTGTTACGGTGAACCTGCAGTGCCCACTGGAAGTTTGGAACTGCAACTAAGAGAACAACATCGCCAGTGATTTTAGCTGTTCGTTTAACTTAGGGATATTGTAATGAAATCAAAGCAGATCACACGACGTGAATTTGTCTCGGCTGCAACAATCGCGACTGCCAGTGCGTTCACTCTTAAAAGCTCAATAGCAGCAGAGCCCGGTGAAGAGAAAGTTCCAAAAATTGACACTCACTTGCACTGCTTTGCTGGTACCGATTCCGAGCAGTTTCCTTATCATGCGAAGGCTCCTTATCGTCCCACAGCTTTAGCAACTCCAGAGCATTTGCTCAGTTGCATGGACGCAGCCGGAGTCGACTATGCCGTAGTCGTCCATCCAGAACCGTATCAAGACGACCATCGCTACCTGAAGCATTGTCTCGACATTGGAGGTGACAGATTGAAAGGGACGATTCTACTTTTTTCTGATCGTCCAGGTTCGTTAGAGAAGATGGCAAAATTATGTCAACAAATGGATGTCATGGCTGTCCGCGTGCATGCCTACGCTCCCGATCGACTCCCGCCGTTCGGCTCCAAGGAACTGCGTCGTTTGTGGAAGATGGCAACCGATTTGAATCTGGCGGTGCAGCTTCATTTTGAACCTCGGTACGCTGATGGCTTTGAACCACTCATTAAAGAATTTCCGAAGACAACTGTCCTGATTGATCACATGGGGCGTCCATTTCAAGGAACACCACAGGAGCATGCAAAAGTTGTGAGGTGGTCTCGATTTCCAAATACGATCATGAAACTGTCCTCGATTCCGACGACTCGTCAGTATCCTCATCGAGATATTCAACCAACGATTCGTGAGCTGACAAATGCGTTCGGTGCAGAACGAATGATGTACGGCGGCGGGTTCGGAGCGGAGACGACAGGTGAGTCGTATCAGCAAGCTTTTGCGCGTGCCCGGTCACTCCTCTTGCATCTCTCGGAGAATGAGCAAAATCAAATTCTCGGTGGAACTGCGAAAAGGATATTACGCTTCGGGTGAGATGTCGCGTCGGATGGGACAATCAGAGATTGTCGGCATCACTCGTCAGTGTTTGTCAGCCTCGCGATTTGGAGGCAGCCTCACTCAGGCAGATCTTGAAAGAGCGAAAGAAAAGTGAAAGAGCGAATGGAAAGAGTAGGTGTAAAGCCAGAAATAAAACGAGCCTCACCCCGACGGGCCAGTGCGGGGGAGGCTCTAACAACACAGCAACGGGCCTGATGCTGCGTTGTGTCCACTCATGTTCTCAGAATGAGCTTTGACTTGCAATCTTCTGAAGTAAAAATCAGACTTGTCGAGAGAAAAAAGTTATGAAAGGGCCACGCTATGGGGGCAGAGTACGCTGTCATCGATGTTGAAACGACTGGTGTCGGAAACAAAGACCGCATTGTTGAAGTCGCAGTGGTCGTTCTGAACGAAAATCTGATAATTATCGACGAATATGACACCCTCGTTGATCCTCTGCGAGATGTGGGGCCAGTTGATATTCATGGAATTTCACCATCCATGCTCGCAAACGCTCAAGGAAGAGGGCAGGATTCGTGAGCTGTATTTCGATTGGCAGGAGATCGACGAATAACGATTCAGTATTTTCTAGTAACTTCTCAAGAACCACTCCGGAAACTATTCGTTAGGATGATTTGCTTTCTCAGTGTTTGAGAGAGCAAATTCAGATTTCAGGATCAGTTCTATAACCAGGAGACTCTGATGAACCGTAAGAAAGCAAGCGACTTCGATCCACAAGTTCTGGGTCTGTACGATGACTATTGCCACGGGCGACTTGATCGTCGGGAATACATGAAACGTCTTGCGACGTTTGCTGTGGGTGGCCTGACTGTGGAAAGTTTGATGTCAAGCATGAGTCCCAATTATGCTTGGGCAGAACAAGTCAAACCGGATGACCCACGTATTCAGAGTGAGATGATTACTTACAATTCTCCTGATGGAGCAGGGGAAATGAAAGGGCTGTTGGCTCGTCCGGCGAAGGGGGATAAGTTTCCGGCTGTGTTGGTGATACATGAGAATCGAGGCCTGAATCCCTATATCGAAGATGTCGCGCGTCGACTCGCGGTTCAGGGATTCCTCGCATTAGCTCCCGATGCACTGACTCCACTCGGTGGGTATCCGGGCAACGATGACGATGGTCGTTCGATGCAGGCGAAACGGGACGGAGAGAAGATGACTCAAGACTTCATCGCAGCCGCCAAGTTCCTCGATTCGCATCAACTATCGACCGGAAAAGTTGGAGCTGTCGGTTTCTGTTACGGCGGTGGCGTTGTGAATCAACTCGCTGTGCGAATTCCAGATGTTCTCGACGCTGGTGTTCCGTTTTATGGAAGACAACCCGACGTTGCGGATGTTTCAAAAATCAAAGCTCCTTTGCTGATTCAAAATGCAGAAAACGACGCGCGCATCCTCGCCGGAGCTGCAGCTTTTGAAGCTGCGATGAAAAAAAACGGCAAGTCGTTTACGGCGTACGTCTATCCCGGCGTGAATCATGGTTTTCACAACGACACAACTCCCCGTTACGACGAAGCCGCTGCTGAACTGGCATGGAAGCGGACCATTGCGTTCTTCAAAGAACACCTGGCCTCATAGAGTGTTTTCAATAGAGCATCTTTGAAGTGGATTCCAGAGCGTAAAGTCCAGCATTGACTTTGCTGTCATGGAAATACTCTGAAAGCAGACGTCACTGGGTTTATGAAAGTTCGGAGACATTCACTTGATATCTCCGAATTTTTTCGCGAAGCGTTTGGCGATGGATTCCCAGTATTTTTGCAGCCTCTTGACGATTCCCGTGCGTAAGTGAAAGGGCCTCCGTAATGAGTACGGATTCGCTTTCGGATAGGAATCGGTCAAAGAGGTTTACAATTTCTCCGTCAGAAGTTTGGTCGTCGATTTGAGATTGAATCCAGGTGCGGACCGACTGGCCAAGCGAACTCGCAGGTTTGTTTATCGAGTCTGTGATGGACATCGGAGCGGCGAAAGCATCTGCGGAAATTTCTCCCGAACGGGTTACGATGACGGCATGCTCGATGGTGTTGCGAAGTTCTCTGACATTTCCCAACCAGGGACGCGAGAGGAGTTCTTTGGACGCAGCTTTCCCGAGATAGACCTTGCCGGCTGGATCAATGCGTTTCATGAAATGGTCTGCAAGCAATGGAATGTCTTCAGGACGATCGCGAAGTGGTGGGATCATGATCTGATAGACATTGAGTCGAAAGTAGAGATCCTTGCGAAATGTCCCGTCAGCGACCATTGAGTCCAGATCTCGATTTGTGGCAGCCAGTAATCGGAAATCGGAGAGTAGAGGGTCGTCACCTCCCACGGGAGTGATCGCTCTCGATTCGATCACTCGCAACAGCTTGACTTGCGTTGGAATTGTGATGTCGCCGATCTCATCGAAAAAGGCGGTTCCACCGTCTGCAGCTTTAATCAGCCCACTCCGTTTTTCAGTCGCTCCGGTGAATGCACCGCGTGTGTGGCCGAACAATTCACTTTCTAAGACCGACTCACTCATTGCAGGAATACAGACCGGAACGAACGGCCCCGCAGCCCGTTTGCTGTATCGATGAATTGCTCCGGCGACGAGTTCTTTGCCTGTCCCACTTTCGCCAGTGATCAGCACTGGAACATCTCGCTCAGCCACGATGGCGATGTCTCGATAGATAGCCTGCATCGCTGGGGAAGAGCCGATCAATAGATGGTTTTCAAGAGGTTCATTTGATCTCGTTTTGTCAGCTGACGTGACTGAACTTCCTGTTGCAATCGCTTTCTGAATCACGTGGATTGCTTGATCAAGATCAAACGGCTTTGTGAGATATTCAAAAGCTCCCCGATTGATCGCCTGAACTGCGGTATCAAGATCTCCAAAAGCAGTAATGATGATGACGGGCGTCTTCCCGATTTGACGCTGCAATTCTTGCAGAGCAGACAAACCGTCCATGCCAGGCAGGCGAACGTCCATCACGACGACATCAGGCACGGATTCCGTGATCAGCTGGATTGCGTTTTCTGCTGTTGCCGTAGTATTGACTTGGTGTCCATCTTCGCTGAGCGCTTTCTTTAAAGCCCAGCAGATGGAAGGTTCGTCATCAACGATCAGAATGCTGCTCATGATTTCAATGCTTCAAGTAACTTGATGTTGCCGATGTTTGCCCGGTTCAGTTGGATGCGGTTCAGTTGGATGCGGATGACTGTTTGTTGTTGGCCAGTTCTGCAGATGCGGGGCGATTCTTAAGCTGAGGGAGACTTAAGCGAAATGTGGATTTCTCTTGCTGAATGATTGTTAACGTCCCATTGCAATCTTCGGCCGCATGACGTGCCAGTGCCAGTCCCAAACCAGCTCCTTCCGGTTTTGTTGTAAAGAACGGTGTGAAGACTTTGTCGAGTTGATCCGGCGCCACGCCCGGACCATCGTCGATAACATCGATAGAAATTTCATCCCCTGTGGAATGAGTTTGTACGAGGATCTCACCGTTTCTCGGGGTCGCTTCAATAGCATTCATCAACAAGTTTAACATTGCCCCTCGGATCGCATCTTGATCTTCCACAAGACAGGCAAAGTTGTCCCGATTGTAAACAAGGTCGATTTTCTGGTGAATGCATAGTGGCCGGACCAGCGAGATCGCATCATCTAAGATGACCGCGACATCACCGGAGCGGGCAACTTCTGACTCGCCTCGCGAAAGTCTTAAAAGAGCTTTGATCTGTTCTTCGGTCAAGGTGAGTTGTTTCAAGGCGACTTCAATCGCCTCTTCTTCGCCTGTAGAACAATGTCGTTGATGGAGCTGTATTGAGACCCGCGCTCCGGTGAGTGAATTTCGCAATTGATGTGCCAGGCCCCCTACGAGTTGTGTCAGCATTGCGGACCGCTCACTCTCTTGAATTCGCTTCATTGACTGGTCGAGAACAACCGTCATGCGGTTTACGCTTTGTGACAATTCACGAAGTTCGTCCTGCGATTTGAGAATCGGCATGGGAGTTAAGTCACCGCCGGCAATCCGGGATACGTGTTGTTGGACGTCCTGAATTCTTCTCGCAAGCCGCCTCGAGATCCAGAAAGACGCGAGTGGGGTGAGTAAGAGCAACGATCCGCCAACCAGGGCCGGATTCACAATCGCTTCCCAACGAGCTGCCGCCAACGCACTTTTGGGATACAGAACAAGTACGGTTCCGCGATTCGATTTCAACATCGCTTTTCCAGCCAGAAATTGCTCCCCCGCAAAGGTCAGGGAACCCTGACTTCGCAGAAACTGAGAGTTCTGTTCCGGAGACGGAATCGACTGCAGCTCCTTGGTGGTGAGGGCAAACTCTTTTAGAGTGGAAGCAGTCTGCTGACCGTTGAAATTGTAAACGACAAACTCTGCTCCTGTCAGATTGTAGAGCTGTTCCAAGATATTACTGGTCAGCGGGTAAGACGCTTTTTCAAGCGTCTCCATCACGTTCTCCAGACGTGTTGCCACTTCGTCGTCAACTTGGCGAATCGCAAACCATCCAGACGATAAGGCCACGGCGAGAATTGTCGCGATCTGAATAAACAGAAACGGGACTAAAATCTGATTTCGGATTGGCCAGCGCATATCTATTCTCGGTGAAAGCTACCGTTCAACTCTTGTGCTTGAGCCAACAGGAGAGCGTTATGTTCATGGCGACGATTTCGCCATGGGGTGGCGATTCTGTCGCCGCTAATTCTGAGAGGCTGCAAATATTCAATCAATTCCCAGCATCTTACTCGGCATCTGATTGAAATTTCATTAGGGAACACTTTTTGCACCACAATCTCTCAACTTTACGAGTTCGTCACTGATTTCATCTCCCGCTTTCATCTTCCGCAGCCTTTGTTGGCTTGCACTTCCAGCATCGCTGGAGATCAATTCAGACGAAATAATCTCATCAGACCCAGTCTGACCAATATGGAATACTCTTAAGAAATGTTTGTGCCCCAAAGATCGAAGCGACGAGGCTTCACTCTGATCGAGCTCCTTGTGGTGATTGCGATTATCGCGATTTTAGTTGCTCTTTTACTCCCCGCTGTGCAACAGGCCAGGGAAGCTGCCAGACGAACTCAGTGCAAGAATCATCTTAAACAGTTGGGGCTTGCCCTGCATAATTACATTGATGCAAACAGATACTTGCCACCGGGAGCGGCTGTGAATTTGTCAGTCTCATCAACCGGCAGTAATGGGTCGTGGGGTGTCCATGGTCGAATTCTTCCCTATCTGGAACAGGGAAGTCTTTATAATGGAGTCGATTTGACAACCGCCTGGGATTTTCAAACAGCAATCAGCGGTGTCAAAGTTCCTGTCTTCGCTTGCCCCAGCGATCCGAAAAGTGATGTCGCTCGAGATCCTGGCGGAGGAAAAGTGACGCTCTATCCAACATCGTATGGATTTAGTTATGGAACATGGTTTGTCTTTGACCCAGCTACAGGGCGAGGAGGAGATGGACTCTTCTACCCGAATGCGAAACTCTCTTTTCGTGATGCAGTTGATGGTTCGACGAATACAATGTTAGCTGCCGAGGTGAAAGCCTGGACGCCGTATCAACGCAATGGTGGGCCATCGCAAACGACTGTTCCTGACTCAATCGCTGAGGCAGAAGCCATTGTCGCTTCGGGAGGCCAGTTCAAAAATACGGGGCACACAGAGTGGCCCGATGGTCGCGTGCATCACACCGGAGTGACGACCGCTCTCCCGCCGAATTCAAAAGTCCGCTTCTCAACCGGAGGCGTCGAATACGAAGAGACCGATTATAATTCATGGCAGGAAGGTCTCGATGGGGGAGCAGGCAGTCCAAGTTACGCGATCATCACATCACGCAGCTATCACGTGGGAATGGTGAACGTACTTATGTTCGATGGCTCAGTCCGCGCTCTCAGCGAAAATCTCGACCGAGGAACTTGGCGAGCATTGGGAACTCGCAACGGTGGTGAAATCGTCGGAGAATTTTAGAACAGCTTCCGAAGAGGGGAGGTGGAAACGACTGCTTCTCCATGAAAGACGATCGCGGGTTCCGGAAAATTTCTCCAAAGTTGATGTTTAAGGGTGGTTCACAAATTGAAGAACCATGACGCAAGTGAGAAGTAAATCAATACGCCGGAGATGTCTGCGATGGATGTAATCAGCGGCGCGCTTGCCGTAGCGGGATCAAGTTTGAGTTTCGTGAGTATAAAGGGAAGTAGCAGGCCTAACAGGCTGCTCAACATCACACTGCAGATCATTGTTATTGAGACCACCGCAATAATCTCTGGTGCTCGGATGCTCGCGACCAGTGCAACGCCCGCTGCCATGGTGACTCCCAACAGAAGTGAGACCATGATTTCTTTGCCTACCAAGGTCATCCAATCTCGCATGTGAACGTCACCAATCGCCAACGACCGAATCATCAAAGTGGCAGATTGTGCGCCCGCATTGCCTCCGCTGTCGATGAGTAATGGGAGAAAGAAGACAAGTGAAACCATCGACGTGATGAGATCTTCGAACTGCGAGATGGCGAAACCTGAGAAGACATTCATGACCACCAATGCCGACAGCCAGACGATCCGCTGTCGGTACAAGTGAACGATCCGGGCTGTCAACGGGTTGTCAATTGCTTTTTGAATTGAACTGAACTTCTGGAAATCCTCCAGTGATTCATATTCTGCAATCCCCATCACGTCTCGAGCGGTGATGATTCCTACCAAAGTTCCAGAGTTATCCAAGACTGGCAGCATCAGAGCATCATGCTCTCTGATTTTCTTTACGGCGACTTCCTGGTCCTCGTCTACTGTGAGTGAAATCAAGTCAGGGTCCAGCACATCAGAGATCTGAAGTTCTGGGGAGGCGAGAACGATATCTCTCAAACGGACGGCGCCAACCAGAGTGTCGTGAGAATCGACAACATAGATTGTGTTGAGTGTTTGAGCTTTGCGACCGTGCTTGCGGATGTAGGCCAAAGCTTCAGCGACAGTACACTCTGGTCGGACCGCGACAAACTCCGATCTCATGAGCCGCCCGACGGTCTCGGCTGGGAAATCCTGTCTGCGATCACCGAGAAGGTCATTCTGGCTATCTTCGCTTGTGCCATTCTGCACTGTCATTTTCCTTTGATCGCAATGATTGAATTGATGTTCGGACTCTGTCCCGTGGCGAATAGTAATTTCACAGGTGCAGCATATTCTACACGGGCAGACGGTTGAGAGAATGGTAGAGGAAAATGCTCTGGATTCAGGAGGCTGTGAAAGTCGCAACTGAAAAGTGTTTTCTCGCATGTTGCGACCAACCTGAACTCAAGACCTGAACCGAGCGGATTACCGAGCGAATATGGAGTTCGCCAGGCAAAGCAGCCAAGATCAGATCGCACCTTCAGAAGCTGTCTGTCGATTTCCGATCTTTATGCAATTATTGTGAGCAAATTCTTAGCTGATTCGTTATGGTACGAGGATTTTCCCAATCCCTTACAAACTGATCTGGATAGGATAGAATTTTTCGAATTGGTGTTCGGATTCTGCCTCGCTGACAAGTGCGATTTTCCACATCAAAGCACTCTCGGCAGGCGCAAGTAACACGAAAGTGTTCAACTCCTCACTCCATCTATTGATGCCGATAAGTAGAGTTATGAAGACCATTGTAGTCGCAACCGATTTTTCGGAACGCTCGGATCGTGCAATCCAACGCGCGAAGTTACTGGCGCGTGATTTCGATGCCAAGGTCTATTTAGTTCACGTTGTCGATGACGATCAGGCGCAGGAGATTGTGCTGGCTGAACGAGATGTCTCAACCCAGTTGCTTGAGAAACTGACGAGGACTCTCCGAGAGGTTAACGGCTTAAACTGCGAATTCCGTGTTGTCCTCGGAAAGCCATTTTCGGGAATCACCAGTACAGCAAGAGACCTGAACGCTGACTTAATTATTATCGGACCGCATCGTAGGCAGATTCTTAAAAATATCTTGGTTGGAACAACGGCTGAGCGAACGATACGTACTGCAGATCGTCCCGTTTTGACAGCCAACGGTGTTCCAACCGGACCGTACCGTCGAGCCGTTTTGGCAACAGATCTTTCCGCGTATTCAAAAGCAATGATCCTTTCCGCTAAATCACTCGGTTTGCTCGATCAACTCAATCTCTCTCTTCTCCATGTGTTCAACGCTCCTGGGATTGCTCTGATGAATCGAGCATCATTAAGCGTTGAAGAGAAACAATCGTATCTCGCAGGAGAAAGGAAAAGGGCGAGTGAAAATGTCGCGTCGTTCATTGAAGGAATTAATATTGAGGGGCTGTCAACGATTCTGAAACCTGATACTGCCGACACTGCTGAAACGATTTGTGAGACAGCGATCGAATTGTCGGCGGAATTGATCGTAGTTGGAACATGCGGCCGCTCTGCGGTTGCTCGAGTACTGATGGGAAGCGTGACAGAGGGCGTATTGCGAAACTCTGAACGAGACGTGCTTGCTGTGCCCCCGCTCCAAAACGGAACTGAGTCCTGATGCCGGATACCGCAACGCTCATCTTAGCCTCCGGGATTCTCCTCCTGTTGGGCATCGCATCGAACAAGTTGTCGACTCGCATCGGAGTCCCCGTGCTGCTTCTGTTCCTGCTTGTCGGGATGCTGGCTGGTTCGGAGGGAGTGGGGAGAATCGACTTCGAGGACTACTCGTTAGCAAACTCGATCGGCACAATCGCTTTGTGCCTGATTCTCTTCGATGGTGGGCTTCGCACCTCTTTCAAATCAATTCGGTCCGTCTGGAAACCGGCCGCAGTCCTTGCAAGTTTCGGCGTCCTGATTACTGCCATGATCACTGGTTTGGCCGCGTCCTGGATACTCGGAATCTCAATCCTTGAAGGGCTTTTGCTGGGAAGTATCGTTGGTTCGACGGATGCCTCGGCGGTCTTTTCCGTCCTTCGATCGGGGGGCGTCAGCATTCGGAAGCGATTGGCTGAAACACTGGAGGTTGAGAGTGGATCGAATGACCCGATGGCAATTTTTCTGACCGTCGGATTGATTCAATTGTTGACAGGTGCTGTTGCGCCTGGCCCAGCTTTGCTGGGATTGTTCTTGACTCAACTGGTTGTTGGTTCGGTCGCTGGGGTACTGGTCGGTTATGGAGGAGTTTGGGGGCTCAAGTATATCCAACTCGGCGCAGCAGGCTTGTATCCGGTGATGGCGACTGCGCTGGCGTTGTTTTCTTTTGGACTGGCAGCCGTTCTGGACGGAAGTGGTTTTCTGGCGGTCTATTTGACTGGAATCGTGATCGGGAACCGACGTCCAGTCTTCCATCGAGGCATTCTTTTATTTCACGATGCCGCAGCGTGGATTTGCCAAATTTTGATGTTCATGACGCTCGGTTTATTGAGCTTTCCAAGTCGATTGATGGATGTCGCGGGAGTCACGTTGTTGATTGCTGCGGTTCTGATTCTAGTCGCTCGCCCTGTTGCCGTCTTCCTGTGTGCTTCCTGGTTTCGATTTTCCTTTCACGAATTACTCTTCTTGTCATGGGTCGGATTGAAGGGGGCCGTTCCAATTACTCTAGCGACATTCCCGATGCTCGCGGGACTTCCAGGTGCATCGGTGATGTTTGACACAGTCTTTGTGGTTGTACTCGTCTCGGCGCTCATTCAGGGCTGGACTTTACCTCCCGCAGCTCGATTGCTGAAGCTTGAAGACCCTGAACAACACCCAACGCCTGTGACTCTTGAGATCAGTTCATTGCGCGACATCGATGGAGACATCGTCGACTACTATGTCGAACCCGGATGCCGCGCAGCTGGCCGCACACTCAGAGAACTCCAGTTTCCCGCAGGTGTTGTAGTCGCTTTGATTGCCCGTGATCAAGAAATCATCATGCCTCAAGGAAGGTTTCAAATCGAAAGCGGCGATCACGTGGTCGTCGTACTGCGCCCCTCTCTCCGTACCCAAGTCGACCAATACTTCTCCCGCCAATCCGACTCACCTGAGCCAGAACCGAACCCGGAAGCCCTCAACAACCCATCGATCCCAAACCGCCCCCCCAAATAATCCCTAAAGCAACGAAACTCACCACGAGACTGAATCGGAGTAGCGTTCAAAAGATGCTCGAAGAGGTTGCGTGAGAGGTGCAACGTATCCGTCCATCCAGAGGTGATGTTGTCAATGTTGATCACGATATTTCACACTGATATCGTTGGTGTGACAAAACTTTGACATTCCCACATTTAATGAAGTTTCTCAGCTAATTTCATCGATTTCTGGCAACATTTTTGAACGCTTCACGAAATAACTTCTGGTAAAACTCTCCTGATGTTAGACAATGTTTTGGTCTGAGTCGTTTTGGTCTGAAACGTTGTTATGTTCATTCATCGAAGCAACAACTTGATCTCGATCAGCTTCAGAGTAGAAGGATGTTTATGAACTCCACACTGATTGCCCTGGTTATTGCAACAGCACCTGCCGATTCGGCGACTGAGGTCATCGTCAATTCGCCGGAAGATGCTGTCTGCCAAATTTCAGCAGCGTCGCAGACGGGGACTCTTCTTTTTAGTCAAGGAGATTGCTTGGCTGTTCGTGCTTATACCAACAGCTCATACACACATGTTGCAACGATTGTCTATTGCAATGATGGGACTCCGATCGTGTACGACAGTATGAACGGTTCTGGTGTCCGCAAGATGTCACTTTCTCAATATCTGACAGATCAGTCTCCGGATGAAGTTCAGCTTTTTCACCCCAAACGCCCGTTCAGTGAAAAAGAAATTCAATGTTATCGCGATCACCTTGAATCGCAGCTGGGGCGACCGTACTCGGTGAAGCAACACATTACAGGGCAGA